>JACQPK010000043.1 GCA_016207565.1 Elusimicrobiota bacterium
GAGATGAACCGGATCGCGAGCCACCTCCTCTTCTTCGGCACCTACGGCATCGACATCGGGGCGTTCACGCCGTTTTTGTACGCCTTCCGCGAGCGCGAGATGGTGCTGGACCTCTTCGAGATGCTCTGCGGAGCGCGCCTGACCTACAACTACATCCGGCTCGGCGGCGTGATGATGGACACGCCGCCCGAGTGGATCGCCAAGACCCAGGAGTTCCTCGAGTACTTCAAGCCCCGGCTCGACGAATACGATACGCTCCTCACCTACAACCCGATCTTCATGGACCGCACCCAGACGGTCGGGCTCATCTCGAAGGAGAAGGCGATCGCGTGGGGGCTGTCGGGGCCGAACCTCCGCGGCTCGGGCGTCGCCTACGACGCGCGGGTCTTCGAGCCCTACGCCGCCTACGACAAGGTGAAGTTCGAGGTCCCCGTCGGCAAGACCGGCTCCTGCTGGGACCGCTACTTCTGCCGCGTCCAGGAGATGCGGCAGTCCATCTCGATCGTCGAGCAGTGCCTCGCGCAGATGAAGGAGGGGGACTTCGCCGCCAAGGGCGTCGCGAAGGTCCCGAAGCCGCCGCCCGGAGAGGCCTACGCGCACGTCGAAGGCGCTCGCGGAAACCTCGGCATCTACCTTGTCTCGGACGGGGGGCAGAGCCCGTTTAGGCTGCACGTACGGGCGCCCAGCTTCATCAACCTCGCGATCCTGCAGGAGATGCTCGTGGGGCAGAAGATGGCCGACGTGATCGCGATCCTGGGCTCGATCGACATCGTGCTGGGCGAGGTGGATCGGTGACGAAGAAGCACGACAACTCGGAGCCGGCGCCGAAGGCGCCGGCGACCAAACAGCCGTCCGAGCCGCCGGCTGCCAACCCCGCGGCCGCTCCGGCTCCAGCGGCGCCTTCCTCGGCGGGCGCCGCCGCGCCCGCCGCGCCCAAGCCCGCGCCGCCGCCTAAGAAGGAACTCCCGAAGCCCGTCTTCAACCCGGCTTACAAAGGAAGGCTCCTCACCAACGACCGCTACTGGCCCACGCAGCGGTGGAAGCACATCTGGGACGTGCCGGGCTATAAGCTCTCGGCCGCCATCTTGGCCTTCATCGTCCTCGGTGGCCTGGGCGCCGCCGCCGCGATCGGAGAGCTCTCGCGCTGGACCCCGTACCTGTACGACGCCATCGCCAAGGCGGTCGCCGGACAGGGCTGGCCCAAGCTCGTCACCGACGTGGTCTGGGCGGCGATCAAGATCCTCGTCGTCCTCCACCTCATCCTCGTCGCCCCGATCTTCCTCGTCTGGTGGGAGCGGAAGATCTCGGCCCACATCCAGAGCCGCCTCGGGCCGATGTACGTCGGCGGCTGGCACGGCGTGCTGCAGACGGTCGCCGACGGCATCAAGCTCCTTCTCAAGGAGGACATCACGCCCGTCAGCGCCGACAAGTGGGTCCACCGCCTGGCGCCGCTCGTCGTCGTCGCCCCGTGCATCCTCGCGTTCGCCCCGGTCTCCTTCGGCAAGGAGCTCTCGGCGGCGAACCTCGACGTCGGCGCGCTCTACATCTTCGCGGTCGCCGGCGCCTCGGTGATCGGCATCATGATGGCCGGGTGGGGCTCGGGCAACAAGTACTCGCTGTTGGGCGGCCTGCGCAGCGCGGCGCAGCTCGTGAGCTACGAACTGCCCCGGACGTTCTCGATCGTCCCCGTACTGATGTTCGCGGGCTCCCTGAACCTGACCCGCATCGCGGACGCGCAGGCCGGCTACTGGGCCGACGTCTTCCCGCGCTGGTTCATCTTTTACCCCGTCGTCGGCCAGATCGCGTTCTTGACGTTCCTGATCGCCTCCGTCGCCGAGACGAACCGCATCCCTTTCGACCTCCCCGAGGCCGAGTCCGAGCTCGTCGCCGGCTTCCACACGGAGTACGCGGGCATGAAGTTCTCGCTCTTCTTCCTCGCCGAGTACGCCTACGTGTTCCTCGCCTCGTGCCTCGCGGCGGCGTTCTTCCTCGGCGGAGGGGCCTCTCCCTTCCCCTGGACGCCGTTGACGCTGGTGCCGAGCTGGGCGTGGTTCTTGGGCAAGGTGCTCTTCATCGTGTTCTGCTTCCTGTGGTTTAGGTGGACGTTCCCGCGCTTCCGCGTCGACCGCGTGATGGACTTCAACTGGAAGTTCCTGCTCCCCTGGAGCTTCGCCAACATCGCCCTCGCCGGGCTCTACCTCCTCTTCATATGATCGAGTACTTCCAAGAAGTCGGCTCCGCCGCCTCCGCGATCTGCCAGGGCCTCTGGCTGACGCTAAAGTACCTCTTCAAGCCCGCCATCACGGTCCAGTATCCGACGGAGAAGCTCGTGCCCTACGAGCGCTTCCGCGGGGCGCTGCTGTTCGACGCCGACACCTGCATCGCCTGCAACCTGTGCGTGAAGGCGTGCCCGTCGTCCTGCATCCTGCTCGAGAACGCGACCATCCCGGACCCGAAGAACGCCGAGGTGAAGAAGAAGGTCGCGAAGATCGACTGGTACTCGATCGACTTCGGCAAGTGCAATTTCTGCAGGCTGTGCGAGGAGGCGTGCCCGACGAAGCCCAAGAGCGTCTGGCACTCCCTCGACTACGAGCTGCTGTTCGCCAAGCGCGACGAGATGGTCCGGGGCTGGAAGAAGGGCTTCGAGTTCATCGGACGCTACTTCGACCGACGGGAGAAGGAGTGGAAAGCCCCGGAAGGTCAGATGCAGATCCAGACCGTGCAGGCCCGAAGGTAACATGCAAGAGATCGCCTTTTATCTGCTCGCCGCGGTGACGCTCGTGTCGGCGCTCTGCGTCGTCACCCTGCGCAACGTGCTGCACTCGTCCCTCAGCCTCGGCCTCTGCCTCGCGGCGGTCGCCGGCATCTTCGCCACGCTCGGGGCGGACTTCGTCTTCGTCGCCCAGATCCTCGTCTACGTGGGCGGCATCGCGGTGCTCGTGCTCTTCGTGGTGCTCCTGGCGGCGCGCCAGTCGGAGACGTTCCTGCGACAGACGAACCAGCAGTGGCTCGCCGGCGTCTTCCTCGCCGGGGCGTCTTTGTGGGGCATGGCGCGCTACATCGAGCTCTACCGTTCGCACACCCAGCTCGCGCCGGCGACGCCGACGACCCGCGCGATCGCCAGGCTCCTCCTCACGGACCTCGCGGTCCCCTTCGAGCTGGTCTCCCTGGTGCTGCTGGCGGCCTTGGCGGGAGCGATCCTCTACTCGCACCACGACAAGGAAGAGCCGGCGAGGGAGGCGAAATGACCCTCTCCCACTACCTCTTCCTCTCGGCCGGGCTCTTCGTCATCGGGCTCTTCGGAGCGCTGACCCGCCGCAACGTCATCGGCATCCTGATGTCCGTCGAGCTGATGTTCAACGCGGCCAACATCAACTTCGTGGCGTTCAACCGCTACCTCTTCCCGCACGCCCACAGCGTGCTGGGCCAGGCCTTCACGGTGTTCACGATCACGATCGCCGCCGCCGAGATCGTCGTCGGGCTGGCGCTCGTGTTGGCCATCTACCGGAAGGTCTCGACCGTCTACGCGGAGGACTACAACCTGCTGCGCGGGTAAGCCCCATGATCGACCACGTCTACTTGATCCCTCTCGTCCCGCTGATCGTCTCCATCATCGTCCTCCTCGTGGGCAAAGACGGCCCGAAGTCGCTCATGCCGCTCTTGTCGGTGGCGGCGATGGGCTTCTGCTGGCTGGCCTCCTGCAACATCCTCTACGCGATGCTGACGCACCAGCTCTCGATTCCGAAGGAGCCGGTCGTACAGCGCTGGGACTGGTTCACGGTCGGGGACGTCCCGTTCCAGTTGGGCACGTTCATGGACGGCCCCGCGGTGTTCATGCTGTTCGTGGTGACCACCGTCAGCTTCCTCGTGCACATCTACTCGCTGGGCTACATGCACGACGACCCGCGCTTCAAGCGGTTCTTCGCCTACATCGGCTTCTTCACCTCCGCGATGCTCGGCCTGGTCACCTCCAGCAGCCTGCTCATCGTGTTCGCGTGCTGGGAGCTCATGGGCGTCTCCAGCTACCTGCTCATCGGCTTCTGGTTCGAGAAGCCCGGCCCGGCCTACGCCTCGAAGAAGGCCTTCATCACGACCAAACTCGGCGACCTCGGCTTCTACCTGGGCATGCTGCTCCTGTTCCAGGCGGTCGGCACCTTCGACATCGAGTTCATCGCCAAGCAGGTCCACGTGATCCAGCCCGGCGTGGCCACCGCGATCGGCCTGCTGCTGCTCTTGGGCGCGGTCGGCAAGAGCGCCCAGGTCCCGCTGTTCATCTGGCTGCCGGACGCCATGGAGGGCCCGACCCCGGTCTCCGCCCTCATCCACGCCGCCACGATGGTCGCGGCGGGCATCTTCCTCGTCGCCCGCACCTTCGCGATCTACGCGGCGAGCTCGGTCGCCTCCGACGTCGTGGCCTGGACGGGCCTGATCACGGCGTTGATGGCGGCGACGATGGCGCTCGTCGCCTACGACCTCAAGCGAGTCCTGGCCTTCTCCACCGTTTCCCAGCTCGGGTTCATGATGATGGCGCTCGGCTGCGGCCCCGACGGCTACACCTCGGGCCTCTTCCACCTCGTGACGCACGCGTTCTTCAAGGCGCTGCTCTTCCTCGGCGCGGGCTCCGTGATCCACTCGATGCACACCAACGACATGCGCGAGATGGGGGGCCTGTCGAAGCAGATGTGGCAGACCTGCGTCACGATGGGGATCGCGACGCTCGCGATCATCGGCTTCCCCGGGCTCTCCGGCTTCTTCTCGAAGGAGGCCATCCTCGCCGCCGTGTATCACAAGAGCCCGCTCATGTGGGGGCTGGGCGTGTTCACGGCCGCCCTGACCACGTTCTATATGTGCCGGATGTTCTTCATGACCTTCCTCGGGACCGGGCGCGACCACCACAAGTGGCTGCACGCGCACGAGTCGCCCACGACGATGACGGGCCCGCTGTGGGTCCTCGCCCTCCTCGCCGCGGGCGCCGGCTTGTTCCTGGAGCACGGCCACACGTTCGCGCACTTCGTCAGCTTCGCGACGCCGGAGCCGGCCCTTGAGGCCGCCGGCGCGCACGCCGGGCCGGCGGAGCACCCCGCGTTCCTGCTTTATGCGGCGATGGGCGCCCTCGCCCTAGGCCTCGGGCTGTCGTGGAAGCTCTACGGCTCCGGCGATTTCCGGCAGGCGGAATCCATCGAGACCGCGCTCATGCCGGCGTTCAACCTGCTGGAGAGGCGCTACGGCTTCGACGATTTCTTCCTGCTGCTCGTCCGCGGCTCCGACATCCTCGCCCAGGTGTGCTTCTGGATCGACGTCAACATCGTCGACCGGATCTTCGTCGACCTGTGGGGCCACGTCACGCTGGTCCTTTCCGACTTCCAGAACTTCATCGACTCCGTCTTCGTCGACGGCGCGGTGGACCTGACGGGGACGGGCACGGCGTGGGCGGGCAGCGGCCTGCGCGCGCTCGTCCGCGGCCAGGTACAGGAGTACCTGCTCTACATCGCTTTGGCCTTCACGCTGTTCGCGATGATCGTGTTTGGACACTAAGAAGGGAGAACCGATAACGCCATGAACCTGCTCAGCTGGACGATCTTCACCCCGCTCCTCGGAGCCCTCGGGATCCTGTTCGTGCCCCGCGACAACAAGACGCTGATCCGCGGCATCGGCCTCGGGGCCGCGGCGGTCTCGCTCCTCTTCTCGCTCGCGCTGCTCGCCAACTTCAGCACGACGGTGGAGGCCACCGGCATGCAGTTCGTGGAGCGCTGGGACTGGATCCCGACCTTCAACGTCCAGTACTACCTCGGCGTCGATGGGCTCTCCCTGCCGCTGGTCCTCTTGACCACGCTCCTGACGCTCCTCTCGCTCATCTTCTCGATGAACATCGAGGAGCGCGCGAAGGAGTACTGGTTCTGGTTCTTGATCCTCGACGTCGGCATGCTCGGCGTCTTCTGCGCGCTCGACCTCATCCTCTTCTACGTCTTCTGGGAGATCTGCCTCGTCCCGATGTACTTCCTCATCGGCATCTGGGGCGGCCCGAAGAAGGAGTTCGCGGCCATCAAGTTCTTCCTCTACACGCTCTTCGGCTCCGTGTTCATGCTGCTGGGCATCCTGGCGCTCTACTTCAACACGACGCCCCACACCTTCGACATGGTCGAGATGGGCCGGATCGCGACGACGAACCCGGCGTGGCTGAACGAGAACTACCAGATCATGATCTTCCTGGGCCTGTACTTCGCCATGGCGATCAAGGTCCCGGCGTTCCCGTTCCACACCTGGCTGCCGCTGGCGCACGTCGAGGCCCCGACCGCCGTCAGCGTGATCCTGGCGGGCGTGCTGCTGAAGATGGGCGGCTACGGCATCCTCCGGATCTGCTACCCGATCCTGCCGCTCGGCTTCAAGTGGTTCCTGCCGGCGCTGATCGTGATCGCCTTCATCGGCATCCTCTACGGCGCGCTCTGCGCGATGGCGCAGACGGACATGAAGAAGATGGTGGCCTACTCCTCGGTCAACCACATGGGCTACTGCCTGCTCGGTATCGCGGCCGTCTCCTCCACCGGGTTCACCGGCGCGATGCTCCAGATGATCGCGCACGGCCTGATCACGGGGGCGCTGTTCTTGCTCGTCGGCGTCGTCTACGACCGCGCCCACACCCGCGACATCTCCGCGTTCGGCGGCCTAGGCGCGCGGGTGCCGATCTACACCGGCCTCATGATGATCACGGCCTTCGCCTCCCTCGGGCTCCCCGGCCTGGCGGGATTTTGGGGCGAGTTCATGGCGTTCCTCGGCGCCTTCCAGCGCTACCCGCTGTGGACGATCCTCTCGGTCTCCGGCATCCTCGTGACCGCGGCCTTCTTCCTCCGGATGATCCAGAAGGTCTTCCTCGGCCCGCTGAACGCGAAGTGGAGCACGCTCGAGGAGATCAACGGCCGCGAGCTCGCCGCGGTCCTGCCGCTGACGGCGCTCACCGTCGTCCTCGGCGTGTGGCCGAAGCTCGCGCTCGACCTGATGAACCCGACGATCAACCACATGGTCAACTCGCTGTCCACGGTGTTCAAGTAACATGCTCGAAGGCATCCATCTCCTCTATCCGGAGATCGTCCTCGCCGGACTGGCGCTCCTCCTGCTGGGCGTGGACCTCTGGACGCCCGCGCGCCACGGCAAGGTGCTGTTCCACTTCGGGTGGATCGCCGCCGCCATCGCGCTGGTGATGATGCTCGGGGCGACGCCCTACACCGCCGAGCCCGCGCTCGCCGGGGCGATGTGGGTCGCGGACCCGCTCAGCCTCTTCTTCAAGGTCATCGTGCTGCTCACGACCGTCGTCGTGCTCATCCTCACGCTCGACTATCCGATCCCGTCGAACGCGCACCTGGGCTCGTTCGCCGCGCTGGTCCTCTTCGCGAGCCTCGGGATGATGCTGCTCGTCTCCGCGGTCGACCTGCTGCTCGTCTTCCTCGCCCTCGAGCTCATCTCGATCTCGTCGTTCATCCTCACCGGCTTTCACCGCACGGACCTCCGCTCCGCGGAAGGCGCGATCAAGTACTTCCTGATCGGCACGTTCTCGGCGGCGATCATGGTCTACGGCATCTCGCTCTTCTACGGCGCGGCGGGCACGACCCGCCTGGTCGGGCTGCAGCTCGAGACGACGCCGCTGCTCGTATTCTCCCTGCTGCTTCTGGCCGTCGGCTTCGGCTTCAAGGCCTCGATCGCCCCGTTCCACCTGTGGGTGCCGGACGCCTACGAGGGCGCGCCGACGCCGGTCACCGCCTACCTGTCGATCGCCCCGAAGGTCGCGGCCCTCGCGGTGATGGTGCGGGTCTTCCTGCAGCTCCTGCCCGCCTCGAGCGTGGAGCTGGCCTCGTTGTTCTCGTTCCTCGCGATGCTGACGATGACCGTCGGCAACCTCACCGCGATGTTCCAGACGAACGTAAAGCGGCTGCTCGCGTACTCGTCCATCGCGCAGGCGGGCTACATCATGATCGGCTTCGTGGCGGGGGGGCCGAAGGGGATCGAGGGCGTCCTGATGTACTCCCTCGTCTATCTCTTCATGAACCTGGGCGCGTTCACGGTGGCGATCCTCGTCGGCAACCAGGACTCCTACGAGCTCGACGCCTACGACGGCATGGCCCAGCGGAACCTGCCGACGGCCCTGCTCATGGCGTTCTTCCTGCTGTCTTTGGCGGGCATCCCGCCCCTCGGCGGCTTCATCGCGAAGCTCTACGTCTTCTCCGCGGCCGTCGAAGCGAAGCTCTACGCGCTCGCGGTCGTCGGCGTCGTCAACAGCGTGGTGTCGGTCTACTACTACCTGCTCATCGTCTACCACATGTTCTTCAAACGGGCCCGCCGGCCCGAGCCGATGCCGGCCGGCCTCTACCTGACCTGCGGCCTGGCCGTCGCCGCCGTCGGGATCTTCGTGCTCGGGCTCTACCCGGACCCGTTCATCGCCACGGTGAAGGCGTCCGCGGTGATGGCGCCTCGATGAGTTCCCCCGCGGCCGCCGCCCCCGAGATATCCTACGAGCTGTCGGCGGCCCCCGCGAAGCCGGCGCACGTCAAGGAGCTCACGCCGAGAGCCATCGGCGCCGGACTGCTGGTGGCGGCGATCATCGGCGGCTCCTATCCTTACGTGGTGATGAAGCTCGGCTTCGGCCCCAACATCTCGGTCGTCTCCGCGTTCTTCGGCTACCTCGCCCTCGGGATCGCCTTCAAGGACTATAACCGCTGGGAGAACAACATCGTCCAGACGATGGGCACCTGCGCCGGCCAGACCGCGTTCCTCTGCGTGCTCATGGCCGCCTTCGACCTGCTCGGGCAGGCCGGCATCGGCTTCGAGATGACGCTGACCGGCTGGCAGTCGTTCGCCTGGCTCACGACCGCCGGCATCCTCGGCGTCCTGCTCGCCGTCCCGATGCGGCAGCATTTCGTCGTCGACGAGAAGCTCACCTATGCCGACGGCGTGGCCGCGGCGGAGACCCTGATCGTGCTCGACTCGCGCGGCAAGGAGGCCAAGCACGCGGCGCGCTCGATGGGCGCGGGCACCGTCGTCAGCGGCCTGGTCATGGTCCTGCGCGAGGACGCGCGGCTCATCGGCGAGGCCTGGTACCGCATCCCCGAGATGCTCGCCCTCGGCGCCAACGGCGCCTCGATGGCCTTCGGCATGGGCTGGAGCCTGCTCTCGATCGGCTCCGGCATGCTCGTCGGCCTCCGCATCAACGCGAGCATGCTCCTCGGCACCATGATCTCCTGGTGCTGGGCGCCGCCGATGCTCGTCGAGCACGGCGTGATCGAGGCCTTGGTGCGCAAGAAGGTCCTCCTCTGGGTCATGTGGCCGGCCACCGGCCTGCTCGTCGCCGGAGGGCTCGCGGCCCTCTTCCTCAAGTGGCGCGTGATGGCCCGCACCTTCCAGAGCTTCTCCGGCTCCAAGATCCACAGCTCCGACTTCCCGATGTCGTGGGTCGCCATCGGCGCGGCGGCGTCGGCCGTCGCCCTGATCCTGGTCCAGAAGTTCATGCTGGGCATGCCGGTCTGGATGACGCTCGCGGCGATGGCGTTCACGCTCCCGCTCATGCTCGTCGGCCTCCGCGTCCTCGGCGAGACGAACTGGGGCCCGATCAGCGCCCTCTCCAACATGATGCAGGCGATCTTCGGCATCATCGCGCCGGGGCAGATCGGCCCGAACATGATCGCCAGCGGCGTCACGGGCTCGATCGTCGCCGAATCCGAGGGTCTCATGCAGGACTTCAAGACCGGGCACCTCATCGGCTCGACCCCGCGCTACCTGACCTACGTGCAGCTCCTGGCCGTCCCCGTCGGGGCCGCGGCCGTGTCCTACGTCTACCCGCTCCTGCGCTCGACCTACGGCATCGGCGGAGACCACGGCCTGCAGTCCCCGATCTCCCAGAAGTGGGCCGGCTTCGCGCAGCTCTTGTCGCAAGGCCTCTCGGCGCTCCCTCCGGGGGCGCTGACCGCCCTGGTCGTCGCCTCCGTCCTCGGCGTCGCCTTCACCGTCCTCGAGGGGACCTCCTACAAGAAGTGGACGCCGTCGCCGACCGGCCTCGGCATCGGCATGCTGGTCCCGGGCGCCGCGATCGTCCCGATGTTCGTCGGCGCGGTCATCGAGTTCGTCTGGGGCCGGCTGCACAAGACCTCCCACCAGCGCCACCTGGTGCCCCTGGCCTCCGGCTTCGTCGCCGGCGAGGCGATCGTGGCGGTCGTCGTCCCGATCCTGGTAGCCGCCGGCCTCATCGCCCTCAAGTAGAGTCCTCTCCGTGACCTCCCGCTGCGTTCCTCTGCGTTCCGCCGTTTTTTGCCGTTCTTTAACCAGGGGATTCTTGAAAGGAAGGGGGATTCCGGCTATATTGAGGTCGTGTTTGGCTCTTTCCTAATACTGTGGCCTCTTACGGCGGCCCAGGCCTTCCAGTTTCCGCTGACGACCGGGCAGCGCGCTCAGAAGCTCGTCGAGCAGGGCTATGAGCGGATCATACGGGGAGACTACAGCGGGGCCCTCGGCTATTGCGACGAGGCGCTCAAGGTCCGCTCCGACTGGGCCCCGGCCTATATCTGCCGGAGCGAGGCGAGGCTCTGGCTCAAGGACCCCCTGTCCGACCGCGATGCCCGCCAGGCGATGCGCTACGACCCCAAGAGCGGAGACCCCCACCGGCTGCTCGGCCTGTGGGAGTACGAGGGCGGACGCTACCAGGCCGCGATCCAGAACTTCAGCCGCGCGCTCGAGCTCTCGAAGCTCAAGCCCGAGGGCGTGACCGAGGTGTACTACTACCGGGCCCGGGCGCGGATCAAGACGAACGACCTGCCGGGCGCGCTCCACGACATCAACCACGGGCTCGGCGTCCTGCGCGGCATCAACGGCAGCTACGGCGACTGGAGCTTCTACTCGCTGAGGGCCGAGGTGAGGCGCCGCCAAGGCGATTACGAGGGGGCGGATACGGACGAGAAGGAAGTGCTTCACCTCATCGAAAACCGGATCCAGAGCCACGCCGGGGAGGCGCCGGAGCTTCTTCGCCGCCGAGCGAATTCCTTCGCGCTCTTGGGGGACTTCGAGCGGGCCGCCGACGAGTACGGACGCATCCTCGACGGCTTCCACGAAGGGGACGTGAAGACGTCGCTCGAGCGCGTGCTCGCCCTCGTGATGGCGGGACGCTACGAGGGCGCGAACCGGGAGCTCGCGCCGATCCTCGAGAACGAGCCGCGGCGTCCGCTGGTCCGCCGGATCCGGGCGCTGCTGCGCGCCGCGGCCGGCGACTCCGTCGGCGCGGTCGCGGACCTCGACACCTTCCTGTCCGGGACGGCCGCCTCGCCGGAGGCCTCCCTGGAGTTGCGCCAGGCGCTCGAGCAGGACGGCGGCGCGCTCACCCAGCTCGAAGGCTGGCAGTCCTCGGCGGCGCCCCGGGACCCGAAGCTGTGGGGACGCCGGGCCCTCGTCCACGAGCTGCTCTTGGAGCACGACCAGGCGATCGCCCTGGCGGGGCGCGCGCTCGCGAACGACCCCCTGGACGCCGCCGCCCACCTCGCCCGAGGCGCCGCCGGGCTCACGGGCGGCCGGTGCCCCGAGGCGTCGGCCAGCCTCGACTGGCTCGTGGCGAGCCGGCTCGACCAGGGCTTCTTCCGGTGGATCCGGGGCGAGTGCCGCTGCCGGATCGACGATCTCGACGGCTGCGTGGACGACCTCGAGCGCGCCACCTTCCTCGAGCGGGCCGCCAAAGCGCCGGCGATGCGGCTGGCGTCCCAGTACCGCCGCTGGCTCGACCACCGCGCCGCGGCCTCGACGCCGGAGGAGCTGTCGCGCGGCCTGAAGCATTACGATCACGCCCGCTCGCTGGGCACCCTCGACGCCGCCGACGAGCTCGGCCGCATCCAAACGCTCGTCGACTACGCCGCCGTCCGCCCCAAAGAGAAGCGGCTCCAGGCGCTCAAGGAGGCGGCGGCCGCCTGCCGCCAGCTCCTCGCGGAGGACCCCGAGGACGAGCAGCTCGCCGAGACCTGCCTCGAGATCAAGAACAAGTTCGGCGGCCAGAAACCGAGACCGCTCCCCAAGCCCGGCCCGGCAACCAAGAAGAAATGACCGGAGCCGGCCTCGCGCTGGCCCTCTGGATCGCCCTCCCAGCCCGCGCCGACGTGTCGCTGGTCCAGGTCGTCCAGACGCAGGCCGGCGCCGGCGACGAGGGGCAGCTCGCGAAGAGCCTGCTCGAGGTCTCGCGGGAAAAGATGCGGCTCGTCACGGCGGTCGTCCGCCGCGACGGAGACGGGCCCGACGAGCACGCTCCACCGTGGCGGATGGTCGAGGTCCTCGAGCTCGCGACCACCTCCGTCCTGCTGATCGATCCCGAGGCCCGGACGTGGGAGCGCCGCGGCCTCGACCGGCTCCACCACGGCCCTCCGGTGGGCGCGGGGCCGCGGCGCTTCGACGTCGTGGCGGCCTCCGTCTCGGTGCGGCCCGGCACGCTCGTCCGGCGCTGCCTCGGGGCCGACTGCTCGCATTACCACGTCGCCGCCGACGTGACGCTGCGCGACCGGCGAGGCAAACGGAGCCGGGCCCGGCTCGAGCAGGACATCTGGATGGCGCCGCTGACCGGTACGGCGCAGAAAGGGCTCCTCGATCTGATCGCCTTCGAGGCGGAGTTCCGGCGCCAGACGGGCTCGGCCCTCTCTCCCGTGGACCACCAGACGTACCGCGTGGCCGAGGCGGCGAGGAGCCTGGGGGTCGGACGCGAGGACCTCGAGGGAGTCGTGGCCAAGGTGCGCCGCGCGCTCCAAGAGGTGCCCGGGTACCCGCTGGTCTCGTCGGTGGCGTGGTGGAGCGACCGCGACCGTCGCGCGGCGCCCAAGACCCGCAAGCCGAGGGCCGAGCCGAAGCTGCTCCAGGACCCGCCGCCGGCGGCGCCCCGCCCTCGCCGGGCGTTCGTACGGATCGACTGGCACGGCGGCTGGAAGAAGCTCGACAGCGCCCTGGCTCGCGCGCAGGCCGGACTGCCCGGACTGCGCCAGGCCCCCGAGGCGCCGCCGGCGGCGGTGCTCGAGGGCTACGAGGCGTTCCGCACGGAGCTCGCGGCCGTCATCGAGCAGCTCGACCGCGCCCGCGCGGCGCCCCGCCCGGCCCCGGCCCTGCCGGCCGAGCAGGGAGATCTGACGAGGCCGCCGCCTCCCGACGCGCGAGAGGGCGGCCCGGCCGCGTCCCGGGCTTACGAGTCCTTCTCCGAGATCGGCGAGCTGATATTCATCAACCAGATCCCGGACGAGCGCTTCCGGCCCCCCGCCGGATTTAGGCCGAAGTAGGCCTTGTAACCTTATTGGGCAGGCGGTATATAGGCTTCGGACGTATCGTCTAGGGGAGGTCCCGATGACCCGAAGCCGGCTCGTCGCTTTTCTCGCAGCACTCATCGCGCTGGTGGGCTACGCCCAGGTCCGGGCGGACAATTCGCTCCGCGGAGGCGGCGGGAACGTCGAGGCGAAGAACCTCAACGTGGTCCCGCCCACGCTCCAGGTGACCCTCACTCACAGCGGCGGCGGCCCCCGCTCGGAGCCGGGCGACAACGACACGACCGTCAAGCTCGACGGAGACCCCGTCGGGGGCTTCGACTTCGAGGACGGCAAGACCCAGTGCGTGGTCCGCTACTGGTCGGGCCGTCAATGCCACCTGCGCTGGACCGCGACCGGCGCCGAGAGCGTCACCATCACGCCCACGAGCCTCGACCGGGGACTCAGCATCCCGGGGACGCTCGACCCCAAGAGCGGCCACCTCCTGTTCTACAACCGCCAGTTCGACTCGGGGCGCATCGTCCACTTCAAGCTCACCGCGAGGAATTCGGCGGGCTCGGTGACGCACGAGTTCACCATCCGCCGCTACTCCTGCTTCCTGGCGGGGACCCAGGTGCTCATGGCCGACGGCTCCTACAAGAACATCGAGGACGTCAAGAAGGGCGACCTGGTGATGAGCTACGACACGGCGACCCAGCAGCTCGTCCCCAAGGCCGTGATCGCGCGGACGGAGCGGATCTCGCAGGACGGCTACTACGTGATGAACGACTCCCTCAAGGTGACGCCGAACCACCTCTTCTACGGCAACGGCGAGTGGACGCGCACGCGCGAGCTCAAGGTGGGGGACAGCCTGCTCAATCCCAACGGCGAGCCGATCCAGATCACGTCCCTGGAGCGCGTCGAGACGCCGGTGCCCGTCTACAACCTGATCACCGAGGGGCCGGAGGACTACTTCGTGCAGATGGGCGCCGACGACGTCCTCGTGCACAACCAGAAGAAGGGCCAGCAGATCCCGGACAAGGGCCTCCTGGCCGGCACGCTCGTGCTCCTGGCCGACGGCCGGCGCGTCCCGGCCGAGAAGGTCAAGGTCGGCGACCGCCTGCTGAGCTACGACCGGGTGAAGAACCGCTACGAGGTCATCCGGGTCCGGGGGACGGACAGCCAGCAGTCGTCAGGATATCTGGTCGTCAACCGCAGCCTGAAGATCGGACCGGCGCACCCGATCTACAAGGTCGACCCGAAATCGAACAAGAAGCCGCACGACTAACCGCCGCCGGACGCAGGAATTTGGGCCCAATCGTCCTAGGCCCGTTGGCGGGCTCGCGCTGGGCCTTTCGCGTCATCCGGGCGGGGCGCGTCCGGTGGTATACTCGCGGACGAATGCGGATCCCGCTACGGCTGCTTGGGGCGCTCCTGCTGGTGCCGCAGCCGGCCCCCGCCCAGACGAAGGCGCCGGTCGTCGTGCCGGTCGTCGCGCAGCCGATCGCGGGGGCGGCGAGCCTCGTCGCGCCGTTGTTGCCGGCGCAGTTGACGCTGGCTCCGGCGGTCTTAGCGCAACGGAATCGACCCCTGACCCCCACCCTCTCCCCGCTTCGCGGGGAGAGGGAGATCGGGGGGAGAGGGATCTTGGCGCGATTGAAGAGCCTCGTGCCGACGCTCGCCGGTGGAGCGGCGGCCCAGCGGCTCGACCAGCTGTATCACGCGGCGGCGCCCGCCGCCGAGCCCGTCGGGGCCAAGCTCGGCTTCGAGGACTTCGCGCGGGCGGCCTCCCAGGTCTTCTACGAGGGACGGCTTCTACCGGGAGAGACCGGGGCCGTCGTCCTGGGCCCGCGGCGCTCGCGGCCGCACGGAGAGCTCCCCGGCGAAGGCGAGATGCAGCGCCGGATGGAGCTCCCGACGCTCTCGAACCCGCAGCGCGAGGAAAAGGCGGTCGAGCTCCTCCGCCTCGCCGGCGCCGCCCCGGAGATCGTCGATCTGCCGGCGCGCGAGGCGCCGCCGCTCGACCGCGGGCACGTGATCTTGCGCCAAGACGCCGGGGCGGGCCGCCACAACTTCATCGTGGTCAAGCCGGGGCGCGACCCCTCGAAGGTCTACGTCGTGGGCGCGCACCACGACAAGGTCTCGCGCGGCGAAGGCAAGATCGACAACTGGAGCGGCACGACGCTGGTCGCCAACCTGTACCAGGCGCTGCGCGACGCCGACACGGACGCGACGTTCGTCTTCGTGATGTTCGCGCGGGAGGAGGAAGGGCTGATCGGCTCCGAGGCCTTCGTGGAGTCCTTGACCCGCGAGCAGCGGACCCGGATCAAGGCGATGGTGAACATCGACACGATCGGGGTGGACGGGACCTACTCCTGGCTGAACTACCGGAAGGCGTCGCGGTGGCTCCTCTCGCTCATCGACCGGGTCGCCCAAGCGGAGGGGCTCGAGCACAAGGGCGAGGATCTCTGGGGGGGCGACGCGGACTCCTCCTCGTTTTACCGGTGGACCCACGCGATGACGATCTACGGCGCCTCCCAGGACGTCATCTTCGACATCATCCATTCCGAGAACGACAACATGAAGGCGTTCCACCTGAAGCACTACGTCAACACGGCCAAGCTGACGCTGGCCCTGCTCAAGGCCTTAGACCGGGAGACGCCTCCCCCGGGGAACGGCCGTTCCGTTGCGTCTCACACGAGCGCGGGAAGGAACGGCCCGACGGGCCCAGGGAGTATTTGATATAATGCGTCGATCCCGCGGGGGTTCCCATGTTTGATATCGGCTGGCCCGAGCTCGTACTGATCTTGGTCGTCGCGCTCCTGTTCTTCGGGCCGGGGCGCCTCCCCGACATCGCCCGTTCCTTCGGCAAATCCATCAAGGCCCTCAAGGAAGGGCTTCGCGAAGGGTTCACCGAAGAAACGCCGAAGTAAGAGCCGGGCGCCATGCCCTACCTGGTGGAGCGGCCCGGGGCCGAGCCCGAGGTCATCCTCGACAAGCCCCGCCCGCTCCTCGAGCATCTCGAGGAGCTCCGCGAGCGGCTGATCGCGGCCCTCGCCGGCTGGTTCGCCGCCACGGTCGTCGCGTACGCCGCGTATCCGAAGTTCTTCCCGTACCTCGTCCGCCCGCCGGTCACGCAGCTCGTGTTCACCTCGCCGGTCGAGCCCTTCTTCGTCCAGTGCAAGGTCGCTCTCGTCGGGGGGATCCTCCTCTCGTTCCCGTGGCTGCTGTACCAGGCGTGGCGCTTCGTCGCGCTCGGGCTTCGCGCCGAGGAGCGGCGCTGGCTTTTGCGCCTCATCCCGGCCGCCTACGCGTTGTTCCTCACCGGCGGAGCCATCGGGCTCTTCGGCGTGGGTCCGATGGGGCTGAGGTTCCTGCTGTCGTACTCGACGCCGCAGCTCGTGCCCTACATCACGCTCAGCTCGTATCTCGGGTTTTTGAGCTATCTGACGCTGGGGCTCGCGATCCTGTTCCAGCTGCCGGTGGCGCTCTTCGTCCTCGCGACGCTCGGCATGCTCCGGTTGTCGACGCTCACGCAGCACCGGCGCCACGCCTTCGTCGGGATCTTGATCGCCGCCGCGCTGATCACGCCCAGCCCCGACGTCTTCGGGCAGCTCCTCGTCGCGCTCCCGACGTATCTCCTCTACGAGCTGTCGATCCTGTTCGTCTGGCTCTCCGGCCGCCGCTGATTTCCCGGGCCCGGGTTTGCCCTGAGGGGGCCTACTCTGCTAGAATCATCCGGCACCGATGTTCTTTTTAGCCGCCGCGATCGTCCTGCAGTCTCCGACCTACCAGACGCTCCAAAGCGATTCCGTGAAGGATCCCGCCGCGCATGCGCGCGTCGAGGCCTCGGTCGCCGACGCGGGGCGGGCGTACAACGGAGACAAGCCGCTCCCGTTTCACGTGGAGGTCGTCAGCCCGATCGAGCTCGTCGACCCCGTGACGGGGCGCCGGACGAAGCCGGGCGCCAAGCCCGAGCCGCCCGCCGCCGGAGAGCCCGTCGCCGCGCCCTCTCCGGAGCCCGCCGGCCGGGGGCCGCGCGTCGAGACCGGCGACCCCGCTGGGGCCGGCGACGGACCCCCCACCTACCACTTCGAAGGCAAGCGCCCGATGGGCGGCCTCACGATCTACACCCCCGTCCGCGACCAGGCCGGCCGCGACAACCGGACCCGGGCCGCCGGCGGCGGCGGCGGGCTCTTGGGGCTCCTGAAGTGGGTGGCGCTGGCCGCCCTGGCCGTGCTCGCTCTCGCCTTGCTCCTGTAGCTCCCCTTTTTTAGTAGAATTTTCGTTATCCCATGACGGTTTTGCGCTCCCCGGGAGGACCCTTCCATGGCTGATAGCGAAGTCTTCCGAGAGCGCTTCCAAGAGCTGAAGCCCGCCATGCGCCCGGAGGAGGCGCATCTGGAGTCCTCGCGGTGCCTCTACTGCTATGACGCGCCCTGCATCCAGGCCTGTCCGACCCACATCGACGTCCCCCGCTTCATCAAGCAGATCGCGTCCAAGAACCTCGAGGGCTCCGCGAAGACGATCCTCGAGGCGAACGCGTTGGGCCACTCCTGCGCGCGGGTCTGTCCCGTCGAGGTCCTCTGCGAGGGCTCGTGCGTCTACCTCGCGTGGCACGAGAAGCCGATCGAGATCGCCCGGCTCCAGCGCTTCGCGACCGACGCGCTGCACGACTCGAAGAGGGAGCCTTTCGCCCCCGGCAAAGACAACGGCAAGGCCGTCGCGGTGATCGGCGCGGGCCCCGCCGGGCTCTCAGCCGCCTACTACCTGCGGCGCCTCGGGCACCCCGTCACGGTCTTCGAGCGCCGCAAGGTCCCCGGCGGGCTCAACTCGCACGGCGTCGCCGAGTACAAGATGACGCAGGCGACCTCGCTCCAGGAGGTCGCCAAGCTCCTCGCGCTGGGCGCCGTCCTCAAAGACGAAGTCGAGATCGGCAAGGACTTCCCGCCCGAGCGCCTCGAGAGGGAGTTCGCCGCGGTCTTCGTCGGCATCGGCCTCGGGCCGACCCACCGTCTCAACGTCCCCGGCGAGGACCTGCCCGGCGTATGGGACGCCCTCAGCTTCATCTACCACGTCAAGCGCCGCAAGCTCGCGCCGCTCGGCAAAAGCGAGACCACGGTCGTGATCGGCGGCGGCAACACGTCCATCGACGCGGTCACGCAGTCCAAGCGCACCGGGGCCGCCCGCGTCGTCATGGCGTACCGCCGCGGCCCCGAGGACATGTCGGCCTACGGCTTCGAGTACGAGCTGGCCAAGACCGACGGCGCCGAGTTCCTCTGGAACGCGGCCCCCGTCGCGATCCTCGGCAAGAAGAAGGTCGAGGGCGTGAAGTTCCGGCGGACCCGGATCGGCAAAGGCGGGAAGCTCGAGCCGCTGAAGGACACGTTCACGGTCGCGTGCGACCGCGTGATCAAGGCGATCGGCCAGTCGAAGCTCACCGAGTTCGCGGCCGGCGCCGGCCTCGACGCCGACCGCGCCGGGCGCATCGCGGTCGACCCCGTCACGCTCGCCGCCTCGCGGGACCGCTGGTACGCCGGCGGCGACGCGATCAACGGCGGCAAAGAGGTCGTCAACGCCGCCGCCGACGGCAAGCGCGCGGCGTGGCACATCCACGCGGCGCTCACCGGCGCCTCGACGCCGCCGCCCGAGCACGCCTACTGGGTCGCGACGATCGACGGCCAAAAGCCGGTCCAGGTCCCAAACCCGATCGAGCGGAAGGGCTCTCCCTCCGAGGTGGCGGTCCATGGCTGATCTCTCCACGAACTGCGGCGGCATCAAGTCCCCGAACCCGTTCTGGCTCGCGTCGGCCCCGCCGGCGAACTCCGGCGAGCAGGTCATGCGCGCCTTCGACCACGGCTGGGGCGGCGCGGTCTGGAAGACGCTGGGGGAGGACCCGCCGGTCATCAACGTCACGTCGCGCTACGGCGCGATCGACATCGGCGGGCAGAAGATCGCCGGCCTCAACAACATCGAGCTGATCACCGACCGCCCCCTCGAGGACAACCTCAAGGAGATCTACGAGGTCAAGAAGAGATACCCGAAGCACGCGGTCGTCGCCTCGCTCATGGTGCCCTGCGAGCGGAAGGCGTGGCACGACATCGTCAAGCGGGTCGAGGACACGGGCTGCGACGGGCTCGAGCTCAACTTCGGCTGCCCGCACGGCATGTCCGAGCGCGGCATGGGCTCGGCGGTCGGCCAGATCCCCGAGTACACGAAGCAGGTCACCGAGTTCGTCAAAGAGGTCGCCCGCACGCCGGTCCTCGTGAAGCTGACGCCGAACGTCACCGACATCCGCTACCCCGCGCGCGCCGCGAAGGCGGGCGGCGCGGACGGCGTGAGCCTCATCAACACGATCAACTCGATCATGGGCGTGGACCTCGACACGATGGTCCCGAAGTTCGCGGTGGGGGGGAAGGTCGCCCACGGGGGCTACTGCGGCCCGGCGGTGAAGCCGATCGCGCTCAACATGGTGAGCCAGATCGCCAACGACCCCGAGACGCGCGGGCTTCCGATGTCCGGCATCGGCGGCATCTCGACCTGGGCCGACGCGGTCGAGTTCATGCTGCTCGGCGCCTCCTCGGTCCAGCTCTGCACGGCGGTGATGCACTACGGGTTCAGGATCGTCGAGGAGCTCAACGCGGGGCTCTCCGACTGGATGGACAAGAAGGGCTTCAAGAAGGTCGACGATTTCATCGGGCTGGCCTCGCCCAAGATCGTCGACTGGAAGCACCTGAACCTGCACCACAAGACCGTGGCGCGCATCCACGAGGAGAAGTGCATCGAGTGCCAGCTCTGCTACGTGGCGTGCAACGACACGGCGCATCAATGCATCGCCATACCGAAGGCGAACGGCAAGCGCAAAGGCACGCGCAAGCGCGTGCCTTTGGTATTGGAAGAGGACTGCGTCGGCTGCAACCTCTGCTCCCTCGTCTGCCCGGTGGAGGGCTGCATCGAGATGGTCCCGGTCAAGACCGGGCACGACGAGCTGACCTGGGAGCAGTACACCAAGCGCGGCATGAAGGGCTACAAGGAAGTCTACAAGCGGATGCACTCCTGATGCCCCCCGAGACCGACAACCTCAGGCTCCAAGAGCTCTTCCAAGAGGACCAGAAGGACCGCGAGAAGGTCTACGACACCGCCGAGGCGCTCGGGCAGTTGCGCCAGCGCGACCGCGACCGCATCAAGCGCATCTACGTGATGATGGAGCTCGACGAGATCAAGACGAAGAACGATCTCTACTACGCGGCCGTGCTCCTCCAGCACGGCGAGACCGCGGCGGACTTCCTCACGGCGCACCGTCTCGCCGCCATCGCGGCGATCCTCGGCCACCGCACGGCCCGCTGGCTCATGGCCGCCTCCTTCGACCGCTTTCTCATGAGCGTCGGCCACGGGCAGATCTACGGCACGCAGTTCGAGTTCAGCCAGGAAGACCGCTGCTACCAGCTCAAGCTCCCCGTCCAGGACGCGGTCATGCTGGCCTTCGAGAAAGAGTTCTTGGGCATCCCGCCCGTCAACGAGCGTTTAAAGGCGTTGAACGAGCGGATTCAGGCCAGTTAGTTCGCGCCCCGTAAGGTCGTATTCGTTGACTCTAGCGTATCAGGGAGAGGAATCATGGCGAAGAAAGTGAAGTGCGGACTCATCCAGACGAGCTGCCCCTGGAGCACGCCCAAGTACACGCTCCCCCAGATCAAGGAGAAGATGATCGCCAAGCACGTCGGCTTGGTCGAGGACGCCGGCAAGAAGGGCGTGCAGATCCTCTGCCTTCAGGAGATCTTCTACGGTCCGTACTTCTGCGCCGAGCAGGACATGAAGTGGTACGAGACCGCGGAGCCGATCCCCGGGCCGACCACCGAGCTGATGCAGGACCTCGCCCGCAAGCACAACATGGTCATCGTCGTCCCCATGTACGAGACGCCGCAGACCGGCACCTACTACAACACCGCCGTCGTCATCGACGCCGACGGGCGCGTCCTGGGCAAGTACCGCAAGAACCACATCCCGCACTGCGCGCCCGGGTTTTGGGAGAAGTTCTACTTCAAGCCGGGCAACACCGGCTACCCGGTCTTCGAGACGCGCTACGGGCGCATCGGCGTCTACATCTGCTACGACCGGCACTTCCCGGACGGGGCGCGCATCCTGGGGCTCAAGGGGGCGGAGCTCGTGTTCAACC
>JACQPK010000044.1 GCA_016207565.1 Elusimicrobiota bacterium
CCCGATGACCACGCTGACCACGACGGAGGCCGGGGCGTTCGCCGTGTTGCCCTCGTAGCGGATCTCGAGCGGGACCGTCCCGCTGGAGGCGGGCGCCGAGAACGAGGCCGTCGCGTTGCCTTGGAGGTCGGTCGTCAGGGTGACGGTGGTCCCTTGGAACACGAAGCTCAGCGTCATGCCCGAGAGCGGCGTGCTCGAGATGAGGTCCATGAGCCGGGCGGGCGCCTGGAAGGAGGAGCCCGCGGTCGCCGCGACGTCGGAGGCGAGCAGGAGGGACGGCCGCAGCGCCACGCGCACGGCGGCGTCCCGGGCGTCCGGCGCGTACAAGCCGTCCCCCGCGAAGCGCGCGGTCAGCACGTAGGCGCCGGACGACGCCGGAGCGGTGAAGGTCGCCGTCGCCCTCCCGACCCCGTCGGTAGTCAGGGTCTGGGTCGTCGCGAGGAACACGAAGTCGACGGTCCGCGTCGAGAGCACCGCGCCGTTGATCGCGTCGGTGAGCGTCCCCGTCGCGAGGAAGACCGCGTTGACGAAGGTGTCCACGTCGAGCGGCAGGAGCAGCGACGGCCGGCTGTTGATGGAGACGGTGGCGGTGCTCGTCGCCGGGAGATAGAAGGAGTCGCCGGCGAACGTCGCCGTGAGCGAGATGCTGCCGGTCGACAGAGGCGCCGTGAACGGACCGGTGGCCAAGCCCACGGCGCTCGACGTAGCCCCGGCGCTCGAGGTCAGGAAGTCGAACTGGATCGACAGCCCCGCCACGGGCGCCGCGGTCAGGCCGTCGGCCAGCGTCGCGCTGGCGACGAACACCTTCGTCGCCGGCACCGAGACGTCGAGCGGCGTAAGCGCCAGCGGCCGCCGGGTCGCGGTGAGCTGGGCGTTCGCGCTCACCTCGGCGTAGGTCGCGTCGCCGGGGAACGCCGCCGCGAAGGTGAACGTGCCCGAGGAGGCCGGAGCCGAGAACGTCGCGGAGGCCACGCCGAAGGCGTTCGTCAGCGCCGAGGCCGTCGTCGTGCCCAGCGTGATCGAGAGGGTCCGGCCGGCCACCGGCGCCCCGGTCCCGGCGTCCGTCAGCGTCGCCGTCGCCCGCCAGACGTCGCCGAGCACGACCGAGGCGTTCTGCGGGACCAGGGCGCTCGGGCGCTGAAGGACGCCGACGGGGATCGTCGAGCTCTGGAGGTCGTAGGGCGCGTTCGCCTGGATCGTCGCGACCAGGTTGTACGTGCCCGAGGTCGTGGGCGCCGTGTACGGGGTGTAGGCGATGCCGGTGCCGTCCGTGAAGGCCACCCGGGCGAACCCGTTGAAGGCGAAGTCCACCCGGACTCCGGGGAGGACGGCGCCGGAGAGCACGTCCGTCACCGTCGCCGTCGCCGAGAAGATCTGGCTCGCGATCGCCGGCGGCGCCACCAGCGCGACGTTCGTCGGCCGCAGGCGGACGGCGGCCAGGGTGGTCGTCGAGACGCCGGCGTAGGTCGCGTCGGTCGGGAAGCTGGCGGTCACCACGTAGTCGCCGCTCGAGACGGGCGCCGTGAACGTCGCGGAGGCTAGGCCGAGGGCGTTCGTCGTCAGCGTGAAGGTCGACGCTCCGAAGTTCAGCGTCACGGCCTTGTTCTCGAGCGGAGCCGTGGTTTCGCGATCGGTCAGCGTGGCCGTCGCCACGAACGGGACTTGGGAGGTGGCGGCGATCGGGGCGATCGACAGCGTCGTGAGGCGCAGGCCCACGGCCACGACGCCTTGGCCGGTGGTCGGCTGGTAGGAGGCGTTCCCGGCGAACGAACCCGTGATCGGGTACGTGCCCGACGAGAGCGGCGCGGTGAAGGAGATGTTCGCCTGGCCCGAGCCGTCCGTCAGGGTCGCCTTGGTCAGGCCCTCGAGGGTCATCGAGAACGACTGCCCGCCGATGCCCTGCCCGGTCAACAGCGATACGAGCCGGCCGGACGCGGCGAACGTGCTCGTCGCGGCGGGAGCCGCGTCGAACATGAAGATCGCCGCCGGGATCCGGTCGACGGTGATCGTCGCCGTGTCGTTCGCGGTGTCGTAGATGGACGAGCCGGGATAGTTCGCGGTGAACGTGTACGGGCCCGAGGAGGCCGGCGCCGTGAACGTCGCGGAGGCGATGCCGAAGCCGTCGGAGACGCCGGGCCTCGTGGAGCCCTGGAACTGGAAGGAGACGGTCGCGCCCGACACGCCGAAGCCGCCGCTGACGTCGATCAGCTTGGCCTTCGCGGTGAAGACGTTCGTCACGAAGCCGATCCCGTCGAACGCCGCCAGCGACGCGGGGCGCCGGACGATCGTGATGAGCGGGCTCGCCGAGCTCGGCCCGTAGTCCACGTCGCCGGGGTACTGCACGCGTGCCGTGAAGACGCCGGACGAGGCCGGAGCGACGAACGTCGCCGACGCGTTGCCGCTGCCGTCCGTCGTCACCGTCTGGGTCGCGCCCGCCTCGTTGAAGATGAACTGCAGCGGCTTGTTGGGCAGAGGCACGAGCAGGTTGTCGAGGAGCTGGGCCGTGAGCGTGACGGGCGACAGGATGATGCCCGACTTGTCGCCGGCCTGGACGTTCGTCGGACGGCCGACGACGACGTGGCCGGTGTCGACGCTCACATCGTAGGTCGGGTCGCCGTTGAACTTCGCGATGTAGTCGTAGGTCGCCGGGGAGCCTGGGGCCATGAACGTCGAGCCGGCGACGCCGTCGGCGCCGGTGGTTCCGTCGTTGAACGTCGGGAAGCCCAACGTGGGCTCGAAGCGGAACTGGATGGTCTTGCCCGAGAGCGGCGCCGCGGTCTCGACGTCGCGGAGCGTGCCGCTCGCCACCCAGACGGTGCCGGACTGCGCGTTGAGGTTCTCCGCCCGCATCACGGTCAGACGCTTGGTCACGTTCACCGAGATGGTGCCGGAGCTTCCGATGTAGGTCGGCGACTCGGCGAAGGCGATCGCGACCGGATAGGCGGCGGCGACGGCGGGCGCGAAGAAGGAAGTCGTGGCCTGGCCCAAGCCGTTGGTCGTCGCCGTCTGGGTCGCGCCCTCGAAGACGAAGGATACGGTCCGGCCCGCCACCTTCGACAGGTCCGAGATGTCGGTGACGGTCGCCTGCACGGAGAACGAGTTCAACGCCGGGACGGTGACGTCGTTGGCCGTCACCGACGTAGGCCTCGGATTCACCTGGACCGCCGCCGACGTGCTGGCCGCCACGTAGGTGGCGTCCTCCGAGAAGACGGCGGCGTACGCGTACGGCCCCGACGAGGCGGGGGCCGTGAACTGCACGCTCGCGACGCCGGATGCGTTCGTGGTCGCGGGCAGGGTGTTGCCGTCGAACGTGAAGCTGACGCTGCGGCCGGCGATCGGGCTCCCCGTGTTCGTGTCGGTGAGGGTCGCGGTCGCGCGGAATACCGCGTTGGTGTAGACGCTCGTGGCCTCCGGCGTGAGCGTGGTCGGCCGGCGCAGCACCGTCACCGCCCCCGCGCTCGAGATCGCGACATACGTCGGGGTCCCGGCGAACGTCGCGTTGTAGCCGTAGCTGCCCGCGGCCGCGGGGGCCGCGTAGTTCGTGGTCGCGGCGCCGAGCGCGTCGGTCGTGTTGGTCCGGCTCGAGCCCTGGAAGTGGAACGTGACCGTCTGGCCGGAGAGCCCGAGGCCGGACTGGAGGTCCCGGAGCGTCGAGACCGGCGAGAAGCCATCGAGCGCCAGCACCGTGACGTCGGGCGAGTTCATGCCGGTCGGGCGCTGGACGGTGGTGACGACGGCCGTGCCCGAGCTGGCCTGGTGCTGCGCCGTAGAGGAGAACTGCACGGCGTAGGAGAGCGTGCCCGACGACGACGGGGCGGTGAACGTCGCGGTGGCCAGGCCGAACGCGTCGCTCAGCCCCGAGCGGGTGACCGAGTCGAACGTGAACGCCACCGTCTGCCCGGACACCGGCCCCGCCTGGTCGCTCAAGGTCGCGGACGCCGTGAAGATCGAGAGCGCGTTCGTCAGGACATCCTGCGCGACCAGCCCGGTAGGCCGGGGGCCGACGTTGACCGGGAAGACGCCCGTGGCCTGGTCATAGGGCGAATCGATGCCGACGTTCGCCTGCAGCGTGTAGGTCCCGGACGCCGCCGGGGTGGTGAAGTTGGTCGACGCCACGCCGGAGCCGTTGGTGGACGCCGTCTGGGTCGTGCCCTCGAAGACGAAGCTCACCAACCGGCCGGAGAGCAGCCCGCCGCTCAGGAGGTCGCGCACGGTGGCCGAGGCGGTGAAGACGGAGGCGGTATAGATCGTCGGCAGCGGCGTGATCGTGACCTGCGAAGGCCGGAAAGCGACGTTGACCGCGTTCGTGTTGTCGAGGGCCGCGAGGTAGGTGCCGTTGGCCGTGAAGCTCGAGGTGTAGTTCAGCGTGCCCGACGACGGACCGGCGTTGAACACGGCGAACGCGCGGCCGGTCACGTCCGTGACGCCGTTCTGCGTCGTCTGGAGATAGACGAAGGTGATCGTCTGTCCCGCCACCGGCGCCCCCGCCAGCCGGTCGTCCGTCAGGGTCGCGGTCGCCGTGAAGATCGAGTTCGCGTACACGGTCGCGATCGCGCCGGCGGTCAGCGTGGTCGGGCGCTGGTTCACCGTCACGGTCTTGGCGGTGTCGGAGGACGCGACGTAGGTCTCGTTGGCGGCGAACGAGGCCGTGAACGCGTGTGTCCCGGACGAGGGGCCCGCGTTGAACGTCGCGAATGCCTGGCCGGAGCCGTTCGTGGTCCCGGCCGCGTTCCCCGCCAAATACGAGTAGCTGACGGTCCGGCCGCTCACCGCCTGGCCGCTGAGGAGGTCGGTGAGGGTCGAGCTCGCCGTCCAGACCTCGTTGGCGAAGACCGCCGCGACCGACATCGCGCCCAGCGAGGTCGGTCGCGGATTCACCGTCACCGTCTTGGACGTATCCGACGAGGCGAGGTAGGTCGCGTCCGCCTCGAAGGAGGCGGTGTAGCTCTTCGTCCCGGAGGAAAGCCCCGCGTCGAACGTCACGGTCGCTTGGCCGGAGCCGTTCGTCAGGGAGCTAGAGCTCACGCCGAGGTAGACGAACGTCACGGTGCGCCCGGGGATCGCGGCCGAGGCCAGGATGTCCGTCAGCGTCGCGGTGGCCGTGAATATGTTGCTGGCGTACACCCCCGGGACCGAGACGGCGGCGAGGCTGCTCGGTCGAGAGATCACGCTCACGGTCTTCGAGGTATCCGATGACGCGACGTAGGTCGCGTCGGCAGGGAACGTCGCCGCGTACGTATAGGTTCCGGTCGCGGTCCCCGCGTTGTAGCTCACCGTGCCTTGGCCCGAGGCGTTCGTCAGCGAAGCCGAGCTCTGGCTCTGGTACACGAACGTGACCGTCTTGGACGCGATCGGCGCGCCGGTGAGGAGGTCGGTGAGGGTGGCCGTCGTGATGAAGACGGCGGTGGCGAAGGTCGGAGGGACGTTCACCGCGAGCAGCGACGTGGGGCGAGGATTGACGGTCGCGGTGCGGGAATTGTCCGCGGACGCGACGTACGTCGCGTCCGCGGAGAAGGCCGCCGTGAACCCGTAGGTGCCGGACGACGGACCCGCGTTGTAGGTGACGGTCGCGAGCCCCGAGGCGTTCGTCAAGGAGCTCGAGCTGGCGCCCAGATAGACGAAGGTGACCGTCCTCCCGGCGATGGCTCCGGCGCCGAGCCCGTCCGTCAGGGTCGCGCTCGCGGTGAATACGTTGTTCGCGTAGACCCCGGGCACCGACACGGCCGCGAGATTCGTCGGGCGCGGGGTGACGGTGACGGTCTTCGACGTGTCGGAGGAGGCGACGAACGTCGCGTCGGCCACAAACGACGCCGAGAAGCCGTAGGTCCCGGACGAGGCCCCGGCGTTGAAATCGATCGTCGCCAGGCCCGCGGCGTCGGTGACGTCGTTGAAGGAGTTCCCGCCGTAGCTGAACGTCACGTTCTTGCCGGAGACCGGCAGGTTGCTCACGAGGTCCTTGAGCGTCGCGCTCGCGGTGAACACGTTGTTGGCGTACACGGCCGCCACGCTCACCCCCGCGAGGGCCGTGGGGCGAGGGTTGATCGTGACCGTCCGTGTGTTGTCGGAGGAGCCCACGTACGTCGCGTCGGCGGCGAAAGACGCCGAGAAGCCGACCGTCCCGGAGGAGGCCCCCGCGCCGTAGGTGACCGTGGCCAGACCCGCGGCGTTGGTCAGCGAGCTCGAGCTCACGCCAAGATAGACGAAGGTGACCGTCTTCCCGGCGATCGCCCCCGCGGCGTCATCCGTGAGCGTCGCGCTGGCCGTGAACACCGCGTTCGTGTACACGGAGGCGACGTTCAGCGCGACCAGGGTCGTCGGACGCGGCGTGACGGTGACGGTCTTGGCCGTGTCGGAGGAGGCGACGTACGTCGAGTCCTGGGCGAAGGTGGCCGACAGCGACTTCGTGCCGGAGGACGCGCCGGCGTTGTAGGTCACGGTCGCCAACCCGTCGCCGTTCGTCAGCGAGCCGCTGCTGGCGCCCAGGTAGGTGAAGGTGACCGTCCGGCCGACGATCGGCGCGCCGCCCAGACGGATGTCCGTCAGCGTGGCGCTCGCGGTGAAGAGCTCGTTCGCCGGCACGCCCGCCACGCTCGCCCCCGCCAGCGACGTCGGGCGCCGCGCCACCGTCACCGCCTTGCCCGCCTCGCTCGAGGGGCCGTAGGTGACCTCTCCCGCGTAGGACGCCGTGAACGTCTGCGCCCCGGCGTTCGGCCCGGCGTCGTAGGTCACCGTCGCCAGGCCCGAGGCGTTGGTGAGCGAGCTCGAGCTCTGGCCCAGGTAGATGAAGGTCACCGTCCGCCCCGCCACCGGCCCCCCCGCCCCGAGCGTGTCGCTCAGCGTCGCGCTCGCGGTGAATATCTCGTTGGCGTACACGGAGGCCACCGCCTGGCCCACGAGGGACGTCGGTCTCGGCTGGACGCTCGCGGACTTCGAGTTGTCGCTCGAGCCCACGTACGTCGCGTCGGCGGCGAAGGAAGCGCTGAAGCTCACGGTCCCCGAGGAGACCCCGGAGTTGTAGGTCACGGTCGCCAAGCCGCTCGCGTTGGTCAACGACGACGAGCTCTGTCCGAGGTAGACGAAGTCCACGGTCCTGCCGGCGACCGCCGTCCCCAGGCGCGAGTCGACCAACGTCGCGCTCGCCGTAAATATCACGTTCACGAACGTCGAGACCGCCTGCGCGGTCAGCGTCGTCGGCCTCGGCAGGATCGTGACCGTCCGCGCCGTGTCGGAGGAGCCGATGTAGGTGGCGTCGGCCGCGTAGGTCGCGGTGAAGCCCACCGTGCCCGAGGACGGCCCCGCGTTGAAGGTCGTCTTGGCCAGGCCTGAGGCGATCGTCGATACAGGCGAATTCTGGGCGAGGAAGACGAAGGTCACCTGCTTGCCGTTGATCCCTCCGGGAACCACGAGATCGGTCAGCGTCGCGCTCGTGGTCAGGACCTCGTTGGCGTAAACCGACCCGACGTCGAGGGCCGCCAGGGAGCTCGGCCGCGGGTCGACCCCCACGGTCTTCGCCGTGTCCGACGAGGTCAGGTACGTCGCGTCCGCGGCAAATGTCGCGCTCAGCGATTTCGTGCCCGAGGAGGCGCCCGCGTCGTAGGTGACCGTCGCCAGGCCGGAGCCGTTCGTCAGGGAGCTGGAGCTCTGGCCCAGGTACGTGAACGTCACCGTTTTCCCCGTCAGGGCCGTGCCGAGCCGGATGTCCGTCAAGGTCGCGCTGGCCGTGAAGACCCGGTTCGTGTACACGTTCGGAACGTCCACGCCGGCCAGCGCGGTGGGACGCTTGTTCACCGTGGCCGTCTTCGAGGTGTCCGACGAGGTCACGTGGGTCGCGTCGGCCGTGAACGTCGCGGTGAAGCCGTTCGTGCCGGAGTTCGCGCCGGCCGAGTAGGTCACCGTCGCCAGGCCGTTGTCGTTGGTGAGCGAGGCGCTGCTCACGCCGAGGTAGACGAACGTGACGGGCTTGCCGACGATCGGGTCGGTCGTCCGGAGGTCGCGCAGCGTCGCGCTCGCCGTGAAGGTCTCGTTCGCGTAGATCGCCGGGACGCTCACGGCGGCGAGAGTCGTCGGTCGCGGCAGGACCGTCACGGACTTGCCGGCCTCGGCCGACGGCGCGTAGGCCGCCTCGCCCGCGTAGGTCGCGATGAAGCTGTAGGTGCCGGAGGACGCCCCGGCGTTGTAGGTCACCGTGCCCAGGCCGTTTAGGGTCGTCAGCGAGCTGGAGCTCTGGCCTATATAGAGGAAGCTGACCGTGCGGTTGAAGACGCCCGTGGCGGTGAAGACGTCGATGAGCGTCGCGCTCGCGGTGAAGACCTCCGTGGCGTAGACCGACGCGACGGAGGCGCCCGTGAGCGTCGTGGTGCGGGGGTTCACCGTCGCGGCCTTGGACGTGTCCGAAGAGGACATGTAGGTGCCGTCGGTCGTGAAGCTCGCCGTGACCGCATACGCGCCCGACGAGGTCCCGGCGTTGTAGGTGACCCGGGCCAGGCCCGTAGCGTCGGTCGCCGCGCTCTTCGCCTCGCCCAGATAGACGAAATCGATCGTCCGGCCCACGATGGCGGTCCCCAGCTCCATGTCCCTCAGCGTCGCGCTCGCGGTGAATACCAGCCCCACGTAGGTCGAAGCATTCTGAGCCGCCAGGGTGGAGGGGCGGGCGTTGATCGTGACGGTCCGGGAGGTATCGGAGGACGCCACGTAGGTCGCGTCCGCGGCGAAGCTCGAGTTCAGGGCGTACGTGCCCGACGAAGGGCCCGCGTTGAACGTGGTCGCGGCGAGTCCCGCGACCTGGGCTCCCGTCGTGCCGTTGCCGTTGTTCCCCAGGAAGGTGAAGGCGACGGTCTTGCCGTTGATCACGGCGCCGCTCCGGATGTCGGTCAGCGTCGCGCTGGCGGTGAACACCGAGTTCGTGTAGACGGACGGCACCGACACGCCGGCCAGCGCCGTCGGGCGCGGGTAGACCGTCACGCTGTCGGAGTCCGTCGACCCGAGGTAGGTGCCGTTCGGGTCGAGCGTCGCGGTGAAGCTCACCGTTCCGGAGGACGCGCTCGCGTTGAACGTCTGGATCGCCAGGCCTGAGCCGTTCGTGATGCCGTTTTTGGTCTGCCCGTTATAAGTGAACTTGATCGTCTGGCCGGTGATCCCCGACCCGCCCAGGCGGTCGTCGGTCAGCGTCGCGCTCGTGGTCAACACCTCGGTCGCGAAGACGGAGGCGACCGGCTGCGCGGTCAGGGTCGTCGGGCGCGCCAAGACGGTCACCGGGTTCGAGTTGTCGTTGGAGGCGCCGTACCCGGCGTCGCCGGCGAACGAGGCGGTGTAGTTGTACGTGCCGCTCGAGCTGCCCGCGTTGTAGGTGACGGCGGCGAACCCGGTGCCCACCGCGGTCGTATTGCCTTGGTTGTTCCCGAAGTACACGAACGCGATGGTCTTGTTCCCGACCCCGGCGCCTCCGCTCACCGAGTCCGTGAGGGTGCCGCTGGCGGTGAACACCTCGTTGGCGTACACCTGGGCGACCGGATCCGCCGCCAGGCTCGTCTGCCGGGGGGCGATCGTCGCCGTGTTCGTCGCCGAGCTCGTGTTGTACTCCGCGTCGCCGACGAACGTCGCGGACACGTTGTACGTCCCGGACGAGGAGTTCGCGTTGAACGGGCTGTTCGCCTCCCCGCTCGCGCTCGTGTCGTCGGACTGGTTCGTGCCCTGGTAGCTGAAGGTGACGGTCCTGCCGTTGAGCGGGAGATTGCTCACCAGATCCGTGAGGGTGGCGGTGGCCGTGAACACCGTGTCGACGTACGCCGACATCGGAGGCATCACCAGGGCCGTCGGCCGCGAGTTGATCGTCACGGCCGTGGCGGTGAAGCTTGAGCCCACGTAGGTCGCGTCGTCCGCGTACGTGGCGCTGAAGGAGTAGGTCCCGGTCGAAGGGCCGGAATTGAACGTCGTCGAGGCGATGCCCACGGAGCTCGTGATCGCCTGCTGGTTCGCCCCGAAGTAGGTGAAGCTCACCACCCTGCCGGCCACGGCCGCTCCGCCGTTGCGGATGTCTCTCAGCGTCGCCGTCGCCGTGAACACCGAATTCACGTAGCCGCTCGCGGCGGTGCCGAACAGCGACGAGGGCCTGGGGCTGATCGAAACCGTCCGCAAATTGTCCGAGGAGCCGATGTAGGTGCTGTTCGACGGGAAATCCGCCCCGAACCCGTAGGTTCCCGACGACGCGCCGGCGTTGTAGGTCACGCGGGCCAGGCCCGAGGCGTTGGTCAAAGAGCTCGAGCTGGCGCCCAGGTAGGTGAAGTTGACGGTCGCGCCCTGGATGAACGCGGCGCTCTGATCGGTCAGCGTGGCCGACGCCACGAAGGTCTCGAGCGTGTAGGTCGCCGCGGCGTTCTGCGCGACGAGCGTCGAGGTGCGGGCATTGACCGTCACCGTGCCCTGGACGACCTTCGGCTCGTACTGCGCGTCGCCGCTGAACGTCGCCGTGTAGAACCAGGTGCCCGTGGAGGCGCCGATCAAAGTCGACGTGGACTTGCCCGTCCCGTCGGTGCCCTCAAGCTTCGTGAGCCCCTGGAAGGTGAACGTGATCGTGCGGTCGGAGATGCCGGCCGAGTCCGAGGCGCGCGTGAGGGTGGCGGTGGCGTAGAACACCTCGTTGGCGAGGGCGGACGTCGGCGGGCCGGCGGCCAGGTTGACGGGCAACGGGTTGACGCGGACGCTGCCGTTGCCGCTCGCGGCTCCGTACTCGGAGTCGCCCGCGAAGCTCGCGCTCATGATGAAGGTGCCCGATGAGCTCGGCGCGTCGTAGGTGACCGTCGCCATGCCGTCGGGCTGGGTCGTGCCCAGCTTGTTGACGCCCAGGAACGTGAAGATCACGCTCTTGCCGTTGAGCGGGCTGGCATCCAGCACCTTCGTGAGCGTGGCGCTCGCGGTGAACACGCCGCCGCTGACGCTGACGGTCGAGGCGGAGACGGCGAGTCCCGTTTCGAAGGTGTTGACCGTGACCGTCCCCGTCGCGCTGCCGCCCGCGTAGGTCGGGTCCCCGTTCACGGTGATCGAGTACGTCGTGCTGCCGGTCAACGTCGGGGCCGTGTAGGCCGCGGTCGCGACGCCGAGAGAATCGGTCACGCCGGTCTTCGGGTCCCCGTTATAGTTGAAGTAGATCGTGCGTCCCGCGAGACCGTTTCCGCTGCCGGAATCCTTGTACTCTGCCCGGGCGAGGTAAGAGGCGCCCGCGCTCACGAACACGTTCGACGCGGTAAACACGGTCGCGCGCTGGATCACGCTCACGGTCGTCGTATCGGAGGCGCGGACGTACGTCGAGTCGCCCGGGAACGTGGCGTTGAACGTCAGCGTCACCGAGGAGCCCGGGGCGCTGAAGGTCGCGAAGGCGTCGCCGTTGGAGTCCGTCGTGGTCTGGTGGGTCGAGCTTTGGAAGGCGAAGACCACCGTCTTTCCGGCCAGCTTCTGCGCCGTGATCGAGTCGAGCACGCGGCCCTGGGCCGTGAACGTGTTCGAGGACTCCGCGACCACGGAGGTCGTCTGGAGGATCGACGGCCGCTTCTGCACCGAAAGCGTGGCGTTCTGGGTCACCGGCTCGTAGGAGGTCTCCCCGGCGAACTCGGCCGAGTACGAGTAGCTTCCGACGGCCCCCGGCGCGGCGAAAAGGCCGGTCGCAAAGCCGGAGCCGTCGGTCGTCGCGGGCGCGGAGCTCGCGCCGAAGGTGAACTTCAGGGGACGCCCCGCCAAGACGCCCCCTCCCGGGCCGTCGGTCAGCGTCGCGCGGGCGTTCCAGTTGTCGCCGAGGTACACGGTGACGGTCTCGGGATTCGTCCGCGTCCAGCGGCGGACGACCGTGAGCGTCCGGGTGGACGCGAACGGGTTATACGTCGCATCGCCGGGGAACGTTCCGGCGAAGGTCAAGGTCCCGCTGGAGACGACAGGCTCGAAGTTGCGGGCGACGTTCCCCGCCCCGTCCGTCACGGCGCCGCCGGAGGACGTCCCGAAGGTGAAATACACGTTCCGGCTCGCGATCTGCGCGCTCGTGTTTGAGTCCCTCAGCTTGAACCCGGCGGTCCAGACGGACAGCGTGTAGATCCAGTCGCCGAACGGCTCCCGGCCTTCGAGGGTCGTCGGCCGCGGGTTCACGGTGATCGTGGCCGTGTTGTACTTCAGGTCATAGAGCGCGTCCCCCGCAAACTGCACATAGTAGTTCGTCGTCTGCTGCGAGGTCAGGGCCGCGTAGGTCACCGTCGCCACGCCCAACGAGTCGGTCGCCGCCGTCTTCGTCGTGCCCGCGAACGTGAATTGGATCGTACGGCCCTGGACCGGATTGCTGTCGATCGCGTCCAGGATCTTCGCGCGCGGAACCAGGGCATCGTTGATCAGCACCGTCTGGTCGTCGGGAAGGAGGAGGATCGGCCGTCGTCCGACCACCACATTCGCGTTCTGCACGACCGGGAAATACAGCTCGTCCCCGAGGAACGTTCCCGACGAGAGCACCGTGCCCGACGCGCCGGGCGCCGTGAACGGAGCGGAGGCGCCGCCCGATCCGTCCGTCGTGACGGTGGTCGAAGTCCCGAGGAAGTGGAAGCGGACCGAGCGTCCGGAAAGCGCCATGCCGTTGGAGGCGTCCGTCAGGGTCCCCGGCATCGTGAAACCTTGGCCGATCGCGGGGCCCATCGTGGGAATGGCCAGCGCCGCAAGCCGCCGGATCGCGGTGACGGTCCCCGTGTCGACGCCGGCCGCGTACAGGGAGTCCCCGGCGAACGACGCAGTGAACAGGTAGGAGCCGGTGGAGGTCGGAGCGTTGAACGTCGCCGACGCGATCCCGAGGGCGTCCGTCGTGGCGATCTTGGTCGTCCCGAGGAACGCGAACTCGATCGACTTCCCGGCGACGCCCGCCGACGTGTCGCCGTCGCGCATCATCGCGCTCGCCGAGAATGGGTCCTGAGCGGCGACCGTCACGCCGAAAGGCGTCATGCTGGTCGGCCGCAGCTTCGCATTGACCGTCCCGGTGCCGGTGACCGCGCTGAAGTTCACGTCCCCGGGAAAGGACGCCGTGTACTGGTAGGTCCCGACGGTGATGGGCGCGGTGAAGCTCGCCGTGGCGACGCCCACCCCGTCCGTCAGCCGGGTGAGGGTCGACCCCTGAAAGACGAACGTCACCGAGCTCCCGATCAAGGGGTTGCCGGTGAGGCTGTCGAAGAGCTGGGCCGTCGCGTCGAAGCCGCGACCGGCGGAGACGTCCACGGTGTAGGCGACGATGCTCACCCGCCGCTCGCTCTGGATCACCGTGCCCGTGTTCGCGCTTCCTTGATAGCTGACGCTGCCGGGGAAGCTGACGCTGTAGGTGCGCACGCCCACCTGGGAGGTGGCGGTGAACGTCGCGATCGCGATGCCGGAGACGTTCGTCACGGCGGTCACGGTCGTCCCGTTGAACACGAACGTGAGCGGCTTGCCCCCGACCACGGAGTTGCTCACCGAGTCGAAGAGCGTGGCCTGGGCCTGAAAATCGGCGTTGATGTTCGTCTCGACCGGAGAGGCGCCGATCGAGGTCCAACGGTCGCCGATGTAGACGTTCGCCGTCCCCGTGCTCGCGCTGTAGGTCGCGTCCTGGGCGAAGCTCGCCGTAAAGGAGTAGGCTGCCGACGTCGCGATCGCCGGGAACAGCGCGCTGAACGCCTGTCCGTTGATGTTCGTGAGGCCGGTGCGCGTGTAGGTCGCGGTGCCGACGGTGACGATGAACGTGACGGTCCTGCCGGGGATGCCGTTGCCCCACAACGAGTCCGTCAGGTCCGCCCGGACGTTGAACGCGTCGAGCGCCCACGGCCACGTGTCGTAGGCCTGGAGCGTGGTGGGCCGGCGCCCGACGCCGATCGTGGCGCTGGAGACCGAGCCCGAGAAGGAGAGCTCGGTCGGGAACGTGGCCGAGATCGTGTAGTCTCCCGCGCTCGCCGGCGCGACGAAGGTCCCGTAGGCGATGCCGGTGCTGCCGCTGACTCCGGTGGACGTCGCGGTGGAGGACTGGAAGCCGAAAATTACGGCCTTCGTCGCGAGCCCGGAGCCGCCGGCGGCCATGTCCTGGAGCCAGGCGCTGGCGGAAAACGTGCTCAGCGCCAGCACGCCTCCGCCGAACATGGTGATCTGCGTCGGCCGGATGCTGACCGAAAACGTCCCGGTCGCCTCCTCCGCCGCGTAGGTGGCGTCGCCCGCGAACGTCGCCGTCGCGATCCAGACGCCGGGAGTTGGGCCGCAGGGGTAATTCAAGCCCGCGACGCCGCCGCCGTCGGTGACGCCGCTCGCGGTGTCGGTGCGGATCGCGTACTCGATGGTCTTCCCGGCCAGGGGCGTTCCGGAGGGTCCGTCGAGCAGGAGCGTCGGCAAGCCGGCGGAGCTTAGGGTCCAGCAGCCCCAGCTCACGCCCTGAAGCGTGCTCATGAACGTCGGCCGCGGGACGACGCGGATGGTGCTCGAGCCCGAGCTGGTGACGTAGATCGAGTTACCGCCGAAGTCCGCCGTGAGGCCGTAGGTCCCCGACGCCGCGGGGGCGTTATAGGTGGCGGTCGAACGGCCGTCGCCGTCCGTCAACGGCCCGGTCTGCGGCGAGCCCTGGAACTGGAACGTGATCGTCTGCCCGGCGACGGGGGTGCCGTCGCCGCGATCGATCAGCTTGGCCGTCCCGGCGAAAGGGTCGAGGGTGAACGTCGTGACGTCGAAGGGAACCACCGAGGTGAACCGCAGCCCGATGCCCACCTGGCGGACGTCGAAGGACGGCGCCATCGTGGCGTCGCCCACAAATGTCGCGATATAGGTCGCGACCTGGGTCGAGGCTCCGGTGTTGAACGTCTGGCTCGCCACGCCCAGCCCGTCGGTCACGGCGGTGAGGGTCGTCCCGCTGAACCAGAAGCTGATCGAACGGCCGGCCAGCGGCTGGTTGTTGTCCAGGTTGATCAGGGTCGCCCGGGCGGTGAACGTCGAGTTGACCGCGGCCTGGACGTCGACGCCGTCGGTCTTGGTCGGATGGCGCCGGACGTCTACGATGACGGGCTGAGTGCGGGAGGCGTAGCTGCCGTCTCCGGCAAAGCGGACCTCGAGCGTATACGTGCCCGTCGCGGCCGGAGCCGTGAACGTCGATGAGGCCACGCCGGCGCCGCTCGTCGCCCGGGTCTCGGTCGACGCCAGGAAGACGAAGCTGAGGGAGCGCCCGCCGAGCGGCGCGCCGTCGGAGCCGTCGGTCAACGTGGCGGTCGCCGTGAGCACCTCGCTGGCGACCACCGATACGGCCGGCGCCGTGATCGAGCTCGAGCGCACGCCCACCGCGACCTGGCTCGTCCGGGTCAACGCCGTGTAGAGCGCGTCGCCGGCGAAGATCGCGGTCAACGTGGAGGTCCGGGGCAGCCCGGCCGCCGTGAACGTCGCCGAGAAGAACCCCGCGCCATCCGTCGTGAGCGTCTGGGTCGAGCCCTCGAACGCGAGCTGGACGGCGCGTCCCGGCACGCCCGCTCCGCCCAGCCCGTCCGTCAGCGTCGCGCTGCCGGTGAAGACGGCGTTGCCCTGCACGGCGACGTCCTGCGGGTTCAGGTCCACGGGGCGCGCCGAGGAGACGGCGGTCGCGCTCGAGGCCGCGCCGACGTAGACCGCGTCGCCGTCGAACGCCGCCGTGAACTCGAAGGAGCCGGTCGACGGAGCCATCGTGAACACCGCTCCGGCTAGGCCGCCTCCGTCGGTCACCGCGTTGACGGTCGAGCCGCGGAACACGAAGCGCACCACGCGCGCGGCGACTCCCTGGGAAGTCGACTGCTCGCGCAGAGTCGCCGACGCCGTGAAGACCTCTCCCCAGCGAGCCGAGGCGGCGGAGGCGGAGAGGGTCGTCAGGCGCGTGTTGACGGTCACCGCCGCGGTCGACGACGCCGGCTGGTAGACCGGGCTCCCGTCGTAGGCGGCCATGAGCGTGTAGTCGCCGATGCCGGTGGGCCCCGTGAACGTCGCGGTCGCCAGACCGACGGCGCTCGTCGTGACCGTCGCCGTGGAGCCCTGGAAGACGAGGCGCACCGTCAGCCCCGCCACCCCGGAGTCCAAGAGGAGGTCCCGCACGGTCGCGCTCGCGACGAACAGGGACGCGGCGTTGGCCAGGATCGCCGGCGCCTCCATCCGGGTCGACCGTCGGGCGGCCGTCACCGGCGCCGTCGCGTTGCGGGCCTGGTACGTCGAGTCGCCCACAAACGAGGCGTTGAACACGTACGCCCCCGACGAGGCCGGAGCGAAGAAGTCGGTGGCGGCCGCGCCGAGCCCGTCGGTGAGCACGGTCTGCGTGGAGCCGTTGAAGAAGAACGAGACCGGCAGCCCGCCCAGCCCGCTCGCGCTGAGGTTGTCGAGCAGGCTCGCCCGCGCCGCGAAGGGGATGGCGATCGTCGTCGAAACGGCCACCGGCGTCACGGTGACCGGTCGCAGCCCGATCCCGACCGCGGCCGCCGCGGTCGACGGCGACAGGTTGGCGTTGCCCCCGAAGCTCACCGCGTAGACGTCCGAGCCGCTCGCGGCGCCGGCCGGGAACGCGGTCACGGCGACGCCGTTGCCGTCGGTCACGGCGGTCTGCGTGGTCGCGCGGAACACGAACGAGAGCGTCTGCCCGCTCAGCGAGGCGCCGTTGGAGCGCTGGATCAGGGTCGCCCGAGCGTTGACGTTGTCGTTCACGTAGGTGTTGAGCGAGTCGGCGATGAGCAGCGTATCGCGGAGCGCCACGACGACCTGCGCGCCGCCCGTCGTCGCGCGATACGTCGCGTCGCCCGCGTAGGCCGCGGCGAACGTGTAGGTCCCCGAGGCGGTCGGCACCGTAAAGGTGGTGCGGGCGATGCCCAAGCCGTCCGTCGTGACCGCCTTCGTCGAGCCCTCGAAGGTGATCGAGACCTCCTTCCCCGTCATGTTCTCCAGGGTCTCGATGTCGAAGAGGTTCGCCTGGAGCGTCGCGACGCCGCCGGTGTCGGCGGTCGTGTTGAACGAAACGATCAGCGTGCCGCGCTGCTCGACGAAGACGTCCGCCACCTGGGTCGAGCCCGTGTAGTTGATGTCGCCGGTGAAGTTCGCGGTGACCAGATACGTGCCCGTCGTCGACGGAACCGAGTACGAGACGGAGGCCCGGCCTTGGGAATCGGTGAGCGCGTTCTTGACGACCCCCAGGAAGTTGAAGCTGACGGTCGCGCTCGTGATCCCCAGCCCCGTCGGAGAATACGTGAGCGTGGCCTGCGGCGAGAAGGTCTTGGCCTGGCCGGCCGACAAGCCCGTGGCCGGCGTCGTCACGGCGGACATCGTCAGCGTGGTCGCCTTGCTGAGGGTGATCGAGCGGGAGACGGCGGCGACGTTGCCCGCCGCGTCCTTGAACTCGCACTCCACCACCTTCAGCCCCTCGCCGGCCGTCAGGAGCCAGGTCATGCTGGACACCGTGCCGCCGAAGGCGGGGAAGACGTCCCCCTGATTGCGGCACCGCATCTGGACGACCCCGGACAGCGCGTCCGAGAACGAGAAGGTCAACGTGGAGTTGATCACCGTGGCGAACGCCGCGCCGCCGTTGATCGTGACGCTCGCGGTCGGCGCCGTGAGGTCCATCTGGTACGGGCCGGAGTTGGCCGCGGTGACGTTCCCCGCCCGATCCGTCGCCTCCACGTGGAGGTACCAGACGCCCTGGACGAACTGGATCCGCTGGACGGTGGCGGCCGAGCCCGTGACGCTCGTGTCCGGCGTCGACCAGCCGGTCGTCGGGGTCACCGCGGAGCCCGTGAACTGGTGGCGCAGTTGGAAGAGGCCGGAGCCTCCGGCGTCGGTCAGGCCCACGCCGACGGTGACGTTGCCGTTCGTCCACGGAGCCGACGACGGGTTGAACGACGGCACCTGCGGGAAGTCGACGTCGATGAGGAACGGGCCGAGATCGGCGTCGCCGCTGGGCGTCAGGGAGGTGTTGTAGGAGCGCAGGTGCAGGTAGTACGAGCCCGACGCCGGGCCGGTCCGCTGGATCCCCCCCGAGCTCCAGACGGTCTCCGTGTTCGTCCAGGTGTGCGTGGAGGCCGTATTCCACACGTAGCGGTACTGCTGCACCGCGCCCGCCCCGAAACCGGCGGCGTTCGCGAAGTTGAAGGTCGTGATCCCGACGTACCAGACGCCCGTGGACCGGTCGACCGTGACCGCCGGGGCGGGCGCGAGCGTGTATACGCCCAGCAGTGCCGTCGCCGTCGAGCCCACGGCGTTGAAGACCTCGATCCGACGGCTCAGCTGCTGGTTGGTCGCCAGCCCGGTCTCGAGGTAGGTCGTGGCGTCCGCGGGGAGCAGCGCCACGAGCCCACCCGTCGAGCTGAGTACCCGGACGCCGTCCTCCTGCCACGGGCCGTCCGAGTTGTCGAGCCAGGCCCAGCGGATCGACGACGGCGTCAGCGCGGTGCCCGTGAACGGGCTCGGCAGGTTCGGCGCCGCGGTGAACGAGAAGGTCACGCTGCTGAGCGCGGGCGTCACCCGCAGGTCCTGCGTCTGGAGCTCCGCCCGGTACTGGAGGTAGCGGCCCTGAATGCCGGGGGCCGCGCCCGACGTGATCGCGACGAAGGACGCGAGGTCGATGTTCGAGTCGTGGGCGCGCATCCGGAGAGTCATCGAGCTTCCCGCCGGGATCGTCCAGTCCCAGTCCACGCGCTGCACGGTGCTGCCGATGGCGCCCGAGTCGAGCACGCGCGAGGCGTAGGTGCCCGCGGCCTCGTAGCGGCCCTGCTCCGCGCCCGTCGCGCCCATCGCCGGCTCGGGGGCGGAGAACTTCGTCACGAGCATCGTGTCGAACTCCTGATCGTGCAGCGCCCCGCCGTCCCGCCGGGACTCGAGGTAGATGAACGGCGAGGAAAAGTTGGCGCCGTTGGTCACGTAGATCTGCTGCCCGTCGACCAGCACGACCATCGACGAGCTGGCGAGCCGGAACTCGACGTCATGGTAGCCCGCGGTCGTGTTCACGTCGGAGGCGAGCGTGAACGGGATGAACGACAGCTGCTTGTCCAGCTTGAAGCGCGGGGTCGCCGTCTGCGTGAACTGAAGCCGGAGCCAGTCCTGCTCCTGCTCCGACGAGGCGGAGCTCGTGGGACAGAGCGTGATGGCCGCGGTCGAGCCCGTGCCGAGCGCCGCCGCCTTGATCCGCACGAAGTACCTCAGGCCCGACGCGAAAGACGGAGACGCGAGGCTGCGCAGGCCGTAGGTGTGCGCGTCCGAATCCGTCCCGAAGCGCAGGCGCAGCGCGTTCGACTGGATCGACCGCGACGAGCCCGCCGCCGGGCCGGAAGACTCGATCGAAGACCACTTCGACGCGTTGGGCGCGGAGCCGTCGGAGCCGGAGAAGTCGTCGCCGAAGACGAACGTGCTCGTGACGCTCGAAGCGCTCGCCGCGGCCCCATAGCCGTAGTAGAGATAAACCGTCGCGCTGCCGGAGGCCGGGATCGACGGCACCTTCACCCAGATCTTCGTGGCCGTCGTGTTCAGGCCCGACTCGACCCAGTGGCTGATCGGTGTCGTGCCGTCGGAGGCGGTGAACCGGATATCCGAGCCGTCCGCGTTCATGCGTCCGCCCGAGATCAGCGCCTGCGTGTTCAGCGTCAGCGCGACCTGATAATCGGCGAGCGTGGACGCGTTCGTGGAGTCGATCGCGATCGTCCGGCGGTACTGCCAGCTCGCGTTGAACCAGGCCGGCCCCGAGGCGCCCGTCAGGCCCGCGAGCCGGCCCGAGTAGTCGAGCCGGACCTCGGCGGCGGCGCCCGTCCCCGCCGTGTACGTCTTGTCGAAGGTGCCCAGCGCGAAGTCGGCGTCGGTCGTCTCCGTCCAATTGCCCGACGCCCAGACGGCGGAACGACCGCCGGCCCCGAGGGCCGCGGCCAGCAGCAGCACCGCGCGTGCGCGACCGAGCGTCATGCCCTCCGGTAGGCTCGTTGGAACTGCAGCGCCGCCGCCCGCGCGCGCGCGAGCAGCACGTTCGGCGCGACGGGCTTGCGCAGATACCCGTCCGCTCCGAGGTCCAGGCCTTCCACCGCGTGGTCGGACCGCACCATCGTGCCCGTGAACACGATCACCGGCACGTGCTGGCACTGCGGGTCCGCCCGCAGCTCCCGCAAGAACGAGAAGCCGTTCCGGCGCTCTTCGCCCAGGTCGTAGTCGAGGACGATGACGTCGGGCTTCCACTCGCGTGCCCGGGTCAGCCCGGCGTCATAGTCCCCCGCCGACGAGAACTCCCACGTCGGGTCCAGCCCGACGACTCGGCCGATCGCGGCGGTCAGCGCGGCGTCGTCATCGACCATCAGCAGGCGCATTTTCATTCCCTAATACATAGCCCCACTTGTGAAGAAACCGTGTAAAAAGAGTGTAAATGAGATAGCGGCTCGCCGGCGGGGGCGGCGGCCGGAGCGGGGAGGTGGCTCGGCGGGTACGCGGCGGCGTCGACGCCGCCGCTCTGTCCTCGCCGCGCCATCAGGACGTGCG
>JACQPK010000424.1 GCA_016207565.1 Elusimicrobiota bacterium
GCAGCGAGGTGCGCCGGGCCCGGCCGGGCGCGGACCGTCCCGGGGGGCCGGGCAGCGCGACGTGTACGCCGCCGCCCCCGCCGGGGCCGCCCTCACCGGCACGGGGCCCGGACCGGCGGCGGGAGCGTCCCCGGGGCCGGGGGCCCGCGGCGGGGCTGGATCCCGCGGCGGAGAGGGGGCTCGCGAGGGCCGCGGTGCGGCTTCGAAAAGCCGGCCGGCGCGCGACGCCTCCGGCGAGCCCGCGGAGCCGGACCGCAAGCCCGCGGAGCCCTCCGCGGAGGGCGGGGGGCCTGCGGACTCGGGGGCGGCGACGGGACTCGGCGAGCTGACGGACCCAGAGAGCGCGCGCATGGAGAGGCTGCTCGAAGCCTACCCGTGGCTGAACGCTCTAGGCGAGAACGAAGTCTGGACGCTGATCACTTCCGGGGCCATCGATGAGCATGGGCTCTGGGGCGGCTGCTTCAGCTTGGGGCTCTACCGGAAATGTCGCGAGGCCTGCGAGAGCTCCGACGGCGCCTGCGAGGCGAAGCCCGGCTGGCAGGCGTGCACCGAGTGGGCCTCCCCGCAGGAGTGCGTCCCCAAATGCCTCGAGCTCGGCTCGCTGTGCGCCGTCCCGTCGCAATACCTTCCCAAACCGCCGCCGCTCGTAGCCGCGGCTTCCGGACGCTCCCCGGCGGCGGCCGCTCCGGAGCCGGCGCGCGAGTCCCCCGAGGCGCCGGCGGAGGCCCAAGGAGATGCCGGGCCCACGGACGGTCCCCCCGAGGAGGCCGCCGTTGCCGCGGCGGAGACGGACGAAGGAGGGCCGCCCGCTCCGACCGGCGAGACCGAGCCTTCGGGAGCGCCCTCTCCTGACGCCGACGCGGTCGTTTCTCCCTCACCGGTCCAGCCGCCCGCGCCTGCGCCGACCCCCGCGCCCACGCCCGCGCCCCTGCCGGCGCCCCGTCCCATGCCCGAGCCCACCGCGATGCCGGACCCTCCCGCGCCGGCCCCGCAGCCTCCGCCCGAGCCGCTTCCCGACGAGCCCCCCGCCCCTCCGCCCACCCCGAGCCGGCTCGACGGAGCCATCAGCGGCGCCATCATCGGCGCGGGCATCGGCGCGACGGTCGGCACGTTGATCGCCCCCGGCGTCGGCACCGCGATCGGGGCGGTGGTCGGCGGCGCCGTGGGAGCGGTCGTGGGGGCCGTCCTTCCCAGCCTCCCTCCCTGCATCCCGATCCCGTTTCGGGGTTGTCCCTGATGGGGGAGTCTGTTATACTAGCTGGGTTCGCCCGCCCGGGGGGCTCCACCGGAGGCTCTCGGGGGGGTGAAATAGGATCGACAGGAGCCGTTTGGCTACCGGTCGCAGGCCCTGGTTGGTCAGAGCCAGGATAAAATCCGACCGAACAACAAACGCCAACATCGACACCTCGATGACGGCTTGGGCCGTCGCCTAACCCGCGATAGTCCACGTTGGCCGTGATACCTGCTAAACGGGTACCAGCGTAATCAGCAGGCTGTGGGTCGCTCCCGCGCGCTTCGTCGGCGGGCGACCCGAGACCGAACGGAGCTGGTCCTGGGAGCACTCGTCCGGAAGTTTTCCCAGGGCGACAATGAGTCCGGACTAAGCCTGTAGGGGCTGTAGCGGATGGTTCTTGGACGCCGGGGCAGTACCGGCCACCTCCACCATCCTGTCATAAGGGAGGCCGCGCCGTAAGGCGCGGCCTCGCCTTTATCCTAGCGCGTCGTCGAACGCTTTGACGAGCTCCCCGGCCCCGTGGAACCTATCCTGAGGTTCCGGATGCAGGGCCCGGCTCAGCACGCGGTCGAGGCCCGGGGGAAGGCCGGCCACGGCTTCCGAAGCGGCCCTAAAGCTCCTCTCGCGTTTCTGCGCGAGAAAGTCCGGCCCGGGGAACGGCAGCATGCCGGTCAGCATCTCGTAGACACAGACTCCCAACGAGAAGATGTCGGACTCTCGCCCGACCAGGCCCAACTCGGCCTCGGGCGCCATGTACGGGCGCGTCCCGATCGCCTCGGTTCGCGTCAACCGTGCGATCGACTCGCGGGCCTGGTGGGCGATCCCGAAGTCCATCACCTTCGGCTCGCCGTGGTAACCGACCATGACGTTGGACGGCTTAAGGTCCCGGTGGATGACGCCCCGGCCGTGGGCATAGTCGATGGCTTCGCCTATCCCGGCGAGGAGCCTCCGAGTCAGGTCGAGAGGCAGGCGGCCACGCTCCCGTAAGAAGGAGCTGAGTGGACGGCCGTCGACGAACTCAAAGACTAGAGAGAGCTCGAGGCCTTCCTTCATAACCGAGTAGATCTCGACGATGTTCGGGTGCTTAAGCGCGGCTACGAGCCGGGCCTCCACGAGGAAGCGGTTCAGTTCTACCGGATCCGACGCCAACTCCTCGCGGATCTTCTTCACGGCAACTTTCCGCGACAGCGCCACATCGACGGCCTCGTAGACTCTTCCCATCGCCCCGTGACCGAGCTCGCGACCCAGGCGGTACGTCCCGGCGACCACTCCCACGTCGCCCCCGGCGCGCCGGCCTCCAAGCCAGAACGCGCAACCGGCTAGACTCAACGCCGCCAGCGCGCCGGCGAACCCGAGCTTCCAATTGCGGCGGCGGCCAGCGATCCGGTCCGACACCGAAAAATGCACCACGTCGTCGTTCTCCAGCACCCAGCGCGCCTGCCGGCGGACATTCGACAGCTCCTTGGCGAAGCGTTCGCGGGCCAAAGCCCTCGCCACCTCGGCTCCGGCCTCCGATCGGAGCCCGCGGCGATCCATCAGTTGGGTCAGACCGGCGGCGACGGCGCCGAGCTGCTGCTGCTTGAGCAAGGTTTCGTAGGCTTGCTCGAGCTTCTCGAGGGGCTCGAGGATCGAGAGCAGCGCCCCTCGCAGCGCTTGGCGGCGCTCGGAGAGCCGCGGGAAATCCGCGTCGTCCGCGTAGAGCCGAGTCAGTTCCTTGAGCTGCTCGGTGCGCGAGGCGGTCGCATCCAGCAACGGCCGCGCCTCTCGTTCCAGCTCGGCCAGCGCGGTCGCCGGAGGGGTTCCCCCGGCGAGGGCGACGGCACCGCGTTCCCCGACGAGAAGGGCCGCCGCGACCACGACTCGGATCGTCGTTCGACTGAAGGGCATCGGGGCGTTCCCCGCACCAGTGTATACGCAAAGCCGGAGGGCCGCAACCCGCGGGCGTGGTAAGGTATAATCCGTCTCGGTGACGCTGCGGTCGAAGTTCTCCGGGCTGGCGTCCGCCGTGGTGCTGGCGGTCGTGACCTGCAGCGCGGTCCTCCAGGCGACCCTGGAACTCCGAAGCGCGCGAGTCGACCGGGAGCGACGGATCGCGGAGTCGGCGCACCTCCTGTCCGGAGCGAAGCGGACCGCGGCCGGCCTCGCCGGGACGCTGAGCGCGATGCCGGCCTCGGCCATGCCGAGACGGGTCTTCCTGCTCGACCCACAGGGCAAGGTCGTCTTCGACTCCCAAGAGACGGCTTCCGGATCGTCGCGATTTTTGACCGACGAGCGGTCCCAGGCCGCCCTCCGCCGTCTCGAGCCGGGCTGGCTCGAGTATCGCGAAGGGGCGCGTGCGTTTCGAGAATTCGTTGCGCCCGCCGGGATCGGTCCGTCTAAGACGGTGCTCCGGTTGGTCTTCGATCTGTCCGCGGGTCCGACGGCGGGACACGGGCTGCGCATCGCCTGGGTCGCGCTGTCGAGCCTGGCGGTGGGTCTCCTCGGGGTCGCCTGGCTCGCCGCGAATTTGAATCGGACGCTGCGCAAATTGGCCTCCGCGGCGAGGCATGTCGGCGCGGGGGAGTTGTCGTATCAGGTCCGAACGGATCGCACGGACGAGTTGGGGCAGATCGCCGCCGAGTTCAACCTCATGGGACGCAAGCTCGCGGAGCTCGAGGAAATGAAGCAGCGTTTTCTCGAGTCGGTGACCCACGACTTGAAGAGCCCGCTCGCCGCCATCGACGGCTACGCCAGCATCCTGGCCAAGGGGATGTGCGGGCCCGTCAACGACACCCAGCGCCGCCACCTCGAGTCCATGCAGGACAGTTCCGAGCGGCTGTCGCGGATGATCGACGACATCCTCGATCTCTCGAAGCTCGAGGCGGGCCAGATGGAGTTCGAATTCGCTCCCATGCGCCTCGAAGAGGCCGCCCGCGAGGTCCGCGGGCTGCTCTCCGTGCTGGCCGACCGCTACGAGGTCGCGCTCTCAGTCGAGGCGGGCGACGGGTTGCCGGAGATTTCCGGGGACCGTGACTCGTTGATCCGGGTCATCACGAACCTGGTCTCAAACGCCCTCAAGTTCACGCCGAAGGGCGGGCGGGTCTCGATCTCGGTGCGGCGCGCGGACGGCGGGGTCGCACTCCGCGTCAAGGACACCGGCTGTGGCATCCCCGAAGAGAAGCTCCATCTCATGTTCACCAAGTTCTTTCAGGTCCAAGAGACGAAGGCCCAGGCCCGAGCGGTGGGCACGGGACTCGGCCTCACCATCTGCCGCCGTATCGTCGAGGCGCACGGGGGGCGGATCTGGGTCGAGAGCGTTTGGCGCCAGGGCTCCACATTTTCCTTTGCTTTGCCCGCCAAGCCTCCTGAGGCGTAGACCTCAAGGCCGACTCAATTTCGCGACGGCTCCGGAAATATCCAATCCGAGCAGCCACTTTTTCCTGTAGTCCGATTTGCGATACCGGCCGCCCCGCCGGGGCTGCTACCGTCTGCTTAGGCTCACGGAGGCAGCGATGAACCGCGAATCAGACTCGAGGCTCCCCACCCTAAACCCGCGACCTGCGCGGCGAGAGCGCCGGTCGCCCGTTACGGCCGGCGGGCAGCCGCAAGGCCTGCGCGGCTCGTTGATCGCCCTTTTGACGATACTCCTGCTGGTCTCCTGCGGCGTCGATCGGTTGGCTGAGCGCAGGATCGAGCAGGCGGAGCGTGCCGCGCGCACCGCCCGGTTGGCCTTCGCCTTCGATCGCGCGTCCGCTCAGATGCGCTCCGCAGCCCGTGTCACTCCCGACTCTTCCCTGGAGATCGGGCGGCAGGACCGGACGGACTTCGTCCAGCCCGGACTTCTCCGCGACTCGGTCGGGAGCCTGCGGGCCGAGCAACCGGCCCCGGCTCCAGCCGCGGCATCGGCGAGGGTCGAGCCCACCGACGAACCTTCCGCGTCGGCCGCGTCTCCGCCAAGCTCCTCACCCCCGAAGCCTGCTTCCGCCGCCCCCGCAGCGGCCGGCGACCCGGCCGCCCTTCTGTCCTCCGCGCTGGCGGGCCGCCTTGCGCCGCCGGCGCTCCCGGAGGCCGGTCCCGCGAAACGCACGGCCGAGCTCCCCGCCGCCCGGTTGACTCCGCTCGGCGCGGGCTCGTCCGCGGGGTTTGCGGGAGGCCTGAGCCGGGGCTTCTCGCCGGTGCGGCTGACAAACGCTCTACCGGAGGGCGCCTCGAGGTCTTCGGGCCAGGCCGGGCTCGCGACGCCGGCGGGAACCCTGTCCGGACTTGCGGACTCGTTGCCTCCGGTCCTCGGGCGCAGCCGGCCCCGCCGCGCCTCGGTGCCGGATTGGCAGAGCCGCCGGCGGATCACCGCCCCGGCGCGCCTCGCCGCGACCGCCGGTCGCTTGCGGCAGATGTCCGCCGTCTTGGGCGCCAATCGCCAGGGCGGCGAGGACTCCTCCGCCGCTCACACCGCCGAGTGGAGCTCCGCCCGGGCCGGAATGCCGGTCGGGGGGGCCGGCGCCTCGGACGGGCCGGCCCTCATCGGAGACCCGCCGTCGAAGGCTCCGCCGCTCTCAGCGCCGGCCGCGCGCGGCGGTCCGATCCACGCAGGACAGCCGCCGGAGCCCGGCGCTCGGGCGGAGAGGCCGTTCGATCCGGGCATCCCACCGGTCGCCGGCGAGGTCAACGTGACCCCCTACCAGAGCCTGATCGACTTGGCCCAACTGCTGATGCGGCTGGCCTCCGCCCTCCTGCTCGCCGCCGGCCTCTGCTACCTCGCCGCGAAGTCAGGCATCCTGGCTCCCGTGCTGTTGCCGCTCGCGTCGATCTTGGCCGTCGCCGCGGCCGCCGTGGCGGCCGCCCTGGCCGTCATCGGTCTCGCGATCGCCTTCTTCGGACAGGCGTTGCAGGGCCTGCTCTACACGGCCATCGGCGCCTTGATCTTCCTCGCCTCCGTCAAGGTGATGAACGACGCGAACGCGGGGGCTGCGGCGGAGCAAGGAAGCGAGAAGCTCGCCGGAGAGACCTCGAAGGCCGCCGAGAGCCATCTCGAGATGAAGGGCGAGCCGTCGGCGTCTCCTTCAGACGGCGGAGGAGCCGGCAGGCCCATTTGGCCGGAGGCCAGCCCGGCGGGGACGCCTTCGGGGGACGGAGCCAGGGGCGGCGAGTCCGGTGAAGGGGAGGCCGCGGCTGCGCCGGAAGCACCTTGGCTCAGGAACGGGAAGTTGCGGTAGGACCTAGATCGGAAGACGTCCAACAGGAGGGAGCGATGAAACGGACTCTCGGCATGATCGTGGTGATGGCGTTTGGCTCGGCCGGACAGGCCGTGGCGCAGGAGGGGTTCGGGTCGCTCGAGGGTGCCCTCGAGCAGGCTCGGGCGCGGGTCGCGAGCGACGCGACCACGCTCAAGAGCCGGGGGGCGGCGACCGGCAGCAATCCGGGCCAGGACGGATGGCCGGTCCTAGTCGACTCGGACGGGCGCGAATTGCCGTTCACGCGGACGCCCGCGAGGCCGCTGGAAGCTCACCCGCGGATCGACGTGCAGGCGATCAACCGCCAACTCGCGGAGGCGGGGGTGGAGGCGGCGGTCTATCAGGTGGTCCCCGGGCCCGATGGGCAGGTGCCGAACCGGCCGCCTTTCACGGTCGTGTACCGAGGGGGCGGCTGCGCGCCGCTTCCGTTCGGCACCTCCCGGCTGGAGGTTCTCGGCTCGGTCCTCGTCGCGGAGAGTCCCTCCTCCCGGCGCTACCTCGACGTGGCCGGAGGCGCCAAGGACGGCCGGCTCGAGACGCTGGGCGTGTTGGAGCGGGAGGCAACGGGACGGATTCTCGCGGTGCGGAGCACACGCCCAGTGGACGTCGGGTACAAGGTCTTGGCCGACATCCTCCGCTGCGCGGAGGTCGGCGAAGAGGACGGGAGGTTGACGCTTCTTCGGGTTCGCGAGCTACACGCGCGCTTCGGGACGGACTACGAGCTGTCGGGCTCGCGGGAGGCGCTCTTGCTACGCTTCGCGGGCGGGAATGAGGCGCGGGTGTGGGTCGGGAGGCAGCCGGAGGTCCGCCGTATCGACTAGCCCCATTTGTTATCATGCGCGCGATGGCCGCCGGGGCGACGGTCCTGTTGGTCGAAGACGAGCGCGGAATCCGGGTGGCGGCGGAAACCGCGCTCGTCTTAGGCGGTTTGCGCGTGATCCCGGCCGACACCGTCGAGTCCGCGTGGAGCCTCTTCCTCGAGCACAGGCCGCAGCTCGCGATTCTCGATCTGAAGCTTCCCGACGGCAGCGGAGTCGATCTCTGCCGCCGGATGCGCGGACACGAGGCTCTCGGCGATATCCCGATCATCATCCTGACCGGGAAGACAGGTTTGGGCTCGAAGCGGTTCGGCTTCGATGCCGGCGCGGACCAGTATCTGGTCAAGCCGGTCGATCCGGAGGAACTGCTGCTGTGGTCCCGGGCGCTCTTGCGCCGGCTCGCCCTCGACCGCGGTGAAACCCGCGTGCTCCGCGCGGGGGAGCTCGAGCTCGACGCCGCCGCTCACATGGTGCGGTGGAAGAAGACGCCGCTGCCGCGGCTGACGGTCAAGGAGTTCGACTTCCTTTACTTCCTCGTGAAGCACCGGCCGCGGGTCATCAGCCGGATGCGGCTCCTCAAGGAGGTTTGGCGGACCATCACGGTCGACCACGTGATAGACGCCCACCTCTATAACCTTCGCAAGAAGCTGCCCCAAGAAGTCTCCGATCACCTCCAGAACATTCCGGGAAAAGGCTACCGCTATATCGAGTAGGGTCGGTTCAGGCTCGGACGGCATCCCCGTCTTTTGCCTGTGGATCTCAGCGTCTTTTTCCTAAGAAAATCTCCAAGGGCGTCGATCGCCGCCGCCGGGTAAGCTCGTAGCATGCCCCTGTGGCTCGCCGCCTGCGCGGCGCTTGCCGTCGCCGCTCCGCCCGCGTCGACGTCCGAGGCCGACGAGGCCGGGAAGTCCGCCCTCTCCTCCGCGAGATCCCTCTCCACGGAGGCGGATGGGCTCGGCGCGACGAGCGTGGTGACGCATACGAACGCGCCGCGGATCTTGTCGGGTCTGGAGTCCCAATTAGAGGCGTATTCCCGAGGCGTCCCCGGGCCGCGCGCCGAGCGCTCGCGCGCGCTGGCCGGCGGCGTGAAGGAGCTCCATGAGGCGCTCCTCGCCGGAAAAGGACAGGCGGATTATCCCCGCTCGTTCGCTCCTCGACTCCGCGAGCAGGCCGACGCGGTGATCCGCTTCCTGACGCCTCCGGCCGCGGAGGCGGAGAGGGAAAGTCTCGTCCCGTTCGCCCCGCCGGCTCCCGGTCCCGCCGTCGCGGGCTCCGGCGACCGCGTCCAGCGCCTGCTCTTCGACCCTTTCGGCACGCGCGACGCCCTCGCCCCCTTCGTCACGGTGCGCGACCGCTCGGTTCTCCCCGCCGCGCCGGCGGTCCCCGCGCTCCCGCCTCCGGTGGCCCTCGGGTACGGGACGAAAGGCCCGGCGGTACTGCAGGCCCAGCGCGATCTCAACGCGTGGCTCTGGACGACGGGGCGCCCGCGCATCGGGGAGGACGAAAAGTATTTCGGCGGGACGCGGCGAGCCGTGGCCGAGTTCCAACGCAAGCACGGCATCCAGCCGACCGGCACGCTCGACGCCAAGACCGCAGGCGAGCTCCGGCGGGTCGCGGACGAGGCTCGTCGAAAGCTCGAGCGCCCAGTGTCGATCCAGGCCAGCCGCGTGACGGTCTACCACCCGAAGGCCGCGAAATCCAAGCGCGCGAAGAGGATCGAGGGCCCGGATCACGACCGCCTCATGAAGCCGCTATGCACCGCCGACGCGTTCGCTCGCCGGAAATGCGACGCGATCACCGTCGCCATCGACCAGCGCCTGCACGTCCGCTACGGGACGCCCGTTTCCAGCCCTCAGCTGACGGCGGCGTTCTTGGCGGAATGCCGCGTCCAGGGCATCCCCGACTGCCGCGCCCCGGCCTTCGCCCTGCGGGATACCGGCTCGTGCCGCTACTTCAACGGCGCCAACCACATCGACGTCGCGACGGAGAGCGACCACCGCTCCGGCTTCGGCAAGGCGCTCAACCTCGAAGGCGTGACGCTGGTCTTCCCGAGCGGGCTGCCGCCCGACTTTTCCCTGCGTAATTCCTGCGCTCGTTGACTCCAAGTTTCCCCGGTAGCAGGGAAAACGGAATAACGCAGAGGCACGCAGAGGAAATTAACGAAAAGGAGCGCAGAGGACGGAACTTTTTCGGAGCCTATCCGTATCTATTGGTATGGAGCGGCCGGAGGGTGCGATCTCACA
>JACQPK010000425.1 GCA_016207565.1 Elusimicrobiota bacterium
GAATCCTGACAAAGGGTCTGGCCCTAACGCAGCAGGCGTTTGAACCAGCCGACGACGCCGCCTGAGTGGAGCGGACAGTCGTCGGCAGGCTCGGTGCCGGGCAGGAAGAACTCGACGACCCGGTTCGGGCAGCCGGAGCGCGCGCGGGCGCCGGTCTCCGGGTCGACCTTCAGCTCGACGATCGACTCGGGACGCGGCCACGGCTCCGGATCCTCCTGCCGGGACGCCGCCGCGGCGGAAACGAACTCGGCCCAGATCGGGAGCGCGTGGGACGCCCCGGTCATCGACGAGCGGGTCGGCCGGTCCTGGCCGGTCCACACGCCGGCCACGAGCCCCGGCACGTAGCCGACGAACCACGCGTCCTTGCCGTCGCTGGTCGTGCCGGTCTTGCCGGCCGCGACGCGGTCGAGCCCCCACCGCGCGAGCCCTCGGGCCGTCCCGTGGCGGACGGGTCCGCGCAGGAGATCGGTCAGGAGCCACGCCTCCTCGGGCGACAGCACGGCCGTGCCCTGGGCCTTGCGGTACTCGAGGACGTCGCCGTCGCGCGAGACGACCGCGGACACCGCGTACGGCTCCACCTGCAGGCCGCCGTTGGCGAAGGCCGCGTACGCGGCCGTGAGCTCGAGGAGCGTCACCTCGCTGTCCCCCAGCGCGAGGCCGAGGTCGAGCCTCAGCTCGCTCTTGATGCCCAGCTCGCGGGCGAAATCGGCGATCCGCCGCGGGCCCACTCCGGCCGCGAGATGCACCGTCGGCGCGTTCAGCGACAGCGAGACGGCCTGGCGCAGCGTCGTGGTGCCTCGATAAATCCCGTCGTAGTTGCGGGGCGTCCAGTCCTTGCCGTCGGCCGGATAGGACTGCGCCTTGTCGGGCAAGAGCGAGGCCGCGGTCCAGCGGGGCGCGCCGGCCCGCAGGGCCGCGCCGTAGACGAACGGCTTGAACGCCGAGCCGGGCTGACGCCGCGCGCTGACCGCGCGGTTGAAGGGACTCTTCGCGAAGTCCTTGCCGCCGACGAGCGCGCGGACCGCGCCGCTCAGGGGATCGAGGGCCACGAGGGCCGCCTCGAAGGTCGCCTTGCGAGCCGCCTTCTGCGCCCGCTCCTGCAGCCACGGGTCGAGCGTCGTGTGAATGGTGAGCCCTTCGCTCACCAGGACGTCGCCGCTGTAGCGGCGCTCGAGCTCCTCTTGGACGGTGGCGATGAAGAAGTCCGCCGGGCGCCCGGGGCGGTGTCCCGCCCGGGTGATCTTGAGGGGCTCCAGGCGGGCGCGGTTCATCTCCTCCGGCGTGAGAAAGCCCTGTTCGCGCATCGCGTCGAGCACGATCCTCCGGCGCGCGAGCGCCCGGTCGGGGTCGCGGAACGGGTTGAACTGGTAGGGCGAGGCGAGCAGCCCGGCGAGGAGCGCGGCTTCGCCCAGCGTCAGGCCGTCCGGGGTCTTGTCGAAGAAGAAGCGCGACGCGGCCTGGATGCCGCACACGCTGACGGGGCCGTCCTGGCCGAAGTACACCTCGTCGAGGTACATGCGGAGGAGCTCTTCCTTCGAGAAGCGCATCTCGAGGGCGACGGCGATGAACATCTCGCGCAGCTTCCGGCCGAAGGTCCGCCGCTGGGAGAGGTACAGGTTGCGCGCGAGCTGCTGGGTGATCGTGCTGCCGCCTTGGGCGAGGCGTCCCTCCTTCACGTTGCGCCTGGCCGCGCGCAGCAGGCCGCGCGGGTCGATGCCGAGGTGCCGGTAGAACCGGCGGTCCTCCACCGCGACGACGGCGTCGAGGAGGTGCTTCGGGAGGCGCTCGAACTCGCTCGGCTCGCGGCGCACGCGCTTGGGACCGCTGAACTCGAAGAGGAGCTCGGGCTCCAGCCTCGCCTCGGCGACCGCCGGGCCGGAGTGCGACGCGAGGCGGGCCACCCGGCCGCCCTCGAACGTCGCGACGACGGCGGTGGGTTCGGCTCCGGCCAGCGGGTGGACGAAGCCCCGGAGCGAGACCGTGACGCTGGCGGCGTCCGCGCGGAAGGTGCCGGGCTCCGCGGGGTTCGCGGAGGGGGTATAGCGCAGGCGCTTCAGCCGCTCGATCAGCTCATCGCGTCCGACCGGGGTCCCCGGCGCCAAAACGTAGGGCGCGGCGAGGACCTTCGTCGGGAACCGCGCGGTCGGGTCCTGCAGCGACGGCACGCAGCCGGCGAGGAGCGCGAAAGCGGCGGGCCAAAGCACGCGAGGCATCATGCTCGGTGGGGACGCGGTTACGGAACGTACTTCCAGACGGACGTCGCGCCGTTGGAGCCGACGACCGCGACGTAGATCGCGTCGTCGATCGTGACGCCGGCCACGTAGCCGTCGGCCTCGGCGGTCCAGTCCGTCTCGAGCCCCGTCCCGGTCCAGCGCAGCCGCTGCACCTCGCCCCGGCCGTAGATCCCGAAGGCGTCGGCGAGGTTGCCCAGCCGCGGGATGTTGCGCACGGCGTACACCGCGGCAAGGGTGCCTTCGGAGCCGACGACGGGCAGGCGCGGGGTGAATCGAAGCAGGCGGTCGTGCCAACGGACGCGGTTGGACGTCTGCCCCATCGTGTCGGGGCTCTTCCAGTAATCTTTGCGGAACTGCGCGCGGAGACGGCCGGTCGGCTCGTAGAACACCGAGAGGGGCGCGTCGCCTTGCTCGTCGGCGGTGCGGGCGAAGCTGTAGATCCACTCGACGCGCTTGGCGTGGATCGCGGGCGTGCCGAGCTGGTACTTCCCCTCGGCGTAGATCAGCGGGAAGATCCCGCCGAAGGGGAACGTGCGGTCCGACAGCAGGCTCTGCGCGGCCAGCGTCCGCCGGCCGGAGCCTTCGAAGACCGACCGCACCATCCACGGGAGCGTCACGACGGCCTCGAACGTACCCGCTTTGCAGTCGAGGACGGCGGTCTCGACCCGCGAGAAGAACTCGTTGTGATAGGTGGCGAACACCTCGGCGCGGCCGTCACCGTTGAGGTCGAACGCCTCGAGGGAAAGGTACTTCGTCCCCGTGTTCTTGTCCTTGTAGGCGCAGCTGGGCTCCCACTGCTTGCCGGCCGATTCGGCAGGATAGGCGAGGACCCGGTCGCCTTCGGCGAGCACGAACTCCTTGGTCCCGTTCCCGTCGACGTCGCCGATGTCGAGGTCCACCGTCTCGAGCCGGGCATTGGGGCTCTTCCACGCCGGCTTGCGCGAGCCGGGACCCGCGGCCGGGACGGGGGGCGCGGCGGCCTGAAGGGCCGGCGGGGCCGCGGCGGGAGCGGGACCCTCCAGCCGGGCGCGTTGGCCGGCCGACACCGGGGCGGCGGGGTCGGCCAGAGCCCCGACGGAGTACTGCGGCGTCACCTCGCGGAGCTGGCCGTCGGCGACCTTCTGCTCGATGCGACCGAGCGACTTGCCGGTCGCGGGATGCTTCAGCTCCTCTCCCTCGGTGTAGACGATGAAGCGGCGGCCGACGGCCGCGCCGTCGCCGGCGAGCAGGTCGAGATAGACCAGGCCGGAGGACGCGCGCACGACGTAGCCGTTCTGCCCGAAGGCCGGAGCGGCGAGGACGACTGCGGCGAGGCCGAGAAACGAGCGGCGCATCCCGCCTACGATATCATTTTCCAGCGGTTGAGTCCGCGCCGCTGCCCGGCGAGGATGTGATCCATCCGCCGCCGCATGCCGCCTCGGAGCGTGCGCTCGGGGAACCGGCGCCCCGCCTCGAACAGGAGCTCGACCACGCCGGCCAGGTCCGACACGCGGACCGCTTCGGCCGCGACCTTTCCCGGCCCGGCGTTGTGGTAGTTCACGAGCGGGATCGCGACGCCTCCGGCCTCGTAGCCGGCCGCCAGGTACGCCGTCGCCTCGCAGGTGCCGCCCGTCAGGCGCGTGCGCTGGCAGGCGATGCCACGGCCCTTCAGGGCGGCGGCCGCGTCGTCGAGAAGGGCGGTGAGGTTCGGGTCGAAGAGGCATGCCTTGTCGCCGAGGCGGATCACCGGGCCTTTCCCGGGCCGCGCGTCGGGCAGCTCGCGCGAGGTCTCGACCGAGATGATGGAGTCCCCGGCGTCGACCGCGCGGGCGCGGATGAGCTCGAGCGCCCCGACGAACCCGACCTCCTCCGCGCGGTGCAGCAGGACGGTGACGTTCGTCTTGGCGCGCGCCTTCACGAGCCGCCGCAGCGCCTCCAGCGACGCGGCGCAGCCCAGCAGATCGTCGATCGACCGCGAGCGGAGCCACTTCCCGTCGAGCTCCCACGGGGTCAAGGCGAGCGTCGCGAACTCGGGCGCGCTCCCTTTTCCGGGCGGCTCGGTCCACCGCACGCGAAAGCCGTCGCCTTCGCCCGCGACGATCCCGCGGGCGAGCGGCCGGTTGTCCTTGGGACGCGGGGCGAACGCCTCGACCTCGGCCCCGGGTAGGAGATCGCGCGGCAGTCCGCCCTTCAGGTCGGCCCGCGCGCCGTCTCGCGTCACGCGCGACAGGTGGAATGCGGGGTGATCGAGATGCGCGGCGAAGGCGAGCGCCGGCCCTTTCCCGGCCCCGCGGTAGCGCACGAGGAACCCTCCGAGCGCGCGGCCGACGGCGACGCGCGCGCCCAAGTTCCTGCGGATCCAATCCAGAGCCTTCCCGGCCGGCCCTTCCTCATAGAAGGGCGCGGTGGGCACGGACGTCAGTTCGCGAAACAAAATCGCCGCCGGATGCGCCACGGCCGCATCCTACCGAATAACGCAACAGGGTGCCAGGCAACGTGTTGCGTGATTCGGTTGCGTATCAGGGGCGCTCGTCTAGGACGGACGGCACCGCGAGGCAGCCTTGCGCGCCGATCTGCGACGGGCACGGCAGGAGGAGTGCCGCGCTCCGCAGTCCGGCGGCGTCGAGAGCCAGGTAGTAGCGCCGATCCTCGTCCGCGGTCTCGAGCCCGTTGGTCAGGAAGGCGTAGCTGCGCGACTCGAAGCCGCGGCGCTTGAGGGCCGCCGGCTGCGCTCGCTGCGCGACGTGGTGCCGGCGGAGTACCGCGAGCACGCGGGCCCCGGGGTCTTGGTCCAAGAGCCGGGCCAGGCGTTCCGCCATCGCCTCCTCGCGCTCCTCGAGGCCGCCCGAGTCCTTCGCCTTCGCGTCCGCGTCCAGCGCGAGGAGCCTGAGTCCCACCGAGCAGGAGGCGCGCAGCAGGCCGAGCGTGCCCTCGCCGACCTGCAGGCCCTGCGTCTCCCAAAGCGCCTCGCGGACCCGGCCTTGGTCCCGGCCGCCGCAATAGCGGTCGAGGTCCGCCTGATACGCGGTCGGCAGCTCGACGGCGACGTGCGTGATGCCCGCGGCGGCGAGGTCCGCCACCACGGCCGCCAGGTAATACTTGCCTTCCCGGCGCATGGGGGTGTCGCCCACATAGACGACCCGGGCTTGGGGGGCGATCAGCTCCCGCCATCTTAAAGGAGTGACGTTCAGCCGAAGCCGGTCGGCCAGCCCGGAAGGGTCCGCCGCCAACGGGGGAGGGAAGCGCTCCGCGCCCGCCGCCAGGGCGGTCGCGGCCGCCAGCTCCAGGGCCACCCAGAGGAATGCGGTTCTAAGCATGTCCCGATTGTACGCCGGGTAGGGGGGCCCTTCAACGCTCCGGATGTCAGCCGATGTCTTCGGTTGTCAGAAGAGTGTCGGCTGATCGGGATCCGACTCGTTCTTCCGGCGTTTGGCCGGGGGCGCCTGCGCGGGAGGATCGTCCGGAGCGGGGGCGATGCAGTCCTCTACGTCCGCCTTCGGCGAGTTCACCAACGGCGAGACCGGGTAGACTTCGAGCCGCTCCTCGAGCGGAGGGCGCAGGGCGAGCCGGAGGCGGTCGGGCGCGGCCTTCGGGTCGAGCCAGACCGCCTCGCGCTCCGGCTCGAGGATCACCGGCACGCGCTCGTGCAGGTCGCGAAGCCCGGCCGGGGCCTCCGTGGTCAGGATCGTGAAGGTCCGCAAGGCGCGCCCGTCCGGCCCTTTCCACTCGTCCCAGAGCCCGGCGAAGGCGAACGGCTCGCGGGTCTTCAGCACGATCCGCATCGGCCGCTTGAGGCCCGGCGCGACGGATTTCCATTCGTAGAAGCCGTCCGCCAAGACGAGGCAGCGCTGCCTCGCGAAGCAGCGCCGGAAGCTCGGCTTCTCCGCCGCGGTCTCCGAGCGGGCGTTGATCATCTGGGTGCCGATCTTGGCGTCTTTGGCCCAGGAGGGGATGAGCCCCCAGCGGTAGAGCTCGAGCCGGCGGCCGCCCTCCGCCTCCGTCACGACCGGCGCGTCCTGCGTCGGCGCCAGGTTGTAGCGGGGGCGCAGATCGAACTCCGGCTGCGCGAACCCGAACCGCTTGCGCAGCGCCTCGATGCCGACGGTGACGGTGAACCGGCCGCACATGTCAATCCTCGCGCAGGCCGCTCCACAGCCGGTCGGCGATGTCCGAAACCGCCTCCGCCGCTTCGGCGTAGGCTTCGTTGCGGACGACGCTGCTGCAGGAGGCGTCGAGCGTGAGCGCGGGGTCGTCGACGAAGCCGGCGACCGGCCGCTTGGGATTCATTTTCCCCGCGTGGACGCCCAGGTGATACACGTCGACGCCCTTCGAGCCCTTCGCCGCCGGCTCGAGCCAGATGCGCCTCCTCCGCTCGCGCACCCAGAGGCCCTTCGCGCCCTTCCCGTCGAACGGCGAGAGGTCGGTCGCCCCGATCGAGAGCCGGGCGGGGCAGGCCCGGCAGGCGTCGAGCACGCGGAGGTACCAGCGGTCGAGCGGCACGCCCTCCCACGGGATCACCCACAGGATCGTATCGCCGGTCTCGGCCTCTTGCGCCTCGAACGAGTCCCCGGCCGCGCCGAGCCTCAGGCAGCGGCGCCGCTTTCCTTCGCCCGAGGCCAGGCTGACCAGCTTGGGGCGCAGCCGCAGCGCCGCGAGCAGGCCGACGGCCAAGTGCCGCAGCCGCCTGTCCTTCTGGTCGCCGAACAGCGCCACCGAGGGATCCGCCATCTCCGCGCGGACCGGGTCCCCGTCGAAGCTCATCATGAAATCGGCGGTCTTCGTGAGGTCCATGCGGATGCGGGTCGCGCCTCCCGCCACCGCGGCGCGCACCCAAGGCAGCATGAACAGCCGCGGGTCGGGCGTCTGGAACTCGCGGAGCTTCTCGAGCGCCAGGGCCCGGTCGACACGGAAGGAGCCCGAGGAAACGAGCTCGCCGTCCTCGCTCATGCTACTTGCGCGGCCGGAAGATGCCGAAGCACGACGTGTAGCCGTGAAGGTGGGTCGCGCCCTCGACCGGGCCGATCTCGCCGTTGCAGAAGAAGCCGCCGATCGGAAGCGGGCCCAGCTTCCTCCGGAACGTATCGGAGTCGTGGTTCGGCACGCCGTAGAGGTGCTTGCCTCGGCCCAGGCAGGAGAAGAGCAGCGCCCCCGCGGGCGCCGGGGTCGGCTTGCTCTCGGCGTAGCGGCCGAGCATCAGGTCGAGGTCCTCGGCCGACGCCCGCTTGTCGCGGAGATGGAACTGCACGGTCTGGCCCGGGCGCGGTATCGCGCCGATCGCGAGCGTCCCGCTTTCCGGGTCGAGCCCGACGAGGTTGCGGATGAGGTAGTCGCGCTTGTCCGTCCCGCTCCTAAACGGGTCGGTCACGATCCCGAGGAAGAGCGAGGTGCGGGCGAGCTGCTGGTCCTCTTCGGGCAGGCTCTCGAGCAGCTCTTCGACCGCCTTCAGCGCGGGCTTGCCGTCGAGCGTGACGAGGTGGTTCTGGTGGCACTCGGTGATCTTGAGCGCCTTGCCCACCGGACGGCAGCCCTGGGCGACGATCGGGTCGATCACCAGGTTGCCGGAGCAGGCGACCCCGACGGCGCCCGATCGGAGGCAGGCCCCGTCGGCGATGAGCACGTTCTGCCCGGGGCGCATGGCGCCGCTGGCGAGCCCGCCGACCTTCACCGACTGCGGGAACGCGTAGTCGAGCCCGCGGACGAGATCCTCCGGATTGAAGGTGAAGGGGTCGGCCAGCAGGATGAAGCTGGGCTTGGCGGAGCGGTCGAGCCCGATCGCATTCGCCCACGCTCCGGGAGGGGCGTCCGGATCGGGCAGGTCCGACATCTCGAGACGGAAGGGCGTCAGCGCGACGTCGGGCAGCCGGGCGACGGCGAGGGCGACCCCCGGCTTGTGCTCCACCTCGCGGCCCGCGGCGATGACGCCTCCGGCGGAGCAACCGAGCAGATGCCTCGGCTTGAGCAGGCGGTCGACGAGCTTGGGCGCCTCCTCGTAATCGGCCTGGAAGTGTTGGGAAAGGAAGAGGATCGCGAGGTCGGCCTGGCCGTCGAGCGCGGACTGGACCTTGCCCGCGCACTCGCGGACGGCCTCCTCGATGGAGGGACGCTCCGAGATCGCCGAGGCCCAACGCATGGCGCTAGTGCTCCCTAGGTCTTTTGCTTCTTCTTGCGCTCGGCCATCGCGAGCGCCCGCTCCTTCTTGCCGGTGAGGATGTCGACGTCGATGGGCTTGACCACGTAGTCGACGGCGCCGAAGGAGATGGCGTCGTGGAGCGTGCCGGAGTCGCTGAGGCCGCTGACCACGATGATCGGCACGTGGGCGGTCTTGTCGTCCGAGAGGATCTCGCGCGTCAGGCTGATGCCGTCTTGGTCCGGCATCATGATGTCCATGAGGATCAGATCGGGGATGAACTTCTTCAGCAGGTCCTTCGCCTTCTGCGCGTTCGCGGCGCAGGTCACGTCGTAGCCCAGAGGCGGCAGGCACTGCTCGTACATCTCGCCCACCGAGGCCTCGTCGTCGATCGCGAGGATCCGTTTCTTCGCGGCCATCAGCTGCCTCCGTCCACCCAGTTGTCGAGCGCGGCCTTCCGGCGTCCCCACCGCCACGCGGCGACGGACAAAGCGATCAGCGTCACGTCCAAGAGCATCGCCTGCCACCGCTCGAGGTGGAGGGCCTGCCCGAAGCAGCCGCAGTTCGGGAGCTCGATGCCTCGGAGCTTCGTAACCGCGAGCGCCAAAAAAAAGCTCGCCGAGAGGCCGGCGGTGATCCCGGCCGCGGCTTTCGTCCACAGCCCGGCGGCGAGGAAGACGCCGGCGATGAGCTCGGTCCAGGGAAGCAGGCGCGCGAACATCGGGAGATAGACCTCGGGGAGGAGGCCGTAGCCCTCGAGGACGACCATGAACTCCTCGGGCGGCGCGGCGGCCTTGTGGGCTCCCGAGGCCGCGAGCAGGGCGCCGACCAGGAGGCGCCCGGCAAGGCCGGTCGCCGGCCGCCAGTCGAAGGCCTGGGGGGCGGCCTCGTGTTTCGGCGCCGCGGCGGTCTTAGCCGTCACGAGCCCGCCCTCCTCTTGGCCAGGCGCTCCAGCTCGGCGACTCCCATGGAGCGAAGCTGCTTGAGGCCGACGAGGCGCCGTCCGTTGAGGAAGAAGGTCGGCGTGGACCCGACCCAGTGCTCGCCGGCCTCTTTGAGATCGGCTTCGACGGCGGCCGTCGTCGCGGGGTCCGCTCTGCAGGCCGCGAGCTGCGCGGGATCGAGCTTCGCCTCGCTCGCGAACTTCGAGAAGAACGTCTCCGGGTTCTCGGCGCGCGACCAGTCCATCTGGTGCTCGAAGAGCCGGTCGTGGACGTCCCAGAACTTGCCTTGGCGGCCGGCGCACTCGGCCAGCACGGCGGCCGTCTTGGCGTGGGTGTGGAAGTACCACGGGTGGTGCTTGTAGACGACTCGCACGAGCCCGGGGAAGAGCGCTTCGATCTGCTTGGAGGCGGCGGCCCCGGCCGCGCAGCCGCCGCACTCGAAGTCCGAGAAGATCGCGAGCACCGCGGGCGCGTCGGAAGGGCCGTGCTGCCGGTAGCCGGGGGAGTCCGGGACGTAGGGCTTATACGCGCCGCGGAACGCGAGCACGGAGCCGACCGAGACGAGCAGCAGGCCGCCCGTGGCCGCCAGCCGTCGAGACATGCGGGTCGAGAACATCGGGGCCAATCATAGCAAAATGATTTCGCTATACTTCCGCTCATGGTGCGCCGTCTGGGCCGGGTATTCGCCGCGGCCGTCTTCGCCGCCTGCTCGGGAGCGCCCCGGGCGCCGGTCCCGGCCGCCCCGGCGGCGTCGGTGCGCGAGCAGCTCGTCCGTTCCGCGCAGGCGTATCTCCCCGAGGAGGACGCCGGCCGGCCGGCGCCCTCCGACCCCGCGGATTTCATCCTTCGGGTCTACGCCGAGTACGGCGTGGCGGTCCCCAAGTCGGTGCCGGAGCTGTCGTTGGCCGGCGTGCGGGTCGCTCCCGCGGACTTGCGACCGGGAGACGTCCTGATCTTCTGCGGAGAGAAGCTCAGCCGCATCGCGGAGCACGCGGGGCTATACGCGGGCAAGGGCGCGTTCCTGCATTTCCGGCCTCAGTACGGCGTCACCCAAGAGCGGCTGGACGCGCCGTACTACCGGGAGCGGCTCCTCACGATCCGGCGCGTCGCTCAGTAGTACAGGCCCTTGTAGCGCGCGCAGTAGATCAGGTTCACGAACATCATCGCGCGCGTGATGCGTCCGGGCCGGTTCTCGGCGACGGTCACCAACGAGGCCCGCTCCCGCAGCGAGCGGGCGTCGATATTCCCTTGATAGGAAACGTCGACGACCGCGGCCCCGTCCTTGACCCACTCCGGGGGGATGTGGAACGCCGGGTCCGGCACCGCCGTGACCAGGATGTCGGCCTCGCGGACGCACTTCTCGAGCACCTCGGGCCGCGTCTTGTCGTAGCATTTGACGACGGTGGCGCCGAGGTTCTCCAGCATGAGCCCGAGCGGCTTGCCCACGCGCATCGAGTTGTTCACGATCACCGCGAAGGCGCCCTCGAGCTTGACGTCCGGGTAGCGCTGCAAGGCCTTCACGACCGCCTTCGGCGTCGCGGGAACGACGCACTTGGCCTGGCGCGCCTCATCGAGGAATCGGCGGTACTTGATCAGGTAGCCGAGGTTGATCGAGTGGAGGCCCTCCGCGTCCTTGTACGGCGAGACGCGATCCATCACGTCGTCGTCGAAGAGCCGCGAGCGCAGGGGGTACAGCACGACGAGCCCGTGCACGGCGGGGTCGGCGTTGATCTCGTCGATCTTTCGGAGGACGCCGTCCTCATCGTGCGCCTCGTGCGACCTAGCCTGGAGGCCGAGGCGCTCGGCGTCCTTGAGCATGAGGTCGCGGTACTGGATCGACGCGGCGTCCGCGCCCGGCCGGTACACGAGCGTCGCGAGCGTCGGCGCGAACGGAAAGGTCGCGCGCTCGGTGCGGATCCACTCGAGGTACTCGTCAGCGACGGCGCGGCTGTCGAGGACGATCGCGCTCATGGAGCGCGATGATAGCATTATAATCCCGCCGATACAGGGGATTGACTTTCACGGGATATGGCACTATACTATAATTTGAAATAAAACAGTTATAGTCTTTTATGCCATATAAC
>JACQPK010000420.1 GCA_016207565.1 Elusimicrobiota bacterium
ATTTCGTCCTTTGCGTGCCTTTTCGTAATTTCCTTTGCGTACCTCTGCGTCACTCCGTTGAATTAACTTGGGAGCCAAGCGCCTAAGAGAGAGACCATCATGCATATCGTCGTCTGCGTCAAACAGACCCCCGCCGCGACCCAAGTCCCGATCGACGCCGCGACCGGAAAGCTCAAGACCGACGGCCTCCCCTGGGGCCTCAACCCTTGGGACGAGTACGCCGTCGAAGAGGCGCTCCGGACCAAGGAGAAGATCGCAGGCTCCACGGTGACCGTGCTGTCGCTCGGCCCGGCGCGCGCGGAGGAGTCGATCCGCGCCGCCCTCGCGCTCGGCTGCGAGGAGGGGGTCCTTCTCAGCGATCCCTCGTTCGAGAACACCGACAACCTCGGCACCAGCTACGTGTTGTCCTTGGGAATCCGCAAGCTCCACGCCTCCAAGCCCGTCGGGCTGGTGCTCTGCGGCAAGCAGTCCAACGACAATGAGTCCGGCTCCGTCGCTCCGGCGCTCGGCGCCTGGCTCGAGTGGCCCTCCGTGGCCTTCGTCCGGAAGTTCGCCTCCGTCGACGACAAGCTCGCCAAGATCGAGCGCGCGACCGAGGACGGCACCGACTCGCTCGAGGTGGACCTGCCCGCCGTGATCTCGGTGATCAAGGAGATCAACGAGCCCCGGCTGCCGTCTCTGAAAGGCAAGATGGCTTCCAAGAAGGCTCCCGTCGCCAAGTGGGGCGCCGCCGAGCTTTCGGCCGAGGCGGCCAAGCTCAACGCGGGTGGACGGCTGGAGTTCGTGGGCAGCATGCCGCCGCCGCCGCGCGGCGGCGGCATCCTGGTCCCCGGCGGGACCGCCCAAGAGAAGGCCGCGTTCGTCGTCAATAAGCTCAAGGAGCTGAAATTCATATGATCCTCTGCGTCGCCGAGATCCGGCACGGAAAACTCGTCAACACCGCCTTCGAGCTGCTGACCGCGGCGAAGGCGCTCGGGCAGCCGGTCGCCGCCGCCGTCGTCGGGGGAGCCGCCACGGCCGCCGCCGCCGACACGCTCAAGGCCCGGGGCTTCGAGAAGGTCTTCGTCGCGTCGCACGCCGGGCTCGAGGGACAGGCCGACGAGGCCTACGCCCACGCGACCGCGGCGATCGTCGCCCAGGCCAAGCCTCAGGTGGTGCTCCTGCCGGCGTCGGGACAGTGGCGCGCCGTCGCGCCGCGACTCGCGGTCCTGCTCGGCACGGGGCTCGCGTCCGACGTCGTCGAGGTCTCGGGGACCGCGGAACAGGTCCAGGTGACCCGCTCGACCTACGGCGGAAACATGCTCGTCAAGCTCGCGGTGAAGGGAAGCCCCGCGCTCGTCACCGTGCGGCCGATGGCCTACTCCCGGACCGAGGCCTCGGGCGCGGGCGCGGTCGAGAACGTCGCGGTGGACCCGGCGGCCTGGAAGGTCCGCACGCGCGTCACCGAGTTCGCTCCCGAGGCGACGACCGAGGTCGACCTCGCGGCCGCCGAGAAGGTGGTCAGCGGGGGGCGCGGCCTCGGCAACCCGCAGGGGTTTGAGCTCATCCGCAAGCTGGCGCATACGCTCGGCGCCGCGGTCGGCGCCAGTCGCGCGACCGTCGACGCGGGCTGGATCCCCTACCGCCACCAGGTCGGCCTCACGGGCCGGACGGTGCGGCCGCGTCTCTACATCGCCTGCGGCATCTCGGGCCAGATCCAGCACCTGGCGGGCATGTCCGCCTCCGACGTGATCGTCGCGATCAACACCGACAAGGACTGCCCGATGATGAAGCTGGCGAACCTCGCGGTGCACGGCGACCTCTACGAGGTCCTCCCGGCGATCATCGCCGAGGTCCAGAAGATCCGCGGCGAAGCTCCGGCGATGGCCGGGGCGAAGTAGGCCGGTTGCCGGCTCGCCTCCTCGAGGAGCTCGGCGGAATCCGCTGCGGCCGCGCCTATCTGGGCGACGGCCGCGGGCCCGGCCGAGCCGCTGATAGCGGACTCGGCACGGCCCGAGAGGAGAACGGCCGCGGGCCAGATATCGCGGGCGTCCTGCTCGGCAAGGAGCCTCGCTACGCGCCGAGCCGCGGCTTCGACACGCTCCACGTCAAGCTGGACCTCGTGGTCGACCTCAAGCGGCGCACGGTCTCCGGCACCTGCACGACGAGCATCCGCGCGATCGCCGACGGGCTGGCGGAGCTGTCCTTCGACGCCGTCGACCTGAAGATCTCACGCGTCCGTTTCCAGGGGCGGCCGGCGAAGTTCACCTACGACGGCAGGACGTTGAAGGTCCGGACCCCGCACAAGCTGGAGTCCTTCGAGGAGGCCGACGTCGAGGTCTTCTACCGGGTGGTGGAACCGAAGGCCGGCCTCCACTTCGTCTATCCCGGCCCGCACAACCGCGAGAACCCGGTCCAGCTCTGGAGCCAGGGCCAGCCCGAGGAGTCTCGATTCTGGTTCCCGTGCCACGACTCTCCCCATGAGAAGGCCACCACCGAGATCATCGCCACGGTCCCCGCGGGCTTCGTCGCGATCTCCAACGGCGTCCTGATCGAAAAACGCGAGAACGGCCGGACGGCGCGCTACCACTGGCGGATGCACCAGCCGCACTCGCTTTATCTGGTCACGCTCACCGTCGGACGATTCTCCGAGGTGCGCGACCAGTGGGAGCAGGTCCCGGTCCTCTACTACTGCGAGAAGGGCCGCGAGGCGGACGCCCGGAGAGGCTTCGGCAAGACTCCGGCGGCGATGGCGTTCTTCTCCAAGGCGATCGGCGTCCGCTACCCGTACGAGAAGTACGCCCAGATCGCGGTCGCCGAGTATCCCGGCGGCATGGAGAACACGACCGCCACGACGCAGACCGACGCGTGCCTCATCGACTCCCGGGCGGCGCTCGACACGGACCTCGATCTCCTCGTCGCCCACGAGCTCGCCCACCAGTGGTTCGGCGATCTGCTGACCTGCCGCGACTGGTCCCACGCCTGGCTCAACGAGGGTTTCGCCACCTATTTCGAGACCCTCTTCACGCAGCACGACAAGGGGCAAGACGAGTTCGACTACGAGCTCTGGCGGAACCGGCAGGCGTACTTCGACGAGGACGACCACCGCTACCGCCGCCCGATCGTGACCCAGCAGTTCAAGGAGCCGTGGGTGCTTTTCGACCGCCACCTCTACGAGAAGGGCGGCTGTGTGCTCCACAAGCTCCGCTGGACCCTCGGCGAACTCGACTTCTGGCGTACGATCCAGCACTACGTCCGTCGGCACCAGCACCA
>JACQPK010000045.1 GCA_016207565.1 Elusimicrobiota bacterium
GCCGCCTCGAGGCAGGCCGTGTAGTTGTAGTACGGCGGCAGCAGCCCTACGTAGCGCCCTTGGCCTAGGTCCGGCAGCGCGAGCGCGGCGGCGGCGAGGAGCGGGCCGGCGAACAGGAGGCCTCGCACCCACTTCCGGCGCGCGTCCTCGGAGGCGCCGCAGGCGAGGGCGAGCGCCAAGACGGCGGTCATGGACTCGCCCACCGCTCCGAAGGAGACGAGCGGCTCGGGACTCGCGGCGGCCGCGAGGATCGTCCAGACCAGCCACAGGATCCACGCGGGGGCCGCGGGAGGGATCGCCGGCGAGGCCGGGACCGAGGCGAGCCATAGCGCGCCCGCGGCGACCGACCAGGCGGCCGGGTGGCGGTATCCCCCCAAAAGCGGTCCGGCGGCCAAGACGGCGAGGAGGGGGGTCAAAGCTTGAAGCGGCCCTTGAACGAGCGCTCGAGCTCGCGCGACTGGTCCTTCTTGCGGATCGCGTCGCGGCGGTCGCGGCCCTTCTTCGAGCGCGCCAGGCCGAGCTCCACCTTGGCCCAGCCGTGCCTGAAGTAAAGCTCGAGCGGGATGAGCGTCAGCGGCTTGCCCTGCATCTTCCCGGAGAGGCGGTTGAGCTCCCCTCGCTTGACCAGCAGCTTGCGCGTGCGGCGAGGGTCCGGGACGTCGACGTGGGCGAAGCCGTAGGGCGCGATGTGGAGGTTATAGAGGAAGAGCTCGTCGCCTTCGATGCGGCCGAAGCTGCCTTCGAGGACCGCCTTCCCGCCGCGCAGCGACTTGACCTCGGCGCCGACCAGGCTGAGCCCCGCCTCGACGGTCTCGACGATCTCGTAGTCGTAGCGGGCCTTGCGGTTGGAGGCGACGATCTTCCGGCCTTCACCTTTGGTTGCCGAGGTCATCTGAAAAAACTAAAATGCGAGTCTAGCAAAAGACGGACCGGCTTCGTGGGCAGGTGGCGGAATTGGCAGACGCGCACGGCTCAGGACCGTGTGGCCGCAAGGCCTTGCGGGTTCAAGTCCCGCCTTGCCCACCAAGCCGGCCCGTCTATCCGCAACGCTCGCCTTGAAACGCTTCGCCGCCTACGGCCGTGACCCCTGGCTGCTCGCGGCGGCGAGCTTTCTGATCCTCGCGGCCGCTCCCGCGCAGTACCTCGGCCGCCAGCACGACGACATCCTCTTCGTCGTCGCTTCCCACGCGCTCTCGCTCGGGCACTACGCGCTCTTCACCTCGCCGGGAGCGCCGCCTCTCCACCACGTCTGGCCCGGCGTCCCCGCGATGTATCTGCCCGTGACGTGGGCCTTCGGCGACCAGGCGTGGGCGTATCAGGCGTTCGCGGCGCTCGTGCTGGCGGCCTGCCCCTGGGCGATCTGGGGGTGGCTGCGCGCGCGCATCTCCCGCGAGGGCGCCCTTCTCGCGGCCCTCGTATTCGCTTCGTCTCCCTTGGTGCTCGCGCAGTCGGGCTGCGTGATGTCCGAGGGGCCCTACACGCTGCTGGCGGCGATCCTCCTGCTCCTGCTCCAGGCGCCGCGCCCGGATTACCCCCGCTCGGGCTGGGTCTTGTTCGCGCTGGCGTTGAGCCGCCCGGCGTCGCTTCCGGCTCTGCCCGCCGCCGCCGCCCGGCCCGTGCTCGGGCGGCGTTGGGCGGAGTCGGCCCGGCTCCTCGGGCCGGCGGCGGCGGGGCTCGCCGCGTGGTGGGCGTGGTCGTGGCTGCGCGCCGGGAGCCTGCAGGAGACCGGCGAGTGGGCCGTCTCCTTCGCCGGCCGAGGACTCGGCGGCGCGCTCGGGCTAATGGGGTCGAACGCCCGCTTCTACCTCGAGGCGATGGGCTCCGGCCTCCTGCCGGCCGCGCTCGCCCCGGCGGCTCCTGCCGCGGGCGCGGCCGTCTTCGCGGCGGCGGCGGCCGGCGCGTGGAGGCGTCTGCGCCGCGACCGGTCGGACGCCGCGATGCTCATGCTGGCGCTCGCGGTCCCGATGCATCTGGCCTGGGGCTGGCAGTACGAGCGCTACCTCATCCCTCTCCTCCCCCTGATCCTGGCGGCCGGGGCGGAGGCGCTGGGCCGCCGCGCGGCCTGGGCGCTCGGCGCCGCCCTCGCGTGCCAGCTCGCCTTCCACGTCCCGAAGCACCTGGCGCCCTCGCCCGTCGCGACGCCGGAGCTCGCCCAGACCTACCGCTGGCTCCGCGAGCACTCGCGCGAGGGCGAGGTGCTCGCGAGCCCGCTGTACGTCCGCGACAGCTACTACACGGGGCGGCCGAGCCTCCCGCTCGCCGACGCCACGGACTCGGGGGCGCTCTCCGAGCTCTCGAAGCGCTGGCGGGTCCGCTACATCGTCTGGCAGGACCTCGACCTCGGGCTGTCTTTGGAGCGCACGTCGGCCCTGCGCGCGGGCCTCGACCACATCCGGGAGCTCCTGGAGGACCCCAAGCGCTTCCGGCGCGCGTTCGTGGACGTGGCGGGCAACGCCGCCGTCTACGAGGTGCTGTAGTGCCCCGCCGCCTGCTCGGGTGGGCCGGGCCCGGGGCGCTCGCGCTTCTCTTCTTGGCGCACTTGGCGACGATGCTGCGGCATGCCGTCGACATCCCCTACTGGGACGACTGGGACGAGATCGGACCGGGAAAGCTCGGCCCGGCGCTCACGTGGGGCTGGCTCCTGGAGCGGCACAACACGTCGCTCGTCGTGCCGACGAAGCTGATGTTCTGGGCGGGCTACCGGCTCGACGGGTTCGACATCATCCATCAGCAGGGCGCGGTGTTTCTCGTGTTCGGCGCGACGCTCGCGTTCGCCGCCGCCGTCATCCGGCGCGCGGCGCCGGGGCTGCCGCTCTGGGCGGCCTGCGCGTTCCTGGCGTTCTCGCTCTGCCCGACGGCCCACCAGGGCCTCGCCTGGGCCTACGACTCGCCTCACCGCTTCGCGATGCTGTTCTTTTTGGCCGCGGTGTGGCTCCTGCTCGACGATCGCTGCGCGCCCGCTCGCGCCGCGGCCGGGGCCGCGTGCGGTCTGGCGTCGATCCTCTCGAACAGCTCGGGCGTCCTGGCCGCCCCGGTGCTCGCGGCCGCCGCCGGGCGGCTCGCCTGGACGGAGCGCGGCAGGCCGTCCGCGCTCCCCCGCGCCGCCGCCGCCGCCGTCCTGCTCGCGGCCTGCGCGGCGTGGCTGGCCGGCTACCGCCCGAACCCCGACGAGCCCGGAGCCGTCGGGCCGTCGTCGTGGGCGTATTGGGCGTTCCTGGCGAACCTGATCTCCTGGGGCTTCGGCATGGACCAGAACTCGTTCGCCTTGGGCGCGGCGTGCGCGTCGCTCGCCGCTTGGCCCATCTTTCGGCTGGTCCGGCTCGGCCGGCGGCCCGGCTACGGGCTCGCGGCCGCGCTGGGCGGCCTGGTGGCGGTGCTGGCGGGCTGCGCGCTGGGGCGGGCGGCCTTCGGCGTCGAGTACGCCAAGGCCTCCCGCTACGCGACCCTGGCCTCTCTGCTCGTCCCTTTCATGGCGGCCGCTTGGTGGATCGCTCTCGAGGGCCGGCAGAGCCGTCCCCGCGTCCTGGCGGGGCTCTGGGCGCTGCTGTTCGCCGCGCACGCCGACAACTGGGATTTCTCGGTGTACCGCAGGATCCGCGAGGAGCGCCTGGCGGGCCTCGAGTGCGTGCGGACGTATTACGAATCCGGGGGCGAGGCGTACTGCCCGATGGTCTATCATCACCCGCTGGCCGCCCGGCTGGACTGGGCGAAGACGACGCAGATCTCGTTTTACCGCCGTTTGAGGGAGCACGACTGACCCGGGCTGACGTGTTGCAGCTTGATTCGTCCCGGGATAAGGGAGTACGCTCATGGCAATGAAACGGCGCGGCTTCACCTTGATCGAGCTGATGATCGTGGTCGCCATCCTCGGCATATTGTCCGCCATCGCTCTCCCCAAATTCGCCGAGCTCATCCGGAAGTCCAACGAGGGCTCCTCCAAAGGGAACCTTGGGGCGGTCCGTTCGGCCCTTTCGATCTACTACGGGGACATGGAGGGTCTCTATCCCTCCGATCTGGCGGCGCTGGCGGTCAACAAGAAGTACATCGCCGAGATCCCCCGGGCGAAAGCGCCGAACTATCATAACGACCGGGCCACGGCCAACCAGGACGCCGCGGCGACCGTGGTGACGGATGCGGGAGGATGGGCCTACGTGAACCATCCCGGGGACGCGGATTTCGGGACCCTCTGGGTGAACTGCAGCCACACCGATACGCGCGGCGGCGTCTGGACCTCCTACTGAGCTTGGCGGCGGGCGTCGAATCACCTACAATCGCCGCGTGACGCGAGGGCTCGCCGAGCGCGCCGGGCTGTGGTACGCGGCCGGACTCTTGGCCCTCGCCGTCGGGTTGCTCTCCTGGCTTCCCCTGCGGGCCGGGGACCAGGACCTCTGGGTCCACCTCAGCGCCGGGCGCTGGATGGCCGAGCACGGCGGGCTCCCCAGGGACACGGCCTCCTTTTCGTTCCTCGAGCCACCGAGGCCGATCGTCGCCTATTCGTGGCTGTTCCAGCGGCTCGCGCATGCGCTCGAGGGCCTGGGCGGCTACCCGGCCCTCCTCGGCGTCCGCTCGGCGCTGTTCGCCTTCACGCTCGCGCTCTCGCTCGCCGTGCTGCGCCGCCGCGCGGGGAGGCTCGCCCCCGCCGCCTTCGCGCTGCTCGTGCTCGCCCTCGCCCGCCACTTCGTCGCGGTGCGGCCGTTCTTGTTCAGCTACGCCGCGATCGCGTGGTTCCTCTACGTCGCCGAGTGCCGGCCGCGATGGGCTTGGTCCTTGCCCGTCGCGGCGGTCCTATGGATGAACCTTCACGGGGTCTACTACCCGGTCTTGTGGCTCTTGGCGGGGGCCGCCCTCGCGGGGCCGTGGCTTCGCCGCGCGGGAGCCGAGCGGCTCCCTCCGGCGCCGCTCGCCTTGTGCCTCGCCGCTCCGCTCGCGACGCCGGCCGGGTTCGCCTTGCTCCCTCAGGCCTTCCTCCCGCTCGAAGGCGTCCGGGGCTTCGTCGCCGAGCTCGCCCGGCCGGAGCTGGGCGAGCTGGCCACGTGGACCGTGGCGCGCGGCGTGCTGACCCCGACCACCGCGCTCCTGGGGCTTTTGGCGCTCGCGGGCGGGTCTTTGGCGCGCGCCGCGGAAGCGCGCGACGCCCGGCCGGAGCACGCGGCGCTCTGGGCGGGGGGACTCGCGCTCTTCGCCTCCGGCTGGCGCTTCGCCGCGGAGGCGGCGCTCCTGTCGCTCGCGGCGCTGCGCGGCCCGTCGGAGCGGACGGCGAGCGCTTCCCGGACGCGGGCCGTGGGACTGGCCCTCGCCGCGGTCCTGCCGGTGGTCTCGATCGTAGACCTCTACCGCGAGCCCGGGGCGTATCCCCTGGCCAACGACAAGCTTCCCCTCGGCGTCGCGGCCTTTCTCCAGCGATTCGGCGCCGAAAGCCGCGTGCTCCACCTCGCCACCGACGGCGGCTACCTCGCGTGGACGCTCCCGGGGGCCAAGCTCGCGATGGACATGCGCGTCCCGCACGTCTTCACCGCCGAGGACTACTACGAGAACCGAGACGCCTTCTCGACCCTGCAGGGACTCTCGCGGGCCGTGGAGCGTTGGCAGCCGGACTTCGTCGCCGCCCCGCTCTTCGCCGCGGGCTTCGAGAGCCGCATCCGGACCCTGCCCCGGTTCGTCCCGGTCTTCTTCGACGACGCCGCCGCGCTCTACGTCGACGCGCAACGCCGCCCCGAGGTCGCGGAGGCCTGGGCGCTGGGCGCCGATCCGTTTCGGCCCGAGCCCGCGCGGATCGGCGCCGGGCGGCTCGCGCGGATGCTCGAGCTCGCTCCCGGGTCGGCGAGGCTCCGGCTGGCGGCCGCCGAGCTCGCGACGGCGGGGGGGCGTTTCGACGAGGTGCTCGCGCACGCCGACGCCCTCGTCCGCGACCACCCCGGCCGGCCGGCGGGCCGCCTCGTGCGGGGGGACGCCCTGCGGGCGCTGGGAAGGCTCGAGGAGGCGCTCGCCGACTACCGCCGGGGCGCGTCGCTGGCCGCGAGCCCGGACCGGGGCCCGCTGTGCCGCCGGGTCGCGGCCGCGCTGGCGGATCTCCGCCGGCCCTCCGAGGCCTACGGCGCCTTCCGGGGCTGCGTGGCCGAAGACGACCCCGCCGTGGCGCCCCCGGACCGCATGAGGCTGGCGGCTCTCGCGATCCTGGCCGGACGCGCCGAGGAAGCCGAGCGCCAGTTGTCGCGGCTGTATCCGGGCGTGGAGGCGGGCCGCCGCCCGGCGCTCCTGCGGGCCGATCTCGCTCGCCTGAGGCCCGAGTAGCGTGACTCAGGCTGACTAAAGTCACCTTGACAGTGGGTCGACGCAGTGATACACTCGGGGCATACGGGCAGGCTCCTTGCAAAGGCACTAATAGGGCCGGAATCTAACTAACTTACTCCTGGTATTTATACCGGCCGAAAGGAGGGTGCAAAAGCATGGGGAAGAGCATAGGTAGCAAGCTGGGCAAGCGCGGGTTCACGCTCATCGAGCTGATGATCGTGGTCGCAATCATTGGTATCTTGGCGGCAATCGCCATCCCGAAGTTTGCCGAGCTCATCCGTAAGTCGAACGAAGGATCGGCGAAGGGCAACCTGGGCGCGGTCCGCTCGGCGTTGAGCATCTACTACGGCGACATGGAAGGTCTGTATCCTGTCGACATGGTGGCGCTCACCGCCAGCGGAAAGTACCTGGCGGCGATCCCGAAGGCGAAGGCGCCGAACTATCACACGGACTCGGCGACTCCGCGTCAGGACAACTCGACCAGCGCGGTCAACGACGGCGGTGGTTGGGCATACGTGAACTTCCCGGGCGACTCCAACTTCGGGACGCTGTGGGTCAACTGCTCCCACACGGACACGAAGGGAAGCGTCTGGACCGCGTACTGAGCCGCAGAATCGCATAAGACCGGCCCCCCGGCTCGCGCCGGGGGGCCGCGTCTTTCATGACTCCGATCTTCCTCCTGTTCGGACTGGTCGTCGGCTCGTTTTTGAACGTCTGCATCCACCGGATGCAGCGCGACGAGTCGCTCGTCCACCCGCGGTCGCGCTGTCCGCGCTGCAAGAAGCCTATCGCCTGGTACGACAACGTCCCGATCCTGAGCTGGATCCTCCTGGGCGGGCGGTGCCGCCATTGCCGCAAGCCGATCTCCGCCCGCTACCCCCTGATCGAGCTCCTGACGGGGACGCTGTTCGCCGCCTTGGCGTGGCGCTGGGAGGGGCAGCCGTTGTGGGCCGCCGCCGCGGCCGCCGCCTGCGGAGCGCTCGTCGTGGTCGCCTTCATCGATTGGGACACGTTCCTCATCCCGGACGTGCTGTCGGTCGGCCTCGCGGTCGGGGGCGTGCTGGTCTCGCCGATCAACCCGATCCTCGGCGGCTCGGCGGCCGCCCGCATCCCGGCCGCTCTGGTCGGCGCCGCGGCGGGCTTCGCGCTCTGCTGGGGGATCGCGGCGTTCGGCGAGTGGGTCTTCAAGAAGGAGGCCATGGGGGGGGGCGACATCAAGCTCCTCGCCGGCGTGGGCGCGTGGACGGGGGCGCTGGGAGCCTTCGACTGCCTGATCGTGGCGTCGCTCCTGGGCTCGCTCTACGGCGGGGCGCTGCTGGCCCGCCGCAAGGTCAAGCGCCAGGACCCCATCCCGTTCGGGCCGTTTTTGTCGGCGGCCGCGGTCGCGAACTTCTTCTACGTCCTGCCGTTCGGCTTCCCGTTCGACACCCCGGCCTTCGCCGCCGACGAGCCGCCGGCGGCGATCCTGCGGACGATGGGCGGCCCGGCCTTCCGGCAGGCGGGGGGCGACCGTTTCGTCGAGAAGCTCGATCTCGACGGCCGCAGGATGGATCCGGGCGACGAGCTGAAGACGCCGTCGTGGGGGCGCGCGCACGTCGCGTTGCCCCTCGGGGTCGTCGGCCTCGTCGCGCCGGCCGCGACCTTCGGCTTCGACCGCGGCGGCACGGACGCGCAGGCCGCGGTGCTCGAAGGCGAGGCGCTGTTCGCGCTCGCGCGCCCCTTCGACAAGAAATGGCGGTTCTCCGTCCGCACGCCCGCGGCGGTCGCGACCTCCCGGCATGGGGTCTTTCGCGTCCGCTACGCGGCCGACCGCAGCACGCTGGTCACGGTGCTCCGCGGCTCGGCGAGGGTGCGGGCGGAGGGGCGGAGCGTGCGCGTGGACGAGGGCCGCGAGGCGCTCGTGCGCTGGGGCGAGACGCCTCTGGCCGCCAAGCCGTTTGAGCCCGCGTCGGTGTCCACGGCGACGTTCGCGATCGACGACTCCCTGTCCGGCGGGGAGTCGGCCTGGGAAACCCCTAGGTATTAGGGCGCGGCGTAGATCGTGGTCCCGTCGGGGTCGGCGTAGGCCACGGGAAAGTCTTCGAGCCAGGCCTCGGGTGGGCCCGGCGCGCGCGCCGCGTAGGCCGCCTGCTTTAAGATCAAGGGCTGGCGCACGACGTGCGTGATCTTGGCCGCCTGGAGCGCCCGCCTGAATCCCGCCTCGTCCGGGGCGGGCACCGACGCGATCGCCGCCCGGCCGGTCAACAGCCGCCATTCGGCCGCCATCACCGCGAGCAGCCGCGCGTCCTGGGGCAGGTTCGCGGCCGCCCAGGCCTGGGCCCGGGCCGGCGGGCGGAAGCTCGCCTGGGTGAGGCGGACGTCCTGGACGATCCGGGTGGCGAAGACCCCGCCCGCGAGGACCGACGCGGCGGCCACGGCGCGCGCGGGCGGGGCCCAGGGCCGGAGCGAGGCGAGCCACAGCGCGAGGAAGACCCCGAAGACCGGATACGAGAACCGCGCGCCGATGAACGGCCAGAGCGCGTGCACCGCCAGCCAGAGCGCCGTCGCCGCCGCGGCGGCGGCGAGCAGGCCCCGCTCGACGCCTCCCGAGGCGCGCCAGAGCGAGGGCAGGCGGGAGAGCGGCGCGAGCAGCGCGGCCGTGAGCGCGAGGCTGAGGACGACGCTCGCCGCCGAGTAGGGGAGCTCGATGCCCAGCAGCCCGTAGGTGAAGGTCGTATGCAGGAACCGGACGAGGTGCTCCCCGAGCCGGGCGGGCTCGGCCAGAAACGACGCCGAGGCCCGCCACGCGGAGTCGTAGGCCGTCCAGGCGCCGGTTTGGCCGTGCAGCCAGGCCGCGTAGGCGGCGGGCGGCAGCGCCGCGCCCGCGGCGACGGCTCCGATGAGCCGCGCGCGACCTCCGGCGGCGAGCCCCACGAGCGCGGCGGCGGTCAGCGGGAAGGCGGAGTAGCGCACGAGCGTCGCGAGGCCGAGCAGGAGGCCGAGGCCGAAGGCGGGCGGAGTCCTGCCCCCGCCGCCCGCCAGGAGCCCTCGGAGCCACAAGAGCGAGGCGGGGATCAGCGCCGCGACCGGCGGCTCGGACATGACCGGGGAGGCGAGCCGCACCGTCGTCGGATGGAGCAGCCACAGCCCCGCGGCCCATAGCCCGAGCCCCGGGGCCAGGCCCGATTCGGCCAGCGCGTACAGCAAGGCGCCGGCGGCCAGCGTCCACGCGATCGAGACCGCCTGGAGCCAGTCCCAACGCGGCTCGAGCAGGGCCACGAACGGGGTGAGGAGGAGGGAGGCGCCCGGCGGATAGGGGAACGGGCGCGGGGATTGGGGGTCGACCGTGGAGAGATAAGAGCCCCCGAGGAGCGCCTTGGCCCCGAGCAGGTAGTGGGCGTCGTCGTTGATGTGGCCCACGCCCGGTCCGAGAATCGCGACGCAGGCGTAGAGCGTCCCGGCGGCGGCAAGGAGCCAGAGGAGCGAACGGTGAGAAGCGACTGGATTTCGCATGCCCCGCTTAGGTATTCTTAGCCCGTGCCGGACCCAGTCCGCCTGCATCGGGCCTACGCTACCATTTTGCATGAGTAGCGCGCAGGCGCCGACGGGCTCGCGCTTCGCCCTCCTCTGCCTGACCGCCCTCGGGGTCGTCTTCGGCGACATCGGCACGAGCCCCCTCTACGCCATCCGGGAGTGTTTCCACGGCGCTCACGCCCTCCCCGTCAGCTCCGCGAATGTGCTCGGCGTCTTGTCCTTGATCGTCTGGACGCTCGTCGTCTTGGTGTCCTTGAAATACGTGGTGTACGTGCTCCGGGCGAATAACCGCGGCGAGGGCGGCATCATGGCCATGATGGCCCTCGCGAGAGGCGCCAAGGTCGGCCCGTGGACCCAGCGCGCGATCTTGAGCCTCGGGCTCTTCGGAGCGGCGCTCCTCTACGGCGACGGGATCCTGACCCCGGCGATCACCGTCCTCAGCGCCGTGGAGGGCTTCGAGGTCGCCACCCCCGTCTTCACGCCCTACGTGGTCCCGATCACGATCACGATCCTGGTCGGCCTCTTCTTCTTCCAGAGCCGCGGGACGACCCGGGTCGGCATCGTCTTCGGGCCGATCATCCTCCTTTGGATCCTCGCGCTCGCGGCGAGCGGGGCGTGGAACATCGCCAGGCACCCATCGGTCCTATGGGCGCTCAGCCCCTGGTATGCCGTGAAGTTCCTCTTGGAGAACGGTTTTCCGGGCTACCTCGTGCTGGGCTCCGTCTTCCTCGTCGCGACGGGGGCCGAGGCGCTTTACGCCGATCTCGGACATTTCTCGGAGCGGCCGATCCGCATCGGCTGGTTCGGTCTGGTCATGCCCGCGCTGCTTCTGAACTACTTCGGCCAAGGGGCGCTCCTGCTCGACGATCCCTCGACCGCCTACAACCCGTTCTTCCGGATGATGCCGGCCTGGGCCCTCTACCCGAGCGTCGTGTTGGCGGCCGCGGCCGCCTCGGTCGCGTCCCAGGCGGTGATTTCGGGCGTCTTCTCGCTCACCCGGCAGGCCGTGCAGCTCGGGTATCTGCCGCGCACGCACATCATCCACACCTCCTCGCAGGAGGTGGGACAGATCTACATCCCGTCGGTGAACTGGCTCCTGCTCGTGGCGACGGTGATGCTGGTGGTCGGGTCCAAGCGGTCGACGAACCTCGCGTCGGCCTACGGGATCGCGATCTCGGTGACGATGGTCATCACGACGTCCTTGGCGTTCATCGTCTCCCGGCAGATCTGGCAGTGGAAGCTCTCCTCGGCGTTGGCCGTCACGGGCGCCTTCCTGGCCGCGGACCTGGCGTTTTTGGGCGCGAACTCCGTGAAGATCGCCGACGGCGGCTGGTTTCCGCTGACGGTCGCCGCGCTCGTCGTGGCGGTGTTCATCACGTGGCGCAACGGACAGACGATCCTGACCGCGTTGCAGCGCGAGGGCTCGGTGCCGATCCAGGACTTCGTAGCCGGGGTCATCACCGAAAGGATCGCGCGCGTCGACGGGTTCGCCGTGTTCATGAGCAGCACCCCGGGCATCACGCCGAGCGCCTTGCTCCACAACCTCAAGCACAACAAGGTGCTCCACAAGCAGAACATCTTCGTGACGGTCCAGACCGAAGACGTGCCCCGCGTGGCCGACCAGGAGCGCTTCGTGGCGGACTCGTTCGCTCCGGATTTTCACATCCTCGTCGTGCGTTACGGCTTCATGGAGGACCCGGACGTCCCGGCGATCCTCGGCCGGCTCGCGCCCCTGGGCTTCAAGATGGACCCGATGAACACGACCTACCTGCTGAGCTACAACACCCTGATGCCCTCGCAGTCGGGACGCCTTTCGCCGTGGGGCTTCTACCTGTTCTCGTTTCTCTACCGCAACGAGCTGCGCCCGACGCAGTTCTTCCGCCTGCCCTACAACCAGGTCATCGAGATCGGCCGCCAGATCCAGGTCTGACGCGGCGGCGGGCGATCGCGGCCCGGAAGCGTCGCGTCCTAGACTCGCCTCGGGAGCTCTCGCCTCGTCTGGAGCCCTCGTCCCTTCCCGCCTGCCCCCGAGACCCCCGCCGGTCCGGCGGGAGGAGCCTATCCTTGGGTGACGACGGGCTTGCGGGCCCGGGAGGGTTCCTTGCGACACTGCGCTGAGCTGCTGATCGGGATCGCCGTCTTGTTGCCGGCGGGCGTCTTCGCCCGGGCTGAGGGCGGCGATGATCTTTCTCTCGAGGAGAGCTACGCGGCGATGAGCGGGCGTCTCCGCGGCGCCATCGCGCCCATCGAGACGCGCAAAGACGTGCCCGCCAAGGCCGGTCCCGGCGGTCCCGCGCTCAACGGGGTGGATGTCGGTGACGTGCTCGGCACGTACCGGGCGAGCCGGCCGCAGTTCGGGTGTCCGATGACGGTCTACGCGCGCTTCCAGGCGGGGATGCTGCAGGTGTGGACCGCCCGGGAAGACGCCGCGAAGCCTTCGGGGGGCCGCAAGAACCGGCCCCGGTTCACGTTCCTCGACACGGAAGGCCGCTACGTTTGGTACGAGGATCGGCGGACGATCAACTCGACGCGCTCTCTTTCCACGGTCGTAGAGAGAGGAGCCGATTCCCTGAGCGTCTCGCAACGCACCGTCGCAACGGCGAAGATGAAGGGGATTTTCGCGCCCAAACCGGTGGAGTACGGCGACGCTTCCATCCGCCTATCGCTGGAGAACGGGCGCACCTTGACCCTCGGGAAGGGGGAAGGCATTCCGGGGGCCGTGCCCCGGACGTGCCGGTTCGAGAAGGTCTCGACCGCCTCCGAGTCGCTGCCTCCCAGGAGGCTCCGCGTCGGCTTGCGGGCGCCGATCCGGTACGGCGGGTGGCGCGCGTTCGGTTCCTACATCGATGGGACGCGAGGCGAGCTGCGCGCATCCTTCGAGCTGGAGGAGTTCGCGGAGTTTCATCAGGACACGAGAGCCCTCAATTTCTCCTGGGAGATCATTCTGGCCGATGGCCGCCGATTCGCCGCGGAGCGGCCGCTGCCGGCCGGCAACTGGCGGAGCGCGAGCTCGGGCTGGCTGTCGCCCGGCACCGCGCCCCTCCGCCTGAACGTCGGCGGGGGCGTCATGGGAGCGGTGAACGGGGCCTTGACCCGCGACCTGAGAGGGGCCTTCATCCTGGAGCTCGAGTCTTCAGGGACCACGGGGATCGAGGGGCGAGACCATATCCTGCGCCTATTCGCGGCGTGCGATCCCGACCTGACTCGCTGCGGGCTGATCCGCTCCGTGGTCGACTCTGATCCCCCGGGCTTCTACCGGGTCCCGTTCGACGAAGCGGCTCACGTCAACATCCGGTCGGATGGAGACGCCGTCATGACGCTGGAAGGGGTCGCCCGGCGCTGAGGACGCCGCCCGGCCGCGGGGCGTCACTCGGTCATGAGGGCGAACGGCGCCCAAAAGAACGGATGGGTGTAGCCCGCCTTCCGCACGTCGGCCTGCGCGCCCTTGAGCGCCTCGCGCGGCGTCGCCCCGTCGCGCACCCGCTCGAAGAAGCGCCGGGTCATGATCGTGGTCGACTTCTCCGCGACGCTCCACAGGGTCACCAGCACGTTTCGCGCCCCGGCGTGCTGGAAGGCGCGGCCGAGTCCAAGCACGCCCTCGCCTTTGACCTCCTTGCCGAGTCCGGTCTTGCAGGCGGTCAACGCGACGATCTCCGCGTCGAGCTTGAGGTTCATGACCTGGCTCATCGTGAGGAAGCTGTTGCCCTGGTCCGCGCCCTGCGCGCGGCTCAGGACGAGCGCCGGCTCGCGGATGTAGGGCACATCCGAGTCCAGGATGCCGTGTGTCGCGAACACGAGGTGGCGGTACGTGGAGAGATCCTCGCGCAGCAGGCGGCGGCCCGAGGCCTGCGGCCCGACGAGGAGCTTCGCCCGCTTTCCGAAGCCTTTCTTGATCGCCCGGGCGAGGCTGCCCGTCTCCTCCAACCGCGGGAAGGACTCGCCCTCGAGCCCCATCCTCTTCATGGCCGCGGCCATGAGGGGGGCGGTCTCGGCCGCGCGCGAGCGTCGGGATGGCTTGGAGGCCGCCACGAACCGCGGGTCGCCGGCGTCGAAGACCGGATCGGCGAGGACGAGAACGCCGTCCTGGGCGGGCCGCCCCGGCCGCAGCGTCCGGCTCAGCGTCAGCGCCGTGGCGGACTGCGCGTACGCGAGGCTCGGGCCGGAGTCCTTCAGCAGGGCGTGGAAAGGGAGCAACCCCAGCGTTTCGTCGGGGACGACGACGACCTCGGTGCTCTCCGGAAGCAGCGCGAGGGCTGGCTTGAGCAGCAGCTCGTGAAGCCTCTCGCCCGACTCGTCGTCGAAGCGGCCCGCGAACCGGCCGTGGTTGTCGAGCGGGCGCTCGAAGGGCTTGCGGAAGGAGTCCACGAGGGCGCGCAGCTCCGCGCGCGTGACGGGCACGCGCAGGGATCTCGGGGGCTCGCCTTTTTTTAGGACGAAGACGAGCGTCTCGGTGTCGGTGACCTCGTACTCGACGATCGCCTCGTCGGGCCTGAGGACGACGTTCTCGGGCTTGATCGGTTCCGGGTACTGCACCGCGGCGTAGGCGGGATGCTCCGCGCGCAGCCGCGTGATGAAGGAGGACTGCTCGGCCTTGGCCGCCTTGAGCGCGGACTCGGCGTCGCGATACGCCGCGCGGTCGCCAGCGCGAAACGCCGCGTCCTGCTCCAGGTAGAGCCCCGCGATGCGCTCGGTCAGCTCGGACTCCGCGCGCGCCGCCTCGGGCGCGATCGCCGAGCCCCGGTCGCCCAGACGCGACGACAGCGTCTCCACGAACGACCGCGCCTTCGTGCTCTCCGACCAAAACAGGCCGTCGGCCGCGTCGACGGCCGTGCGCGCCCGGCCCGCGTACGCGTCGAGCCGCGGGAAGTCCTCCGCCCGCGCGGTCAGAAATCCCTTGCGGGCCGACGGCGGCAGCAGCTCGCGCTGCCTCTCGATGGCGGCCACCGCGCGCTCGAACGCCTCGCGCGCCTCCTTCGTCTCGCCCCGCTTTTCGAGCGCGAGACCCAGGCCCAGATTGCCCGCCACGAGCTCCTCCGCGTCGCGCGACTTTTCGGCGCCCGCGAGCGCCCTCTGGAACTCGCGCTTGGCCGCCTTCGGGTCGCCGGTCGCGAGCGCGTGCTTGCCGAGGTAGAGGTGGCTCTTGTGGAGCTTGAACAGCCGGTAGGCCTCCCTCACGTCGCCGAGCGCCAGGCACGACGCGCCGAGGTTCAGCTCCTCGGTCCTCATCGGCATGCCCAGCTCCTTGCCCAGCCGGATCGCCTCCTCGTAGAGGGGTCGCGCCTTCGCGTGGTCGTTCTGCTCCGCGTGCGCGGTCGCGACGTTGTTGAGGGCGAGCGCCAGGAGACGCCGGTCGCCCACCTTCCGGTCGAACGCGACGGCGGCCGTGTAGGCCTCGAGCGCCTTCTCTTCCTCGCCGAGATAGTGGTAGTCGACCCCGATGTCGGCCAGCGCCGCGGCCTCGGCTCGGACGTCGCCGGATTTGCGCGCGAGCTCGAGCGCGCGCCGGTGGCCATCGAGCGCCTTCGCGTAGTCCCCCAGGCGCAGCCGCACGCCGGCCATGTGGCTGACCGCCGCGACGACCGCCGAGTCGTCGCGCAGGCTCGTCGCCAGCGCGAGCGAGCGCTCGAAGGCCTCGAGCGCTTTCGCGTACTCGTGCAGGCCCTCGTGCGCCAGACCCTGGTTCGCGAGCACCGCCGCCTCGCCGCGGCCGTCGCGCAGCGCGCGCTTGGTCGCGAGCGCCGCTCCATAGGCGTCGAGCGCCTTGCGGAAGCTGCCGCGATACGCGTGCACCAGCCCGAGAGTGTTGAGGTCGTTGGCCTCGCCGCGGGCATCCTTCTCCCGGCGGTGGAGCGCGGCCGCCTTCGCGCTGTAGCTCGCGGCCTTGTCGTAGTCTCCGAGCTTGAGATACTCCTGCCCGACGTCTCCCAACCGGTCCGCCTCCACCCGGCGGTCCTCGCCGTCCTCCGCGGCGCCCAGCGCCTCCTTGTAGAAGCGCAGCGCCGTCTCGTAGTCCCCGAGATCGTCGTGAGCCGAGCCCAGCGAGGCGGCCATCGACGCGGTCAGCGCCGGGTCGCCCAGCTTGCGCGCGAGCGTGATGCCGATCTCGAGCTGAGCGACCGCTCCCCGGCGATCCGCCGCGGCGAGCCGCCGCGCGCCGGCATCGAGCCTGGCCGAGGCTTGGCGCCGCAGCTCCGCTTCCTGAAATCGCTCGACCGTGAGCCGCTCCTCCGACGGCGCCGCGATCACCGGCGGAGGCGGCGGCGCTTCCAGCGGCGACGAGGCCGGAGCCGGCGCCGCGGCGGCTTCGGGCAGTGGCGTAGATTTTGTCGGGACGCCGGGGTTCGACAGACCCGGAACCGTCGTCTTATCTTCATTGGGCGGAGGAGGCGCAGGGGGCGGCGGGGGCGGGTTGCGGATCGTCTGGCCGCCTCCGGAGAGGTCCGGGAAGGTCGGGGTCGGCGGCA
>JACQPK010000411.1 GCA_016207565.1 Elusimicrobiota bacterium
GGGAGAGACGAAGCCCTCGAGGATCTTCGAGCCGCAGGTCGTCGGCACGCCCCGCATGTTCAGGTTGTCTTTCAGCGCGACGGGCACGCCGGCGAGGAGCCCGGGGTCTCGCCCTTCCACGACCGCGGCGTCGACCTCGCGGGCGGCCTCGAGCGCCTCCTCGGCCAGGACGCGCACGAAGGCGCGGAGCTCGGGGTCGAGCCGGCGGATCCGGTCGAGATGCGCCGCGGCCACGGCCTCGGCCTTGACCTCCCGGGCCTTCACCGCCGCGGCGATGCGTGCGGCGCCCCAGCGCGTGACGTCGCTCATTGGAGGAAGGGCGTCGCGTCAGGGTCCTTGATCTTCTCGAGCGGGGCGCGTCGCCCGCCGCCGGGCTGGACCGACTTCGGGATGTCGGGCTTGCGCAGATCCTCGGGCCGCGGCGGCGGCAGCGGCTCGAGCGGCAGCTCGTCGGGCTCGGGCTCGAAAGGCTCCGCGGCCTGGCCCTGCACCCGCTCGGGCATGCGGTTCTCCGCCTTGATCTTCGACTCGATCGCGTCGATGGCGTCCTGCATCTTCTGCCGCTTGTTCGGCTCGAGCTCCATCGCGTGACGAAGATCGGAGACCGCTCCGTCCTTGTCCCCCACCTGGGCCTTCGCGAGGCCGCGGTTCGACCAGGCGAGGCCGCGCCTGGGATTGAGGTCGATCACGCGGTTGAGGTCCTTGATCGCGGCGTTGTAGTCGGCCATGGCGAACAGGCAGTTCGCCCGGAGGTAGAGGGCCTCTTCGTGATCCGGGAACTGGCGCAGGAACTCCGTGAAGTCCTCCACGGCCTTCGAGGGCTCCTGGAGCTCGCGGAGGTCGCGCGCCCGGTACAGGCGCGCCCACGGGAAATGAGGGTTCAGCGCGATCACGCGCGAGTAGTCCTCGACCGCGCCGCGCCACTGCTTGAGCTTGTCGCGCACGGTGCCGCGGACGATGTGCAGGACGGCGGCGTGCGGGTCGAGAGAGACGGCCTTGTCGAGGGGCTCCAGGGCGTCCTGCGCGCGGCCTTCCGACGAGAGGACCGAGCCGACGCCGTAGTGCGCGAGCGCGAACTTCGGATCGAGGCGCGCCGCCTCCTCGTAGTCCTCCTTCGAGCCGGGGAGGTCGCGGAGGACGTAGCGGGCCATGCCGCGGGCGACGTACTGCTCGGCGCCCACGGGCTTGAGCTTCACCGCGTCCTGCGCGTCCGCCTTGGCCCCCTTGAGGTCCCCTTGCGTCCAGCGCGTCATCGCGCGGAACCCCGATGCCGTCTTGAGCTCGGGGTTGAGATCGAGCGCCTTCGTGAACGACTGCAGCGCCGCCTCGAAGCGCGCCGACTTGTAGAAGCCGACGCCCTCGAGGAAAGCCCGCTGCTCCGGGCCGGCCTTTTTGGCTTCGACCGGGACGGCGAGCAAGAGCGCGAGGAGCCCCGCCGTCATTCGATCACCTTCGGTACCCGGAAGTAGCCGCCCTCCCGGCGCGGCGCGCCGTCGAGCAGAGCCTGGACGTGGGCGAAAGGCCGCGCCTCGTCGGGCCGGAGCACGTCCGTGAGCCCGAGGACGTGCGACGTCGGCGGCACGTCGCGGGTGTCGAGCGCCTTCAGCTCCTCCATCGTCTCGAGGATCTTCCCGAGCTGGCTCCGCATGCGCTCGATCTCGTCGTCGGTGAGCCCGATGCGGGCCAGCCGGGCGACGTCGCGGACGGTCTTTTCCTCGATCATGCGGGCTCGAGCCGCGCGTAGCGGACGAGGAGCTTCTTGATCTTGCCGCTCTCGAACTCGACGGTGACCTTCAGCTGCTCTCCGGCCCCGGACTTCTCCTTGATGCGGCCGGTTCCAAACTCGGGGTGGAACACCCTCATGCCGAGCTTCACGTTCAGGATCGCCCCGGCGGCCTGGGACTCGGGGTCCGGAGAGCGGAGCGAGGACGCGCCGCCTCCCGAGCCGAAGGTCGCGGGTGTCCTAAAGGACTCTCCGGGGCCCATGGCCCCGGGTGCGAGCCGACCCGGCTCGACCTCGGGATCGCCTTGGTGCGGGCCCAAGAGGCGGGCCTCGAGGATGAAGCGCGACGGCAGGTTCTGGTACACGGTGCCGAACATGCGGCGCGTCGAGGCGTAGGTGAGAATGAGGCGCTCGCGGGCGCGGGTCATGCCGACGTAGCAGAGGCGCCGCTCCTCCTCGAGCTCGTCCGGCGAGGAGTTGCCCGCCCCGATCGGGAAGAGCCCCTCCTCGAGCCCGGTCAAGAACACGATCGGGAACTCGAGGCCCTTCGCGAGGTGCACGGTCATGAGCGTGACCGCGGACTGCTTCTCGTAGGTGTCGGCGTCGGACTGGAGCGCGACGCCCTCGAGGTACTGGTCGAGCTTGGCGTTCGGGGTCTTCTCCTCGAACTCCTTGATGCCGTTGATGAGCGCCTGGAGGTTGTCCATCCTTCCCGCGGCGTCGGGGTCGGTCTCGGTCTCGTTCTCGAGCCACGACCAGTAGCCGGAGCGCTCGAGCACGCGGCTCATCGCCGCGGCGGGAGGCAGCGCCTCGAGCTCCACCTTGAGCTGGTCGATGATGAAGGCGAGCTGCCGGCACGCGGCCCGGCACGCGGAGGTCAGGCCCCCGATCCGGGCCTCCTGGCGCATGGTCTCGAGCACGGTCAGGCCGTGCTCGCGGGCGTAGTTCTCCAGCGCCTCCTCGCTCGTCTTGCCGACGCCGCGCGCCGGGACGTTGATGATGCGCTTGAGGCTGACGTTATCGGACGGGTTCAGCGCCACGCGGGCGTAGGCGAGCGCGTCCTTGATCTCCTTGCGCTCGTAGAAGCGCATCGCGCCGATCACCTTATACGGGATGCGCGCCATGCGGAACGCCTCTTCGAACGAGCGGCTCTGCGCGTTGGTGCGATAGAAGATCGCGACCTCGGAGAGGGACGCGCCCTTCTCGACCATCTCGACGACGCGGCGGGTGACCCAGCGCGCCTCGTCGGCCTCGGAGTGGCTCTCGTTGACCTGCACGGGCTCGCCCGTCGGCTTCTCCGTCCAAAGGTTCTTCGCCTTGCGCTGGCGGTTGTGGGCGATGACGAAGCCGGCCGCGGCGAGGATCTGCGGCGTCGAGCGGTAGTTCTGCTCGAGCTTGACGACCCTCGCGTCCTTGAAGTCGCGCTCGAACTCGAGGATGTTGCGGATGTTCGCGCCGCGCCATGCGTACACCGACTGATCGGGGTCCCCGACGACGCAGACGTTGTGGTGCTTGCCTCCGAGCGTCTTCGTGATGACGTACTGCGCGTGGTTGGTGTCCTGGTACTCGTCGACCAGGAGGTGCAGGAACAGGTCCTGGAAATATTCGCGCACCTGCGCGTGTCCCTTCAGGAGCTCGCAGGTCTTGAGCAGGAGGTCGCCGAAATCGAGCGCGCCCGCCGCGTCGAGCTTCTCCTGGTACTTCTCGTAGACCTTGGCGGCGTTCTGCCGGAAGGCGTCTCCCTGCGTCATCGAGTGGATCGAATAGGACTTGGCGTCGAGCAGGTCGTCTTTGGCGCGCGAGATCACGCTCAGGTACAGTCCGGCCTTCGCCCGCTGGTCGGCGAGTCCGAGCTCCTTGAGAGACTCCGCGACGAGCTTCTTCTGGTCGTCCGTGTCGTAGATCGTGAAGTGCTTCGGCAGGCGCAGCGCCTGCGCGTGCTGGCGGAGGAGCCGCGCGCAGAACGCGTGGAAGGTGTGCACCCAGACCGCGGAGCCGTGCCCGGGGACGAGCGCGTCGATGCGGTGGCGCATCTCCTCGGCCGCCTTGTTCGTGAAGGTGACGGCGAGGACGCGCGTCGCGGGAACGCCGTCGGCGATCAGCTTGGCCACGCGGTGCGTGATGACGCGCGTCTTGCCGGTGCCGGCTCCGGCGACGACCAAGAGCGGCCCGCCGACGTGCTCGACGGCGGCGCGTTGTTCCGGATTGAGCTTAGAGAGGTCCAGCGTCGGGAGGGTGTCTTCGGGCATGCTAAAGCACTCTCCGGGCCTACGGCCCGGGTGCGAGAGCCGATATTTTATCAGATTTCCGCCGCTCTCCCTCCCGCTAAATTATCATGGAGAATACTACAGTTTCCGTCAATGGAACTTTCCAACCAAACAGGTGTCTGACTGAGCGTGGAGGAAATGAACATGCGGAAGATCTGGATGATGATGGCGGCGGCGGCAGTACTGGCGTGGCCCGCGTCGGCTCAAGCGGCGGACACGCTCAAGAAGCTCTCCGGCAAGCTCGAAAAGGGCCTCAAGGGCGAGCCGGCGCGCAAGGTGGCGGTGCTGAGCTTCCCCTATACGGACGGCTCCGCGACCGCGGGCTCGAAGATCGTGCAGGAGCGCCTCACGACGTTCTTGGCGGAAGCCGGCACGGTGCAGGTGATCGAGCGCCAGCTCCTCGAGAAGATCTTAGACGAGAAAAAGCTCGCGCAGACCGGCATCCTGGATCCGAAGACGTCGGCCGAGCTGGGCCGCGTGCTCGGCGTCAACGCGCTCGTCACGGGCACCCTCAACGATCTCGGCGGCGGGCGGACCGAGATCAACGCCCGCGCCATCGAGACCGACTCCGGCCGCATCCTCTCGGCCGGACAGGCGGTCATCCCGACGAGCTGGAGCCGGCCCGCCGCCACGCAGCTCGCCGACGACTCGAAGGCGCCGCGCGGCAAGAACCTCGCCCAGCTCGCGATCCTGATCGACACCTCCAACAGCATGGACGGGCTGATCTCGCAGGCGAAGAGCCAGCTCTGGCGCATCGTCAACGAGATCGCCTCCGCGAAGAAGGGCGGCGAGGCGCCGAACCTGCAGGTCGCCGTCTACCAGTACGGCAACAACGGACTCTCGCCGACGAGCCAGTTCGTGCAGCAGCTGGTCCCCTTCACGGCGGACCTCGACCGGGTGTCCAAGGCGCTGTTCTCGCTGAGCACCAACGGCGGCGAGGAGTACGCGGGGGCCGCGATCGGGGACGCCGTGCGGGAGCTCTCGTGGACCGCGGAGCCGGGGGCGTATAAGGCGATCTTCATCGCCGGCAACGAGCCCTTCGCCCAGGGCTCCACGCCGTTTCGCGAGGCGATCGCCTCGGCCGTGCGCAAGGGCGTCGTGGTGAACACCGTCTACTGCGGCCCGCGCGACTCCGGAGTGCGGGAGGATTGGCTGGCCGGGGCGCAGGCCGGCGGCGGCGAGTTCCTGGTGATCGACCAGGACCAGCGCGTCGCGGCGATCTCGGCCCCGCAGGACGCGGAGATCGGCCGGCTCTCGATGAAGCTCAACGACACCTTCATCCCGCTCGGCGCCCGCGGCCGCATGGCCAAGCGCGAGGCGGAAGAGCAGGACAAGCTCGCCGGCGGCATGGGCGGCGGCGTGGCCGCTGAGCGCGCGGCCTTCAAGGCGAAGGCCCAGTACGCCCGCGGCGCCTCGGCGTGGGACGCGGTGAGCCAGGTCGTCTCGGGCGCGGCGGCGCCCGCCGCCGTGGCGGCGGCCCCCAAGGAGTCGCTCCCGGACGAGATGCGCGACATGGACGAGCAGGAGCGGGTCCGGTACGTGGAGAACAAGGCCAAGGACCGCCGCGAGATCCAGGAGAAGATCTCGAGGCTCGAGACCGAGCGCGCCGCCTACCTGAAGAAGGCGGAGAAGGACACGGGCAGCACCCTCGGCGGCGCGGTCGTCGACGCGGTCCGCAAGCAGGCCGCGAAGAAGGGCTACCACTTCAAGTCGTAAGCCCTCGCGGCAAGAATTAGACCGGGCCCGGCGGCATAGCGCCGGGCCCGGTCCCTTTTCTAGCGCAGCTCCAACATGATGCCTACCGAGACTGCGTAACGCAGAGGTACGCGAAGGGAAGTGACGGAAAGGAACGCGAAGGAC
>JACQPK010000416.1 GCA_016207565.1 Elusimicrobiota bacterium
AACAACGCGGGGGTGTATGGGCCGATCGGCCCCGCGTGGGAGAACGACCCGGCCGAGTGGCGTGGGGCCATCACGACGAACCTCGTGGGCGCATTCCTCGTCTGTCGCGCCGTCGTCCCAGTGCTCATCCGCGCGGGGCGGGGGAAGATCATCAACATCTCCGGCGGCGGCGCAGCAACGCCCTTTCCCCGGTTCACAGCCTACGCGGCGTCCAAGGCGGCGCTCGTGCGGTTCACCGAGACGCTGGCGCTGGAGCTGAAGGAGCACAACGTCCAGGTCAACGCCCTGGCGCCGGGCTTCGTCGCGACGCGCCTTCACCAACAGACTCTGGAAGCGGGGGAGCGGGCCGGTGCCGACTTCCTCAAGAAGACCCAGGAGCAGATCGCCCAGGGCGGGGTCGACCCCGACATTCCTGCGGCGCTCGTGGCCTTCCTCGCCTCCGATCGCGCCGACCGGATCACGGGCAAATTCATCAGCAGCGTGTGGGACGAGTGGACAGGCTTCGAGCAGCACCTCGACGAGATCGCGACGACGGACGTCTATACCCTCCGCCGCATCGTGCCGGCCGATCGTGGCATGAAGTGGAAATGACCGACGCCTCGCTCGGCGTCGGGATCATCGGCTGTGGCGCGATCGGAGCGCGGCGAGCGGAGGTGGCGGCGAAGTGCGGCCTGAGCCCCGTCATCATCGTCGCCGACCCGCAGGCGTTTCGCGCCAAAGAGGTGGCGGCCGCCACCGGCGCCGCGGCGACGGACAACGCCGAGGAGGTGCTGGGGCACCCCGACGTCCAGGCCGTGATTGTGGCGACGACCCACAACGTGCTGGCCCCCGTCACCCTCGCTGCCCTGCGCGCCGGCAAGCACGTGCTGTGCGAGAAGCCGATGGCGCTCAACAGCCGCGAGGCGGAAGCGGTGGTGGACGCGGCCCGTCGCGGCCGGCGCATCGTGCAGGTCGGCTTCAATCATCGGCACCATCCGGCCATTCGTCGGGCCCACGCCCTGGTGCGCGAGGGCGCGATCGGGGATCTGCTCTTCCTCCGGTGCCGCTACGGCCACGGAGGGCGCCCGGGATACGAGGGCGAGTGGCGGATGGACCCCAAGGTGTCGGGCGGGGGAGAGCTCATGGACCAGGGTATCCACGCCATCGACCTGTTCCGCTGGTTCCTCGGGGACCTGACGGCGGTCAGCGGCGTGACGGCGAACTGGGTCTGGCCCGCCGAGGTGGAGGACAACGTCTTCGCTCTCTTTCGCTCGTCCCGAGGCCAGGTCGCGACTCTCCACGCGAGCTGGACTCAATGGAAGAACCTCTTTTCTTTCGAGATCTTCGGCGACCGTGGTGCCCTCGTGGTGGAGGGACTGGGAGGGAGCTACGGCACCGAGAGCCTCACGGTCTACGAGCGTCAGGCCAGCGGCCCCCCGGTAGAGGAGCGTATCGAGTTTCCCGGACCCGACGTGTCATGGGGTCTCGAATGGGACGAGTTCCTCTCGGCGATCCAGCGCGTCAGCCCGCCGCCCGCGAACGCCGAGGATGGCCTCGCGGCGCTCAGGCTCGTCGAAGCGGTCTACGCCTGCGCCGCCCCCGTCCGGGTCCGAGTGCCTGAAGAGGGAGAAGCCCGATGATCCTGGCTCGCGCGCCGTTGCGCATCACGCTTGGAGGCGGCGGGACGGACCTGCCGTCCTACTACACGCGCTACGGCGGGTTCGTCCTCAGCGCGGCCATCGACAAGTACGTCTACATCTATGTGAACCGGCCCGCCGCCGACGACCTGCTGCGCATCAAGTATTCACGCTACGAGCAGGTGTCCTCGGTCGACGAGATCCAGCACGACCTGGTCCGCCCGGCCCTGCGGCTCCTGAACATCGACGGTAACCTGGAGATCGCGTCGATGGCGGATGTCCCCGACGGCACCGGCTTGGGCTCGTCCGGGAGCTATCTGGTGGCCCTCCTCACCGCCCTCTTCGAGTTCCGGAAGGAGAAGGTTCCGACGCAGACGCTCGCCGAGATGGCCTGCCATATCGAGATCGATCTCGCGGGTCACCCCGTGGGGAAGCACGATCACTACCTAGCGGCCTTCGGCGACTTCACGTGCCTGGAGATCGAGCCGAGCGGCCGCGTCCACGTCCAGGCGCTCAACCTCCCCCTGTCCACCCGCGAGGAGATGCACAACAGCATCCTGCTCTTCTACACGGGCATGGTCCGCCCGAGCAGCGAGGTCCTCGGCGATCAGAAGCGGGACACCGAGCGCGGGGAGCCTTCGGTCCTCGACAGCCTCCATCGGACCAGGGAGCTCGGTTACCGGATCAAGGAGGTGCTGGAGCGGGGCGACCCCGACCAGTTCGGTCTCTTGCTCCACGAGCACTGGGAGAACAAGAAACGGCGGTCGGGGA
>JACQPK010000417.1 GCA_016207565.1 Elusimicrobiota bacterium
CCTTTCAGTGAATTCCTTAGCGTACCTTTGCGTTAGTCCGTTTTCCTCGTCGACGGCGCAGTTAACTTAGGAGCCATGACTCTTAGGGCGCGATCGTCCTGAGGTAGCGCACCCGGGGGAACCGGTGGGCCCGCCGCTCGTCGCGGCGGGCCAAGCGGCGCGACAGCCCTCGCTCGCGGCGGACGCCGGCGGGGTCGTTGGGGACCAGCCCGCTCGCCCACTCGTAGATGCCGCCACGCCCGACCTCGTAGAGGAAGTACTCCTCGAAGGCCACGTCGCGGACGTCCTTGCCGAGCTCGGCCGCCGCCTGGGTCAGGTTGCAATCGTCGTCGGCCAGGAAGGCGCGCTGCGCGAGGAAGTCCAGCGCGTAGGCCTGCGCCTCGGTGAAGAACCCGAAGCGCTCGTCGTGGACGGCGCGGGCGGGACGCCCGTCGTCATCGGTCGCGCCGAGGCGCGCCATGTCGATGACGTGCACCCACTCGTGCAGGCGGGTCAGCTCGAAGGCCAGGCTGTTGCGCGCCGACTCGTCGTAGGTGACCGACAGCGTGGCGTCCTCTCGGGGGCCCAGCCTCCAGGCGGCCCGCCCGCCGCGCTCCCGCCAGCCGCGGGCGTTCCCCGTCTCCGCCGCGACTCCGGGCGCCAGCCCCGGGTCGACGAACTCGTTGAACCGGGGCACGGCCGGATTGGCGACCATGCGCAGCGCGAGGTCCCGGATGAGCCGGCGCGCCTCGCGCTTACCGGGGTTGGCCTGGGGCTCTGGGAGCCAGAACCGGGCCCAGCGCTCCGCCGCGGCCGCGACCGAAGAAAAGGCGCGGCGCTTGCGTTCCGGCGCGGCGTCCTTCGGCAGGGCGAGGAACTCGTCGACCTCCGCGAGCACGCGCGCGCTCTCGCGCCCGTCCGGGAACGCGCCGAAAGGGTCCCGCAGCGTCCCGTCCGCGTTGCGGCGCACGCGCGCCGCCGGTCCCTGCGGCTCCCAGATCTTGAGTCTCGGCCCGTCCGGGGTCTCCCGGAGGGTCTGGACCGCCCAGGCGCCGGGGTCGCCTTGGTCGAAGTCGGGCGCGGCCGCCGCGCGTCCGGCGGTGAGGAGCAACGAGAGGCTGAGGAGCCATGCCCGCATCGGCGCTCCGAGGATAGGCGGGGACGGGCTCGGGGGAATGGGCCGTCGGGCGGCGCCGCGCCCGGGGCTAAGGGCGGACGGCCGATAAAGCGTTCGGCACCGGGCCCCGTAAACTTATCGCCCCGCGGCTGCGCAGGGTGTCGGACAATGGAGCGATAAGTTTACGCGACCCGGTGCTCAGAAGAACGCGGCGACGACCGCGTTCAGGCGGCGGAACACGTCGACCAAGAGCCCGTGATACTCGGGCGACCTGGGATACACCTCGACCGGGACCGCCAGGTCCTCGGAGACGATCGGGATCGTGAAGTGGAACGTCGAGCCGAGCCCCTTCCAGCTCTCGGCCCAGATGCGGCCGCCCTGGAGCTCCACCATCGACTTCGCCAGCGTCAGGCCCAGGCCCGTGCCGTTGGAGGTCTTCCTCCCCTCCGCGGACTGCTCGAAGCACCGGAAGATCTTCTCCAGGTCCTGCTGCGGGATGCCGCAGCCGGTGTCCTTGACCGAGAAGACGATCGTGCCGGTGTGCTCCGCGCGGCCCATGCGGGCGGAGACCTCGACGCGGCCGCCGGCCGGCGTGAACTTGATCGCGTTCGAGAGCAGGTTGGTGAGCACCTGGGTGATGCGGCGCGCGTCGCCGCGCACGCGCGGCAGGCCGCCGGCGCTGGGGCCGCGCACCAGGCGGACGCCGCGGGCGAGGGCCCACGCCTGGAGGCTGTCGACGGCTTCCTGCAGGAGAGCCAGCGGGTCGAGCGTCTCGAGCTGCATCGACATCTTGCCGGCCTGGATCTTCGAGAAATCGAGGATGTCGTTGATGAGGCCGGCCAGCCGGTCGGCGTTCTTCATCGCGAGCGTGAGGACCTGCTGCTCGTCGGGCTGGAGCCGGGTCGCGAGCTGCTCCTCGAGGAGGCCGAGCGCCGAGCGGACGGACGTGAGCGGGGCGCGCAGCTCGTGCGTCATGTAGGAGGCGAGCTTCTGCTCCTTCTCCGCTTCGGTGACCGGGGCCGGCAGGGTCTGGGTTTCCATTTCGGCGTCCTCTATGGAAAAGCCTAGCCCTTCCTCGTTAACGGGCTATTTCGGGGTTGTTAAGCGGTTGTTACGGCGGCCCGACAAATTATAGGGTGTTATTTATTACGCTTTTGGAGCGAACATGAACGCCCTCCCTGTGATCCCGACCCCCGTCAACGAGCCCATTTTGAACTACGGCCCCGGCAGCGCGGAGAAGAAGGCGCTGAAGGCCCGCCTCGCCGAGCTGAAAGGCCGCGAAGTGGACATCCCCCTCACCATCGGGGGCAAGGAGGTGCGGACCGGAAAGACCTCGGACTGCAACCCGCCCTACGACCACGCCCGCAAGCTCGGCCGGTTCCACAAAGGCGGCCCCAAGGAGTTCAAGGCCGCGATCGACGCGGCCCTGCGCGCCCGCCGCGAGTGGGCGGCGACCCCGTTTCAGGCCCGCGCCGCGATCTTTTTGCGCGCCGCGGAGCTCCTGGCCAACGACTGGCGCTGGACCCTCAACGCCGCGACGATGCTCTGCCAGGCCAAGACGGCCCATCAGGCCGAGATCGACTCCGCGTGCGAGCTGATCGACTTCTACCGCTTCAACGTCAAGTTCGCGGAGATGATCTACCAGCAGCAGCCGCAGTCGAGCCGCGGCACCTGGAACTACGTGGAGCAGCGGCCGCTCGAGGGTTTCGTCTTCGCGGTGACCCCGTTCAACTTCACGGCGATCGCGGGCAACCTCCCGACGGCGCCGGCGATCATGGGCAACACGGTCGTCTGGAAGCCCGCCACGAGCACGACCTACACGGCGCACTTCCTCATGCAGCTCTGGAAGGCGGCCGGCCTGCCGGACGGCGTCATCAACATGGTCCAGGGCCCCGCCGGCGAGCTCAGCGACGCCTGTCTGAGCCACCGCGACTTCGCGGGCCTGCACTTCACCGGCTCCACCGGCGTCTTCAACGCGATCTGGAAGAAGGTCGGCGACACGCTGCCCGGCTACAAGACGTACCCCCGGCTCGTCGGCGAGACCGGCGGAAAGGACTTCGTCGTCGTCCACGAGAGCGCCGATCTGGACGCGGTCGCGACGGGCCTCATCCGCGGCGCGTTCGAGTACCAGGGCCAGAAATGCTCGGCCGCCTCCCGCGCCTACGTGCCCGACACGATGTGGCCGAAGCTCAAGAAGCGGCTCGCCGACGAGCTGGCCACCGTGCGGATGGGCTCGCCGGAGGACTTCCGCAACTTCTTCTCGGCGGTCATCGACCGGAAGGCCTACGACAGCATCAAGGCCTACGTCGACCACGTGAAAAAGAGCAAAGGCGAGGCCCGGATCGTCATCGGCGGCAAGTGCGACGACTCGGCCGGCTACTTCATCGAGCCGACGGTCGTCGAGGCGAAGAGGCCCGACGCGAAGACGATGTGCGAGGAGATCTTCGGCCCGGTACTGACGATCCTGCCCTACGCGCACAAGCGGTGGCAGGAGACCCTGCGCGTTTGCGACAAGACGTCCCCGTACGCGCTCACGGGCGCGGTCTTCGCCAACGACCGGCGCGCGATCGAGACGGCGCGGGAGACGCTGGTCAACGCCGCGGGCAACTTCTACATCAACGACAAGCCCACGGGCGCGGTCGTCGGGCAGCAACCCTTCGGCGGCGCCAGGGCGTCCGGGACCAACGACAAGGCGGGAAGCCTGGTCAACCTGCAGCGCTGGGTCTCGCCGCGGACGGTGAAGGAGAACTTCGACCCGCCGCGGGATTATCGCTACCCGTTCCTTTCGGAGGCCTGACGTTCCACGACGACGACCCGGCGATTTCGGGCGGCCAGTCGACTTAGAACCAGCAGGCCAGGCCCGCCTCGGGGCCTTTTGCGTCGCCCAAGGGCCCGAACAGCGCGCCGTAGCCGCCGTAGACGCCGATCCCGCGCACGCTGAGGCCCGCCCGGATCGAGACCTGATGGTACGCGCGGCCGCGCAGGACGGGGACCTGGTACCGCGCGGCCAGCGTCCACGGCGCCTTGGGAAAGAGCTCGACGAGCAGCGCCGCGCTGGGGCCGACCTGCGTGCGGTCGGTCCTCAGGCTCGCGGCGCCGAGCCCGAGCTCGAAGAGCGCGTGTCCGGACTGGAGGTAGTTGCTCGTGATGTGGGCGCTCCAGAGATCGGAGCGATGGCCGCTCCCGAGGGCGCCGACCGCGTAGCCGTCCCAGCCCGCCTGCCAGCCGAGCCGGTTGGCGCCCCGGACCTGGACGTCGGCGTGGCCGCCGCCCCGTCCCGCCGCCAGCGCCTGGCCGGACAGCCGGAGAGCCCCGCCCCAGTCCCGGTCGCCGCGGCCGTAGGTCTGTCCTCCGTCGTAGGGCCTGCGCTCGAAGCCGAAATGCGGCTGGCGCATGGCCAGGGCCAGCGGCAGGATGAAGGCGTTCGCGGCGAGCTCCCCGGCGGAGAATCCGGTCTCGAGCTCGAACTTGTCCTCGGCGAGCGCAGGCGGGGCGAGGAGAGCGATCAGCAAGGCGGCGCGCATCTCTTCCTTATAGCACGGCCATTGCCTTGCTTCAACGGGGCATGCTATCCTGCGGCGGTGCCAGGCAAAAAAGTCCTGGTCGTCGATGACGACGAGGAGATCGTGAGCTTCGCCGAGATGGTGCTCCGAGATGCCGGCTACGAGGTGTACACCGCCTATAATGGGCAAGCGGGACTCGAGCTCGCGCGGTCGGCCCGCCCGGATTTGGTGCTGCTCGACCTGGCCATGCCCATCATGCACGGCTACGAGGTCTGCCAGGCGATCCGCGCCGACGCGAGCATGAACAACATCAAGATCGTCGTGACTTCCGGGAAGAGCTACCCCGTCGACATCAAGAACGCCAAAGAGGCCGGCGCCGATCACTACATGGTCAAACCCTATGGGGTGCAGCAGCTCGCGGACATGGTCAGCCGAGTCCTGGGCGCATGAGCGAGCCGATCCGGGTCCGCTTCTGGGGCACGCGCGGCTCGATCCCCGCGCCCGGCCCGAAGACCCAGGGCTTCGGCGGCAACACGCCGTGCGTCGAGCTCCAGTTCGGCCCGCAGCTCTTCATCTGCGACGCGGGCACGGGCATCCGCGAGCTCGGCACCTTCCTGGCGAAGCAGGCCGGCGGGCGCCCGATCCAAGGCGAGATCTTCATCACCCACACGCACTGGGACCACCTCCAGGGCTTCCCGTTCTTCATGCCCGCGTACATGCCGGGCAACAAGTTC
>JACQPK010000436.1 GCA_016207565.1 Elusimicrobiota bacterium
CTTCTCGAGCCCGTGGTCCATGATCTCGAGGTAGAAGCAGTCGGGCTCGAGGATCTCCTTGTACTGGCCGACGAGGTCGACGGCCTGCTGGAGGTTGCCCGCTGTGATCGCCTGGGAGATCTCGCTCTTGAGGCAGCCCGAGAGGACGATCAGCCCCTTCGAGTGCTTGGCGAGGAGCTCCCGGTCGATCCGGGCGTCGTAGTAGAAGCCCTCCAGGAACCCGGTCGTCGAGAGCGCCATGAGGTTCTGGTAGCCCTCGTAGTTGCGCGCGAGCACCGTGAGGTGGCAGTTGTCCTTTTGAGAGCCGCCGCGGTCGCGCCGCGAGCCCTTCGCCAGGTACATCTCGCAGCCGACGATCGGCTTGACCCCGACCTTGTTGCACTGCGAGTAGAACTCGATGGCCCCATACAGGTTGCCGTGGTCGGTGACGGCGACGGCGCGCGCCTTGTCGTGCGCGAGCCCCTTCAGCAGCTCGGAGGGGCCGCCATCGTGGTCGGTCCAGCGAGTGATCCCGTCGAGGAGCGAGTACTCGGAGTGGTTGTGGAGGTGGACGAACTCGGCGCTGCCGGACATTCGGAGGATTATAACACGGCGGCCCGACGATGACCAGGATGCGACGTAGCGACAGCGCCTGTCTCTAAACCGGGTTCGCCCGCGACCCCGCTCGCCTGGGCGAATCTCCGCCGCGCCTCGGGGCGGCGGACTCTCTCCGGAGCGGGGCTCCGGCGCTATCCTCGAGGCATGAAGACCCTCACCCTCAGCCTGGCCGTCTGGGCGCTCGCCCTTCCCTCGTTCGCGCAGTCCGTCCGTGTGCCCGTCGCCTTCGCGGCGAGCGTGGCCCCATGGGTCCCCGCCCTCGCCGCGATGGGACTCGCCGTCGACCTCACCGACACCGGCTCCGTCCGGCGCGCCGAGGGCGTGATCGCCTTCCTTAAGGGCTCCACCCCTACCCCGGAGGCGCTGCGCCACAAGGGGCTGCTGGCGGGTCGGGAGGCGGTGTCCGACGCGCTCAAGGCCGTTCGCGACTCCCAGCGCCGCTCCTGCGCCGAGGTGTTGGCGGGCGCGCTGCCTCCGGCCGAGGCGTACGCGACCGCGAGCACCCTCCACAGCTTCGGGAACGCGTTTCTCGACGACGCGCAGCTCCGGGCGCTCGCGGACGCCCTGCCCCGTCTCGCGGCCCGGGCGCGCGAGGAAGGGGTCCAGGAAGACATCGAGCGGGCGCGGCGGAGGCTCGCGGAGGAGGCGAAGAGGGCCGGCGTCTGGGCCGCCCACGTGGAGTTCGTGGAGGAGGGCGCGCTGGAGTCGCTGCGTCTGGACGCCCAGCGCCGCGACGGCTCCGCCTTTTGGAGCGGCTTCGAGCGCTCGCTGCAGCGCCTGCGCGACTACGGCGGTCCGACGGACCGCTTCCTCTCCGAGGTGACCGCGCTGAAGCTCACGCACCCGGGCCTGCGTCCCAGCGCCCGGCTGCGGCGGCGGCGCGCCGGCGTCTGGCTTGACCCGGACGACGCGGCATACCGCGACTATCGGGAAGCGCCCCAAGAGCGGGAGTCGCCGGAGCGAGTCGCGGCCCTTCCCGCCGCCCGCGCGCTCTCCTTGGATCCCCGAGTCCCGGCCAGGTCCGGTGACGTCGGACAGCTCGTCCGCTATCTCCAAGGCCGGGTGGCGCGCGCGGGGGCCGCGCCGTTCCCGGACGTCCGCACGCTGCATCGCCTCGCCCACGAGGCGGCGGGGCGAGCGGCTCGGAGGCTCGGCGAGGCCGTGGGCGGATTCTTCACGTCAAGCTTCGTCGGCATCGTGCTCGCGCCGTTGCTCTCGGGGCTCGGCGGCCAGAGCATGGACGCCCGGTTCGTGTACCTCGCGGGCGGCGTCTGCCTCTCGATCGTCGCCACCTACGCGTGGCGCGCGCTCCACGCCCGGCGCGTGGCGCGAGCCGCGGTGGAGCTCCTCTAAGCCGCTATAATGGGGGGATGCCGGCCGAGCCCGCCGAAAAGCAGCTTACCTGGCGCGAGCGCGTCCAGGAATTTCGGGGCGCCTTAAAGAACGTGCCTTTGGCCTTTCGCCTCCTCTGGGAGGCGGATCGCGCGTCGACCTTGGCGCTCGCCGCGGTGACCGTCCTCGGGGGCGTCATGCCCGTCTGCCAGGCGTGGGTCACCCAGCTCATCATCGACGGCGTGCTGGAGACGGTGCGCTCGGGGGGCTCGGCGGCCGAGGGGCTGCGACGGGTCGGCCCTTTCATCGCGGCCGAGTTCGGGCTCATCATGCTCGGCGCGATCAACGGCCAGGTACGCGCGCTCGCGGACCAGCTCATCAACCACCGGCTCGGACACCTCATCAACACGCGGATCATCCGGAAGGCGCTCGACCTCGAGGCGCGCCACTTCGAGGACGCCGACTTCTACGACAAGATGCAGAACGCGCGCCGCCAGTCCGAGTGGCGCGCGATGAACGTGGTGCGCCACTGCTTCCTGCTCGCGCAGAACGCGCTCACGCTGCTTTCGTTCGCCGCGGTCGTCATCGCGTTCAACCCGTGGATCGCCCTCGTCCTTTTCGGCGCGACCATCCCCGCGTTCGTCGTGCAGTGCCACTACAGCGCCCTCAAGTTCCGGCTCGACCACTGGCGCACGCCGGAGACGCGCTCGATGGCCTACCTGGAGCAGGTGCTCACCCTCGACACGCACGTCAAGGAGGTCAAGCTCTTCGGGCTCGGCGAGACGCTGCTGGCCCGCTACTCCAAGATCTTCCGGGGGATCTTCGAGGAAGACGCGCGGCTCGCGCGCTCGACCTCGGTGAAGTCCCTCCTCTGGGGCTTGCTCGCGACGGCCACCTATTACGGCGCCTACGTGTGGATCGTGCGCGAGGCCCTGGCGGGCGCGATCACCGTCGGACAGATGACCCTCTACGTCGCCGTGTTCTCGCAGAGCCAGGGGACTTTCAACGGCCTGCTCGACAACCTCCGGCACCTCTACGAGGACGGGCTCTTTCTCTCGAACCTCTTCTCGTTTCTCGCGCTCGGCGGGGAGCCGGCGGCCGCGACCGGCGGGCGCGCGCGCCCGAGGACCGACGCCGCGCGAGGCATCGAGCTCGAGGGCGTCTGGTTCCAGTATCCCGGCCGGTCCGACTGGGCGCTGCAGGGCATCGACCTCGCGGTCGCGTCGGGCGAGAAGCTCGCGCTGGTCGGCGACAACGGCGCGGGCAAGACGACCCTGATCAAGCTGCTGACCCGGCTCTATGAGCCGACCCGCGGCCGCATCCTGTTCCGCGGCGTCGACCTCAAGGACTGGGACGCCGACGAGCTACGCGAGAAGGTCGGGGCGATCTTCCAGGACTTCGTGCGCTACCACCTCCCGTTCGGCGAGAACATCGGGCTCGGCTCGGTGAGGCATCTCGCCGACGCCGAGCGGATCGAGGCGTCCGCGCGCAAGGCGGGCGCCGACGCCGTCGCCGCGGCTCTGCCGAAGGGCTACGGAACGATGCTGGGCCGCTGGTTCGACAGCGGCCACGAGCTCTCGGGAGGGCAGTGGCAGAAGGTCGCTCTCGCCCGCGCCTTTATGCGCGAGGCCGACGTGCTCATCCTCGATGAGCCGACCGCGTCGCTCGACGCCAAAGCCGAGTACGAGGTCTTCCAGCGCTTCCAAGAGCTCGCCGAGAACCGGATCGTGCTGCTCGTGTCGCACCGGTTCTCGACCGTCCGGATGGCCGACCGGATCGCGGTCGTGCAGGGCGGGAAGATCGCCGAGCTGGGCTCGCACCGCGAGCTGCTGGCGCGGGGCGGGACGTACGCGAAGCTGTTCGAGCTGCAGGCGCAGGGCTACCGCTAGGGACGCTTCTTCGGTAGGCACCAGAGCTCGCCGTTGAGCTCGGCGGCCACGTCGCCTTGGATCAGGACGACCGCGTCGTCGAAGTCCCTGTCGCCTCCGCCGTGCATGTCCTCGAATCCGACCATCCAGGTATCCCCCAGCGGGAACACCCGGACGTGCGGCAGTCCGTCCGGATTGCGCTCGGCCGGTCCGGAGCGAAAGACGACTCCACCGGGCAGGTGGATCGAGAGCTCGACCTCCCGGCCCCAGGCGAAGGCTCCGAGGTCCACGGACCTGGGACTGTCGATCATCCGCGCGTTTGGGCCCCCGTCGCCGACGCGGACGGCCTTGCCCTCGTCGGGGTCCCAAGGAAGCTGGGACGCGGTGATGGGTGTGGCCGAGCCCAGGCCCACCAGCCGCGCTCCGGACAAGCGCGCGAGCGGCGGGATGGGACGGCACTCGGTGCCCGGTGGGATGGGAGGGGGGGACGTGCGCGACGGCGTGACAGGCTTGGGGACGCTCGGGGCCGCGGGCTCGGCGGGGGGGTGAGGGCCCTTGCGCCAGAGCAGCAGGCCGATCGCCAAGGCGAGGGCGCCGGCCGCCGCTGCCGCCCAGGCGCGCATCAGGCCTTCGGCGCGCGGCGCCACGACTCCAACAGCTTGTCCATCGCCTTCACCCGTCCGGTGAACAGCGCCTCGAGCGTCCCGTCCCCGCCCTCCGGCAGCCACACGACGTCGAGCCGTGGCGGTCCGCCGTGGCACTCCGTGGAAAAGGGCACGATGCCTTGCCTTCGGTGCTGCTCCCACAGGCCGTGGAGGCTGAGCCCTTTGCCGTCGACGCCGAGGTAGAGCGGGGCCTCCCATAAGGCCTTGGCGGCCGGACGTCCGGCGTCGCCGGTGTAGTTGGTGAGCGTGCGCGCGGCGACGATGCGCAGCCAGCGTGTCACGCGCGCATGAAGTCCCAAGAGCGTGCCCTCGGGAGAATCTCCGTCCAGGTCCCAGCCCGAGCGCCAGGCCTGGGCGGCCCGCCGGCGCCGCCTCTCCTGGCCGGGCTTAAACAGGAACTCCGCGAGCTGGGGATACCCGCGCTGCATCCCGCACGCCTGCTGGATCAGCTCGTCGATCGCGGAGGGGACCGCGGCCAGCGCGGCCTCGAGCGCGGCGTCCCGCAGCACGCCGCTCTGGCTGGCGTCGAGGGAGAAATCGTCCCGGTCGAGCTCCGCGGTGATCGGCACGCGGGAGTCGATCGGCACGCGGCACACGAAGACGCCGCGTTTGGAGACGGCCGCGAGCGACTCGTAGGCGGCCGGGTCCTCGGGCAGCGAGAGCCTCACGCGCGTGCCCTCCTCCTCCGACCGCACGCACGGCGCGGCCGGCTCGCGCGGCGCGGCCTCGCCGTCGACCACGAGAGGAAACCCCAGCATCCGGCACGACTCGTAGGCGAGGGCCGCGCACGCCGCCGGGTGCCGCGACTTGAGCCCCTTCCAGCGCAGGGTGAGGATCGTGCGCGTCTCGGCCTCCGAGGCCGCCTCGGCGGCGATGTCCTCCGCGTTCGTCCCGGACAGGTGCAGCCGCTCGGCGCCGTGCCCGGAGTGGACCGTGACCAGCCGCGGCTCGAGGCGGAAGGCGCTCAGCAGCCCGGTCGCCAGGTCGCGGTGGCGCGCCGCGTCACCCTCCTCCGTGAAGAGGGCGTCGAAGGGCTCGCGCAGGAAGCGGCTCGAGAAGGGCCGGCCGTCGAAGGAAAGCTGGAGGTGGGACCAGCCGTGCTGCACCTCGGCCGACGTCGCGCCCGCCGCCTGGGCGCAGCGCAGCCACGGCAGGAGGAAGCGCTCCGGCAGCGGCAGCTGGTACTCGGCGAGCTTCGCGAGCGCGCGCTTTCGGTCGACGCGGAAGCCGCCCGACGCGACGTGCCGGGGCGCCGGGCTCACGGGGAAGCCCGAGCCGCGGCGAGCACGGTGACGCGGCCTCGAGGATCCGCCAGCCAGGTCCGCCCTTCCGCGTCCCGGGCCGACCTCGCGCCGTCCGGGTCGCCGCGCCCGTCCCCCAAGCGCTCCCAGGCGGCGCCGTGGCGCCAGGACCCGCAGGTGGTCTCGAGGGACACGTTCTCGTATTCGTCGAGCGACAGCCGGCGCACGTAGCATTGGTCGGGGAGAGAGAGCCGGCGCCGCCAGCCGTCCGGGCGGCCGATCAGGACCTTGTAGCCGTCGACGACCGCCAGCGTGCCGTCGCGCTGCCTCGCGGCGGGCGGGTGGCTCAACGCAACCCCGTTGAGGAAGACCACCACGCGCCGGTCGACGATCTCCCAGGCGACGTCGCCCGACTCGTGGACCGCTCCCAGGAACCGGCGCGCGGCCTCCGCGGCCTCCCCGTGGAAGAGCTGCTGCGGCGCCGGGGCCGGGGCTGGGACCGAAGGCGCGGGGCTCGGAGGCGGCGCCAGCGGCGCGACCGGAACCCAAAAGGACCTAAACAGGACCCAGGCGACCGCCGGCGCCGCCCAGAGGAGCCGCCGCCACTTGTAGCGAGAGCCGGCCTCGGTGGTCATCGCGCGGTCCACGGCGGCGACCAGGCCCTGGCCGTCGCGTATCCGCTCCTCCCATGACGGCGCCGTCATCTTCCGGAGCAGCAGCTTGAGCGGCTCCGGCCATACCGGATCGATCGCCGGACCGTCCCAGGCCGCCGCTTTGTCTAAGGGCTCGTGCCCCGTGAGCGCGAACGCCAGCGTCATGCCGAGCGCGTAGACGTCCGAGGCGGGCATGGGGCGGCCCGCGAACTGCTCGAAGGCGACGTAGCCGCTCGGCGGGCCGCCGCCCGCCCCGGTGGGGACCCCGGCCTCCTCCAGAACGCTCTCGACCACTCCGAAGTCGATGAGGTGCGGCGCGTCGTAGGCGTCGAGCAGGATGTGGCGGGGCTGGATGGCCCCGTGCAGCAGACCCAGGCGGTGGATATAGGCGAGCGCCTGCGAGAGCGAAAGGGCGAGCTTGAGCGTCTCGGCCGGCTCGAAACGACGGCCCTCGGCGACGTGCTGAGCCAGGGTCTTGCCCTTGACGAACTGCTGCACGAGCGCGACGCGCGGACCCGCGCGCTCGTATTCCAGCACGGCGAGGAAACGCGGGACTCGCGGGTGGTCGATCGCTCGCAGCCGGTGAAACGCCGCCTCGAGGCGGGCGGCGAGCGCCTTCGGCGCCCGCTCGAGGGAGAGCTCCTTGACCGCGACGGTGGCGCGCGTCTGCCGGTCGAGGGCCAGATGGGTGGAGCACGTCCCCCGCTCGCCGAGCAGCGCGCGCAGCTCGTAGCGGTCGTTGATCAGCGGGGCGGCGGCGGAAGTCGCGGCCATGGGGCCGTCCAAGTGTATCCCCGGACTAGGTGGTGTCAAGTCCCGCCAAGTCGGGTATAATCCGGCGAGCATGCGAACGGATTTTGTCGAAGCCTGCGTCAAAAAGCGCTACGTCTTCCGCGGCCGCGCGGTCAACTTCCGGGTCGACCGCGTGCGGCTGCCCAACGGTATGATCGCGACCCGCGAGTTCATGGACCATCCCGGCGCGGTCGGCGTGGTGCCGCTCCTGCCCGGCGGCCGCGTCGTGATGGTGCGCCAGTACCGCTACCCCGTCGCCGAGACGACCTACGAGCTCCCGGCCGGAAAGCTCGACGCGGGAGAGAACCCGCTCGCCTGCGTGCGCCGCGAGCTCCGCGAGGAGACGGGCTATACGGCCTCGAGCGTGAAGTCGCTCCTCGACTACTGGCCGACGCCCGCCTTCGCCAACGAGGTCTTGCACATGTACGTCGCCCGCGGGCTCAAGCCCGGGAGGATGACTCCCGACGAAGACGAGTTCATCGCGGCCGAGGCGGTGCCCGTCTCGAGGGCGCTGCGCTGGATCTTCTCGGGCCGCATCCGTGACTCGAAGACGGTGATCGGCATCCTCGCGTGCCGCGAGCGGGGACTCCTCTAAAGGAGAGGCATGCAACCGGAAGAGATCCCCGAGTGGATCCCCTTCCTCAGGCGCAGCCTGGTCTTCCGCGAGCTGGTGCCGGAGGACCTCGCGAGGCTCGCCCTCCGCCTCCAGAAGCTGTCGCTGCCTAAAGGCGCGACGCTGTACTCGCGCGGCGAGCCCGGCGACGCGTTCTACCTCATCGCGTCGGGACAGTGCCGCCTGATCAACGAGCGGGCGGGCCGCGAGATCGTCAGCGCCTTCCTCGGCCGGGGGGACTCCCTCGGCGAGATGTCGCTGCTCACCGGCGAGCCCCGGTCGACGACCGCCAAGCTCGACACCACCGCGGAGTTCCTCGTCTTGTCCAAGAAGGACTTCGAGGAGGTCGTGCGCGAGACGCCGTCGATCCTCGCGCAGCTCTCGCGGCTCATCGCGCAGCGGCTGCTCACGCAGCAGGACGCCGCGGCGCCCTCGGACCGCCAGGAGCTCGTGATGGTCCTCAACACGCTCGAGCCCCCGGCGCGGACGCTGTTCACGATGCAGCTCGCGCTCGCGCTCATCGAGCAGACGCGCAGCCGCGTTCTCCTCCTCGACCTCTCGCCCGACACGGGCGCCGCGGCGCGCGCCCTCGGGCTGAGGCCCGCGCTCACCAGCGAGGCGATGCTCCGCGAGCAGGACCTAAGGGAGCCCGCCGTGCTGCGTAATCTGGTCGCGGAGCATCCCTCCGGGCTCGAGGTGATGAGCCTCCCGGCGTCGGTGCTCGGCGGCCGGCTCTACCGGGGCATCTTCCTGCTGATGAACCTGCTCCGCGAGAGCCACGACTACGTCCTCGTCGCCTCCGGCCGCGAGCTGGGCGACGTCGAGAAGTCCATCCTCGAGGAGGCCGACCAGTGGGTCCTGGTCGGGTCCACGCAGACCTCGGGCGTCTTCCGCGCGCTCGAGCTCGAGCTGGAGCGCGTCGCGCCCGAGCCGAGGAAGCCCGTCAAGGTGTGGCTCGGGGCCCCCGACGCCGCGTCGGCGCTCCAGCTCCACCACGACGGCGTGGTGAAGATCCCGTGGACCGACGAGCTCTCCGGGCAGCTCCAGAAAGGCATCTCGCCGTACCAGCTGATGGACCGTTTCCCCAAGACCCGGCGGGGATTCGAGCGCGCGGCCCGCAAGCTCGGGAAGCTGTCGATCGGGATCGCGATGGGCACCGGCGCCGCGCTCGGCTACTCGCTGATCGGCATCATGAAGGGCCTGAAGGCGGCCGGCATCGACGCCGACGTCATCGCGGGGACCTCCATCGGCTCGGTGATCGGGGGCTTCCACGCGCTCGGCCTGGAGCCCGAGGAGGTCGAAGGGCTCGCCAACCAGGTCGACAAGGCGTGGGTGTACGAGAACCTCTTCTGGGACCTCACGATCCCGCGCTCCGGGCTGTTCGCGGGCACGACGCTCCTGCGGTTTTTGCGCTCCTACTACGGCGACCGTGAGTTCCATGAGCTCGACGTTCCCTTCGCCTGCGTCGCCACCGACATCGAGACCGGCGAGGAGGTCGTGATGCGCGACGGCAAGGTCGGGGAGGCGATCCGCGCCTCCTGCGGCATCCCGCTGCTATTTGCCCCGCTGCATCGCGAGGGGCGCTTCCTCGTCGACGGCGGTCTGGTCGATCCGGTCCCGACGAAGGTCGCGTCGCAGCTCGGCGCCGACATCCTGATCTCGATCAACCTCACCATGCCGGCGGGCCAGCGCAAGAGCGCCGTCCGCGATCGGCACGAGGCCGCGCTCGCCCGCATCGCCGACCTGGCCAAGCTCAAGGAGCTCACGCTGCCGGAGGCCCTGAAGGCGCCGAACATGCTCGAGATCCTATTTCAGATGATCTACACGATGGAATACGAGATCGCGCAGTCGCGCATGGAGCTCGCGCACGTCTCGATCCACCCCGACCTCAGCGGCTTCCACTGGACCGAGATGCACCGGGCCGCCGACCTCATCGACATGGGCGAGCGCGTCGCCGAGACCGCCGTCCCGAAGATCAAGGCGATCCTTCCGTTCTTCGCCGACCACTGCAAGCTCCCCATGCGCAAGCAGACCTGGAAGTCGTACTGAAGCCCGGATATACTGGGGCTGTGACCCTCGTCTCCATCTTGGCGGCCGCCGCGCTCGCGGCGCCGCCCAAACCGCAGCCGTCGCCGGCCGACGAGAAGGCGGCCGTCGGGCAGCTCCTCGAGCGAGCCCGACGGGCCGGACGGTCCAAGGACCGCAAGGCGTTCCTCGACTGCCTGTCGACGCAGAGCCGCTCCCTCTTTGGAAGGGTATTCCCGGAGGCGGACACTTGGGAGCCGGTCGGCATCGAGGGACGCAAGAGCCTCAAGGTCCTCGAGCTGCGCCGGCACCCGTCGAAGCCGTGGGCGGCGGCCATCGTCCCGCCGAAATCGGGCGCGGCCAAAGACGGGATCTTCCTGCGCCGCGAGGGCGGGAAGTGGACGCTCGACCAGCAGCAGGCGCTGCTCGAGTGGGACACGATCCAGGCGATGATGCGCTCCAAGAAGGGAGAGAAGCGCTCCAAGGCGACGCTCGCCGCGCCGAAGCTCCTGCCGCTGCAGCTCGACCGCACGCTCCTTCCCGACGGCTGGTCGGTGGACGACCCCCGGGCGGAGGACGACTGGAGCCACCTGCCGGGCGTCGAGGAGGCGTTCAACCAGAGGGCCAAGGGCCCCCGCGAGAAGAACATCAGCGTGAAGTTCGTCCTCTTCGCCTCGCCCGAGGACGCCGAATGGGAGATCTGGCGCCGGAAGATCGAGCTCGAGCTCCGCGACGATCTCGCGGACCGGCAGCCGGCGCTCGGGGACGGCTCCGCGCTCGGCAAGCACTCCAGCTCGTCGTACGAGCTTCTCCTGCGCAAAGGCAGCAAGGTCGTGATCTTCTTCTCGAACTCCGAGGACATCGTCCCGATCGGTCAGCGAGTGGTCGAGAAGCTCTGAAGCAGGCCGGTCGGCGGGCGCTGGACCGGCCCGCGCGGCTCGAACGGGAACGCCCACCGCGGCGCCCCGAGATTGATCTGCACCGTCATGCCCACGCTGTGGGCCCCCCGCCTGAAGTCCCGCATCGCCCCGATCCCGTAACCGTACTGGAGGCCGAGCCGCCAGCGCTTCCCCGGGTCGTATTGGCTCCACGCGCCGACCCCGGAGTTGAAGGACCCGGTCTGCTCGAAGCCGGGGAGGTAGTCGACGCTGGCGGCCGCGCCCCAGAGCCCGACGCCGAACTTCCGGTCTTCGTCCACCGGCGTCAGCGCGCGCACCTCCAGGTGCGCGAACGACCGCGCCGTCACCTCCAGTTGGACGTAGCCCGGCAGCGCTAGGGGGTACTCCGCGACGAGCGGCAGCGAGCCGCCCAGCCTCCACGCGCTCAGCCGGTCCGCGTTCGAGCTCGTCCCGAGCGTGGCCGCGGCGCTCGCGAAGCGTCCGGTCGCGGGGAACGTGTAGGCGACGTAGGCGTTCGACCAGAACAGCTGGCTCTCGTGGCGGATCGAGCGGTCGCCGTACCCGTACTGCTGCGAGCGGTCGCGAAAGCGCCCTTCGTACCAGACTGAGAGCTCGAGCGCGTTGCGATGGAGCTCGGGCTCCCGTCCGCCGAAGCGAAGTCCGATCCGGGCCGCCTTCTCGAAGAGGGCCTGCGGGACGACGAAGTTCGGGTCCGTCCTCGCGGCCGACTCGTACGCGCGCAATCCCGCCATGCCCTTGAGGTACAGGTACAACGGGATCATCTTCCCCGGGTTCATCCTGCGATACATCGCCAGGGCCAGAGCGAAGCCGTTGCCGTTGAAGGACTCGGCGCGGATCGCGGAGCCGCGCCGAATCTCCTGGTGGCCGAAGGCGAATCCTCCGCCCGAGAGACCGATGCCGACGTCCGTCTGCGGCGCGATCTTGAACCCGAGCTCGCCGTCAGCGTACACCGGCGCGGCGACGAGGCGGAGCGTCAGGCCCCGCTGGTACAGCTTGGGCCGGTTCAAGTAGTAGAACCCGTAGCCGAGCGGTGACCCTCCCGACAGCGGCTGGTCCCAGCCGAGCTGGACCAGCTGGCGCCACTTCGGGTCGATCTGGGCGGCGGCCGGCGAGGCCGACAGCAGCCAGAGCAAGAGCCAACGCATCCGTCGGATTATAGTGCGCCGGCCATGCCCGTTGCATGACGTTCTAGCTATAATCGCCCTCCACTATGATCCCGAAGGGCCGTCCGTGGAAGGCGACGCTCGGCGCGACCGTGCGCCCGGACGGGCTCGCCCTGCGCGTGTGGGCGCCCCGGGCGCGGGCGGTGGACGCGGTCCTCGACGGCACTCGCCGGGTGCGCCTGGGCCGGGGGGCCTTCGGCCTTTGGGAGGGCCTCGCGCGCGGGGCCCGCGCGGGGACGCGCTACGCGTTTTGTCTCGACGGCGGACCGGCGCGCCCGGACCCGCTGAGCCGGTTCCAGCCCGACGGCGCGCACGGCGCGTCCGAAGCGATCGATCCGTCTTTTGCGTGGACCGACCGCGGTTGGCGGGGCGTGCCGCTCTCGCGAGCGGTCCTCTACGAGGCCCACGTCGGGACGTTCTCGCCCGAGGGCGACTACGCCGGGCTGGGAAAACGGCTCGACCACCTCGTGGACCTGGGCGTCACCGTGCTCGAGCTGCTGCCGGTGGCGCAGGGCCCGGGCCGCCGGACCTGGGGCTACGACGGCACGCTGCTCTACGCGCCGCACGCGCCCTACGGCCGCCCCGACGACCTCAAGCGCCTCGTCGACGCCTGCCACGCGCGAGGCCTCGCCGTCTGCTTCGACGTCGTCTACAACCATCTCGGCCCGGAAGGGAACACCCTCGACGAGTTCGGCCCGTACACGACCGACCGCTACCGCACGCCGTGGGGCCCGGCGATGAACTACGACGGCGCGGGCTCGGACGCGGTCCGCCGCTGGGCCATCGAGAACGCGCTCTACTGGGTGACCGAGTTCCACGGCGACGCGCTCCGGCTCGACGCCGTGCCGTCGATCGTCGACACGTCGCCGGTGCACATCATCGCGGAGGTGAAGGCGGCCGTCGCCGAGCAGGCGCGGCGGCTCGGCCGTTGGGTATGGGTCGTCGCGGAGAGCGACGCGCACGACGCGCGCATGCTCCGGCCGGAGTCGTCGGGCGGCTGGGGGCTCGACGCCGTGTGGGCCGACGATTTCCACCACGGCGTGCACGTGCGCCTGACCGGCGACCAAGGCGGCTATTACGCGGACTACACCGGGCTCGCCGACGCCAAGAAGTCGCTCGAGGAGGGCTGGGCTCTCGACGGGCGGTGGAGCCCGTTTAGGGGCCGGCGCCATGGGACACCGACCGCGGGGCTGCCGCCGGAGCGATTCGTCTTCTGCATCCAGAACCACGACCAGGTCGGCAACCGCGCCAAGGGCGACCGGATCGCCTCGTTCGCCGGCCTCGAGCGGCAGAAGGCTTGCGCGGCGCTGCTGCTCCTGGCGCCGCAGACGCCGCTCTTGTTCATGGGCGAGGAATGGGGCGAGCTCGGGCCATTCTTCTTCTTCACCGACTACGAGAACCCCGCGCTCGGCCGCGCCTGCCGGCGCGGGCGCCGGGCGTGGATGCGCGAGTTCGGTTGGAGCGAGGAGCCTCCCGACCCGCAAGCCGAGTCGACGTTCGCGCGCTCGCGGCTCGACTGGTCCCGCCTCGGGCGGGCCGAGCACGCCGGGGTGCTGAGCCTCTACCGCGAGCTCCTGCGCCTTCGCCGGTCGCTGGGCCGGGCGCCCGCCGCGAGCGTCGCGGGCGGGAAGTCCTGGCTCGGCTTTCGCCGCGGCCGGGTCGCGGTCGTCGCCAATCTCGGGAACGCGCCGATCCGCAACCCCTACCGCGGCCGGCCCCTGCTCAGCACGCGCGAGCCGCGCTTCGGGGGGCCGGGGGAGGCCCTCGGCCGCCGGCTCCAAGCCGTGCCGCCGCGCTCGGCGTCGGTCCTAGAGTCATGGCTCCTAAGTTAATTCAACGGAGTGACGCAGAGGTACGCAAAGGAAATTACGAAAAGGCACGCAAAGGACAGAATTATTCA
>JACQPK010000437.1 GCA_016207565.1 Elusimicrobiota bacterium
ACCAGACGTTGAACCACATGATCGTGCCGGCGGTCATGCCCATCAGGATCCACCACGCGCGCTGGCTCATGCCTCCGACGCCCCAGAGGTCGGTCGGACCGAAGCCGGCCCCGGGCGCGTACATGTAGTTCATCGTGAAGAGGACCACGCCCGCCAGGAAGGTGATCATCGCGCCCCAGCGGAACCAGAAGAGGGCGCGCGGCATGAGCTGCGGATTCACCGCCTTCTTGCCCGCGTCATCGAGCGCCCCCTGCAGGGGGATGTTCACGAAATTGAAGAAGTAAAGGTGACCGATCCAGGCGATGCCCGCGATCACGTGCAGCCAACGGAAGAACAGGTGAGTCAAATCGAACATGAGGTCCCTCCTGGGGCGCCGATTATACTATACTCGTGGCGGATGCTGACTTTTCTTGTCGGATTAGCCAAGCTCATCGTCTCGGCGCTGACCGCCGTCCTCGTGGTGTTCGTCACCTATAAGGTCTTCATTAGGGCGAACACCGATTTCGACGAGGAACAGGAGATCAAGAAAGGCAACGTCGCGGTCGGCCTGCTCGTGACCGCGCTCCTCCTGGGCTCGGCGAACATCATCCAGAACGCGCTCACGCCGCTGACCAACGTCCTCCTCTTCAGCCTGCAGCAAGGCACCGCCGTGAGCCGGGGCCGTCTCGCCCTCTACGCCGCCGCGCATCTCACCATGGCGTTCCTCATGGCGGTGGTGGCGATGTCGTTCTCCCTCCGCGTCTTCGGCCGTTTGACGCGCAGCTACATGCGGGCGGGCAAAGAGCTCGAGCACGGCAACGTCGCCGTCGGCCTTCTCTTGGCCGGCGTCGTTTTCGTCGTCGGCATGTACATCGGCGACGGCGTCGAGGCCCTCGCGAAGTCCCTCGTCCCCCAGCCCGGGTTCAGCCAGATCCAGATGATGCGTTGACGGCCGCTTGCCGGCCGTGTGACGAACGCCTTGCCGGCGCCTTGCAGGCTCGCTGACCCCGCCTGACCCTCGGGCCCCTCCCGGACTCCTGTCGGCCCGCTATACCTTCCATGATGGCTGTCGCCGTTTGGGCACACAACGCTTGCGCCGCCGACGTTGCGGGTCCCGGGGAGGGGTCCTATAATGGGCCAGCGAGCCGCCGTACGCCACGACATGAGAGCCGCGCTCCGACGCCGCGAGGCGTTCCGGCCGAGGGCCGCCCTGGCTTTGCTCGCCGGGGTGGCGGCGGCCGATTGGATCGCCAACCGGGTCCTCCGCCGCCGGCTGGGCGAGTTGGAGCGCCGCAACGCCCAACTCGAGGAGTTCGCGTCTATGGCGGCCCACGAACTGCAGGAGCCGGTCCGCAAGATCGTAGGGTTCGGTGATCTCTTGCGCTCCCGCTGGACGGCGCGGGTTCCTCCGGAGGCCCAGGAGGACCTCGAGCGGATCCAGGCGGCGGCGCGCCGCATGGCCGCGCTGACGGAGGCGCTGCTCCGCTATAGCCGGCTGCAGGCGCGCCCGCTCGACGTTTCGGAGGTGGATCTTCGGGAGGCGGCGGACGCCGCGCTGTCGGGGCTCGCGGAGGTCGTCGCCCGCACCGGCGCGCGCGTGCGCGTCGGCGCGCTCCCTCGAGTCCGCGGCGACGCGGTCCGTCTGGCAGAGCTCTTCGCCGCGCTCCTCTCGAACGCGCTGAAGTTCCACGCGGCGGGCGTCCGGCCCGAGGTCTCGATCGAGGCGCGGCCGGCGGGCCGCTTCTGGGAGCTCCGGGTGACCGACAACGGCATCGGGTTCGAGCCCCGTCTGGCGGAGAAGATATTTGAGCCGTTCACTCGGCTGCACGCCCGGCATCGCTATGAGGGCGTCGGGCTCGGGCTCGCGTCGGCGCGCCGGATCGCGGCGCGCCACGGCGGCACTCTGACCGCCGAGGGCCGTCCCCGCGGCGGGTCGTGCTTTCGATTGAGGCTGCCTCGCCACAGGGGCGAAGGAGGGCGCGCGTGACCACCAAGGCGATGCAGGTCCTGCTCCTGGAGGACGACCCGGAGTACGTCCTTCTCATGAAGACGTTCCTGGGAGAGCCCGGAGAGGGCGGCCGGTTCCGGCTGACGGAGGCCCCGACCCTCGAGGACGGAGTGCGGCGCCTCGAATCGGGAGGGCTGGACGTCGTCCTGCTCGACCTGATGCTCCCGGACAGCCGCGGCCTCGACACGCTCGATCGCGTGCTGCAGGCGGCGCCTCAGGTGCCCGTGATCGTCCTGACGGGGCTCTATGACGAGGACCTCGCGCTGGACGCCGTCGGGCGCGGCGCCCAGGACTATCTCGTCAAGGCGACGTTCGACGGGAAGCTCCTCAAGCGCACGCTTACGTACGCGATCGAGCGGGCCCGGCTCCGCGCGGACCTCGAGAACATCCTCGCCAACGCGGCGGACGCGATGGTCGTCGTCGACTCGGCGAACCTCGTGCGCTACGCGAATCCGGCGGCCGAGGCTTTCTTCGGCCGGCGGGCGCCCGAGATGGTGGGACGCCCGTTCGGGTTCCCGGTCGCGCCGAACAAGGCCTCCGAGCTGAAGGTGGGCGACCGGATCGCCGAGATGCGCGTCACGAAGCTCCAGTGGCGGCGCTACGACGCCTCGCTCGCCTCGATCCGCGACATCACCGCGCTGCGGCGGATCGAGCAGCTCAAGGCGGAGATCCGCGAGCGTCGCCGCATGGACCACCTGAAGGACGAGCTCATGAGCACGGTCTCCCACGAGCTCCGCTCGCCGCTGACGGTGATCAAGGCCGCGATCGCCAACCTGCTCGAGGGCTTCGTCGGCCCGATGCCCGAGGCCCAGTCCCGCCTCGTGGCGCTGGCCCATCGGAACGTCGAACGCCTCGCGAAGATCATCAACAACCTCCTCGACCTCTCCCGCCTCGAGTCCGACCAGGTGCGCGTCGAGAGGGAGGCCGTGGACGTCTCGACGATCGTGCAGGAGGCGGTCCAGGGCTACCGGTTGGCCAGCGGCGAGAAGAACGTCGCCGTCGAGGTCCACATGGCCGGGGACCTGCCCCGCGTGCTGGCGGACCCGGACCTCCTGGCGCAGGTCTTGAGCAATCTCCTCGACAACGCGATCCGGTTCGCGAACGCGCGGGTCTTGGTCTCGGCCGAGCCGGTCGAATCGCTCGCGGCCTGCGCGCCGGACGGCCACGGCGGGCGCCGGGGCACGGCGGTGGCCGACCGGCCGGCCGTCCGCATCACGGTGGCCGACGACGGGCGCGGCATTCCGGCCGAGCAGCTCGGAGAGCTCTTCAACAAGTTCGTCCAGGTCGGACGCCCTTCGGGCGGGGCCGGCTATAAGGGAACGGGGCTGGGGCTCGCGATCTGCAAGGAGATCATCCAGAGGCACGACGGTCGGATATGGGCTGAGAGCGACGTGGGGCGCGGGGCGCGCTTCCACGTGCTTCTCCCTCGGGCGGCGCCCGGGCAGGAAAGGCCCGGAGAGCCCTTCAGGGAGGCCTGATGGCGGCGAAACTGCTGATCGTCGACGACGAGGCGGACCTGGTGGAGGCGTTGGCGCTTCGGTTCGAGGTGTCCGGCTTCCAGGTGTCGACGGCTCCGGACGGCCCGTCGGGGCTCGAGCGGGCCCGGCGTACCCATCCCGACATCGTGCTGCTCGACGTGGCGATGCCGGGCATGAGCGGCTGGGACGTCTGCCGGGCGCTCAAGGCCGACGCGTCGACGCGCGACACGCCGGTCCTCATCATGACCGCGGCGATGCTGCGGGGCTCCGAGGAGGCCGCCCGGGCGGCGGGAGCCGACGGGGTCGTGCGCAAGCCGTTCGACGACCGCGCGCTCGTCGAGACGGTCAAGCGGCTGGTCGGCCGCAGAGCGGGAGCCGCGTGATCCCCAAGCCCGCCGCCCGCCCGGCGCCGGTCCGGCCCGACGGCCTGACCCCCTTCCTCGAGGCGATCGGGCACGCGATCCTGGCCGTCGATCGGCGCGGGCGCGTCGCCCGCTCGAACCTGGCCGCCCGGGCGCTCCTCCTGGGCCCCGGCGCGCGCCTAGACGGCGTCCGTTTGGACGCGATCTTCGATCCGCTGCCGGAGGAGCTGCGGCCCGACGCGCTCCTCCGGTTGACGGGGGAGACCGGCCGGCGTTTCGAGTCCCGCGTCCGCACGCCGACGGGGCCCAGAGCCGTCCGGGGCTGGGCCGCGCCGCTCAAGGACGGCCGCCGGCCGCCCCTCGTGCTCCTCGAGCTCGAGGACATGACGGAGCACCGGCGCGAGCAGGAGCTCGCCGAATGGAAGGCCGTCGAGCTTGCGCGGTCGAACGCCGAGCTCGAGCAGTTCGC
>JACQPK010000419.1 GCA_016207565.1 Elusimicrobiota bacterium
CCCGGAGGGGGCGCGGGCGGAGGAGGCGGCGGAGGAGGCGGTGGCGGCGGCCAGTCCAAGATCGCCATCATCAACGTCATCAACAGCTTGCTGTCGAAGAACGGGCGCGTCAGCATCGACGCCCGCACGAACTCGATCATCGTGACGGACATCCCGGAGATCTTCCCTCAGGTCGAGCAAATCATCGCGGAGCTCGACAAGAAGGTGCCGCAGGTCCTCATCGAGGCGCAGGTCGTGGAGATCAACTCGAACCGGCTCAACGAGCTCGGCGTGAAGTGGACGGGCGCCGACGGCGGCATCGTCGACTTCCGCGGCGGCTCGCGCCAGACGACCTTCCCGTTCAACCTGCCCCAGAACCTGAGCAACACGAACTTCTGGGACTCCGGGCGCCGAGCGGGCGTCGCCGACGCGGCCCCGGGCGCGGGAACCGCCCTGTTTGCCGGGGCGCCCAACATGGCGGCGACGGCGGCGACCGTGGCGAACCTGCTGAAGGTCACCGTCCAGGCGATCGTGACGCGCGGCGAGGGCCGCTTCCTGGGCAAACCGAAGATCTTGACCATCAACAACAAGAAGGCCAAGATCGAGATCACCCAGCAGGAGACCACGGCCATTACGAAGGGCATCGGCGGCGTGCAGGGGCAGTTGGCGACCGAGTCGCCCGAGCGCGTTCCGACCGGCGTGGTCCTCGAGGTGACGCCCCAGGTCAACAAGGAAGGCATCATCACGATGCTGATCGAGCCTTCCTTCACCGACGTGACGCAGACGCCGTTCATCGCCAACGGCTCGCCGGTGAAGGACCCGGTGACGCGGAAGGCCTCGACGCTCTTGCGTCTCAAGAGCGGGCAGACCATCGTCATGGGAGGGCTCCTGCGCTCGGTGGAGCAGCGCTCCATCCAGAAGGTGCCCTTCTTCGGGTACCTGCCGCTCATCGGCTGGCTATTCACGAGCTCGCGGACGGAGCGGACGAACAAGGACCTGGTGATCTTCCTGACTCCGTCGGTCGTACTCGACTAAGAGCGGGAAAAACGGTTCAATACGGGCGTGAGGTTCCTCCTGTTCATCCTGATCGTCGCAGGGGGCATCTCCATGCTCATGGTCCCGAAGTACTCCAAGGGCGTGGAGTCGTCGTTGGCGGAGGAGGCGGCCGCCACCGCCAAGATGATCGCGACGACGAACCGGATGTATTCCCTCGACTTCCAAGGGCGCTGGACGGTCGGCCCCATCGACAACAACTGTAACTCCGGCTTCTGCGCCGCCCCTCAGCGCGGCGTGCCGAGCCCGAGCTGCAACCTGATCTCCTGCAACTACCTGTCGAAGCAGGACTGGGACTCGAAGAAGTTCATCTTCTACGCGCTCGACCCGACCCAGCCTCCCTCGGACTCCAACACGTGCGGCAAGTTCCCGTCCTCGCGCTCATGGGCCGCGTGCGCGGTTCGAAAGACCCCCCAGGACGGCGACAAGCAGGCCCCGAAGTTCTCCGTCGGCTGGGCGTACGCCGTGGCTCCCGATGGCTCGGCGTTCGCCTCCGTGCAGCTTCCCGGCTCCGAAGAGACCCCGCCGCTGCCGTGAAACGGCTGATCGTCACCGCGGACGACTTCGGCATCTCGGCGGCGGTGAACGAGGCCGTGGTGCGCGCCCACCGGCAGGGGGGGGTCCTGCGCCACGCCAGCCTCATGGTGGCCGAGCCCGCCGCCGCCGAGGCGGTGGAGCGCGCGAAGCGCGAGTGCCCCGGCCTCTCCGTCGGGCTCCACCTGGTGCTGTGCGACGGCCGCGCGGCCCTCGCCGGCTCGCCGCTCCCCGCCGCGGACGGCCGGTTCGACGCGGACCCCGTCGCCTGCGGCATGCGCTACTTCTTCGACCGCGGGCTGGAGCGCCACCTCGAGTCCGAGCTGCGGGCGCAGTTCGAGCGCTTCCTCGCCTTCGGCCTCCCTCCCGCCCACGTCGACGGCCACGTGAACATCCACGTCCACCCCGTCGTGTTCCCGCTGACGGTGCGCCTCGCTCGCGAGTACGGCTTCGACCGCGTGCGCCTGCCCAGCGGCGAGCTCCCGGCGAGCCTCAGCTTCTCCTGGAGCCGGCTCGGCAAGCAGCTGCTGGAGAGCGGCGTGTTCGGGGCGCTGCGGGCCTATCTTCGCCGGACCTGCGCGGTCCCCCTGGCGGACCGGACCTTCGGGCTCCTCCGCTCGGGGCTGATGAGCGAGCGCTACGTGCTGCACGCGCTCGAGCGCCTGCCGGACGGCCTCAGCGAGCTGTACTTCCATCCTTCGGCGGACCCGGCGACCGCGGCCGAGACCGAGCCTCGCCCGGGCCATCACACGATCTCCGACCTCGAGGCGCTGCTCAGCCCCCGCGTGCGCCGGCGGATCGCGGAGCTCGGGATTGAGCTCGCGTGAAGCGTTCCCCGCATGCGGGCTTCACCGGAACCGCGCTATATCGCTCCGTTAGTACCACCAGTGGTACTAATGGAAGAATATAACGCACCGCCGGTCACTTGAGGCATTTTCTGCCGGATATACCTGGCATGGCGACGAGGCTCGCACTAGGCTGACAAGGCCTTGTCAGCCGATCAGCGCCACTTCGCCCGACTGTTAGACTGGCAGAATCGAGGCATCTGCGTTATACAGAAAGGAGAATGGCCTAGGCGTTTCCCTTATGACCTCCTTGGGCCGTGAATGCTAGACGGAAACAGCTCAATCTAGAGTTATGCGTACAATTAGCGGCGAACGCGTTGAAACGGTTGGCCGTTCGCCGCGACGGACGGAGAAAGGGAGAACGACCTTGGCGG
>JACQPK010000048.1 GCA_016207565.1 Elusimicrobiota bacterium
AGGTGAACGTGGGCGTCGCGGTCCTCGCCATGGTGCTGCTCATCTCGGCGGCGGCGGTGGCGGCCTTCCTCATCGCGCCGCTCTGGGTCGCCGGAGGCGGCGGCCGGCCCGCCGCGGGCGCCCTGCTCTACTTCGTGGCGGTAGGCCTGGGCTTCATCCTCGTGGAGATCGCCCTCGTCGGGCGCTTCGTTCTGTTCTTGGGGCACCCCGCCTACGCCGTCACCGTCGTGATCTTTCTTCTCCTCGCCGGCGGCGGCGCCGGCAGCTGGCTCTCCGGCCGCAGGCCCGCGAGCCCGCTGGCGGCGCGCCGGGCCGTCGCCTTCGTGGCGGCCGGCGCGGCGGCCGCGACCGCGGTCCTGCCGCCGATCCTGGACGCGGCGATGGGCCTCGGCCTGCCGGCGAAGCTCGCGCTCAGCTCCGCCCTCCTCCTGCCGTTGGGCACGCTCATGGGGACGCCGTTCCCCAGCGGCCTCCGCGCCCTCGAGGGCTCGAGGGAGTGGGCCTGGGCCCTCAACGCCGCGGCCAGCGTGCTCGGCTCCGTGCTGGCGATCTCCCTCGCCGTCCGCTTCGGCCTCCGGGCGACGCTCCTCTCCGGCGGCGCCGCGTATCTCGCGGCCATGCTGCTCGCGGGCTCGTTGGCGAAAGGCTACCGCTTCGGCCGGTAGAGGTGCGTGCTGAAGCCTTCGACGGCCTCGGCCGCCTCCATCAGCGTCTCGCTCTGGGTCGGGTGCGGGTGGATCGAGAGCGCCAGGTCCTCGGCCCGAGCCCCCATCTCGATCGCGAGCACGCCCTCCGAGATCAGCTCGCCGGCGCCGTGGCCGGCGATGCCGACGCCGAGCACCCGCCCGGTCTCCGGGTCGCAGAGCACCTTCGTGACGCCGTCGGTGCGTCCCAGGGTCAGCGCGCGGCCGGAGGCGGCCCACGGGAAGCGGCTGACCTTGACCGGCTTGTTCTCGGCCGCGGCTTGGGTCTCCGTAAGCCCGCACCACGCGATCTCGGGGTCCGTGAAGACGACCGCCGGGATCGCGCGCGGCTCGAAGGCGACGTTCTTGCCGGCGATCACCTCGGCGGCGACCCGGCCCTCGTGGGAGGCCTTGTGGGCGAGCATCGGCTCGCCGGCGACGTCGCCGATCGCGAAGATCCGGGGCTCGGCGGTGCGGCGCCGCGCGTCGACCTCGATGAAGCCCTTGGCGTCGACCTTCACCTTCGTCGACTCGAGCCCGAGGCCCGAGGAGTTCGGCTTGCGGCCCACCGAGGCGAGCACCGCGTCGAACACCTGCTCCTGAGGAGCGCTCTTGCCGTCGAAGCGCACGCGCAGCCCCCCCGGGTCCTCTTTCACCGAGGCGACCTTCGTCTCGAGGAGTATCTTATCGAACCGCGTCTGTACGCGGCGCTGGACGAGCCCGACGAGATCGCGGTCGGCGCCGGGCAAGAGCCCCGGCATCATCTCGACGACCGTCACCTTCGAGCCCAGCTCGGCGTACACGGTGCCGAGCTCGAGGCCGATGTAGCCGCCGCCGATGACGAGGAGCGAGGGAGGCACCGACTTCAGCTCGAGGGCGCTTGTCGAGTTCCACACCCGCGGGGACTCCAGGGGCAAAAACGGGAGCGTGGCGGGCCTCGACCCCGTGGCGATGATCGCGTGCTCGCACTCGACCTTGTGCGGCGAGCCGGTCTTCGGATTGACCATGATCGTGCCGGGGTCCACGAAAACGCCGCGGCCCTGCACGTACTGGATCTTCCGCTGCTTCGAGAGCTGCCCGAGCCCGCCCGTCAGCTTGCCCACGACCCCGTCCTTCCAGGCGGAAAGCTTCGCCGCGTCGATCTTCGGGGCGCCGAACGTCACGCCGAAGGCCTCCGCCTCCCGCGCCTCGGAGACCACCTTCGCCGCGTGCAGCAGCGCCTTCGAGGGGATGCACCCGCGATAGAGGCAGACCCCGCCGGGGTTCGACTCGACGTCGATGAGGGCGGTCGACAGCCCCAGGTCCGCCGCCATGAACGCCGCGGCGTAGCCGCCGGGCCCTCCCCCCACGACCGCGACCTGCACCTTGATCTCCATTACCTGATCTCTCCCGGGCGCCCCAGCAGCTCGCAGACGTAGCGCAGGAAGCGCGCGCCGTCCGCGCCGTCGATGACGCGGTGGTCGTACGACAGCGAGAAAGGGGTGAGGAGCCGGGGCTCGAAGGACTTCCCGTTCCACACCGGCGCCGAAGCGCCGCGCGAGATGCCGAGGATCGCCACCTCCGGCCAGTTCACGATCGGCGAGAACCCGCTGCCGCCGATGCCGCCGAGGTTCGTGACCGTGAACGTGCCGCCGCGCATCTCGTCGAGGGAGAGCTTCTTGGCGCGCGCCTTGGCCGCGAGTTCGGCGAGCTCCTGGGAGACCTCCGCCAGGCTCTTTTGGTCCGCGTCGCGGATCACCGGCACCAGCAGGCCGCGGTCCGTGTCGACCGCGACGCCGACGTGGACGTACTTCTTGAGGATGAGCTCCCCCGCCCCCATGTCGATCGAGGCGTTGAACTGCGGGAACTTCGCCAGGGCCGCCGCGGCCGCCTTGACCGCGAACGAGGTCATGGTGACCTTCACGTCGCCCTTCGATCTCTCCTTGCGCAGCCGCTCGAGCTCCGTCGTGTCCGCCTCGTCGTGCTGGGTCACCGCGACGACCTGGGACCAGGCACGCGCCAGGTTCTCGGCGGTGGCGCGCCGCACCGAGCTGAGCGGCCGGCGCTCGACGCCCCCCCACTTGCCGAAGTCCGGGAGCGCCGGGGCCGCGAGCGCGGCGGGCGCCGCGGCGGCCGCGGACGGCCCCGCCGCGAGGCGGCCCTTCACGTAGGCCGTCAGGTCCTCGTGCGTGATCCGCCCGCCCTCGCCCGTCGGCCTGACCTTGGACAGATCGACGCCGAGGTCGCGCGCCAGCCGCCGGACGGACGGCGCCGCGGGCGCGTCCGCGCTTCCTTTATAGTCCTCGACGGGCGCGGCCGGCGCCTGGGCGGGAGAGGGTCGAGCCTGGGGCTGCGGGGAGGGCGTTGGATCCTTTTCCTCGGCGGCCGCGCCCTCCACCGTGAAGATCACCTGGCCGGGGTGCACCTTATCGCCGGCCCTCACCCTCACTTCCTTGACCATGCCGGCCACCGTGGACGGCACCTCGATCGCCGCCTTGTCGGTCTCGACCTCGACGACGGCCTGGCCCTGGGCGACCGGCTTGCCGGCCGCCACCATCACGTTCACGATCGTGCCGGAGTGGACGTTCTCGCCGAGCTCGGGGAGCTTGAATTCCTTCATGTGTTCAGGGGGCTCCGTTTCTCAGGCTGGATGGAGAGGGCGGCGGCGGCTTCCTTGAGGACGTCGGCGCCGAGCCTTCCCTCTCGACGGAGGGCGACGAGGGCCGCCCACGCGATGTAGCGTCGGTCGACCTCGAAGAAGTCTCGGAGGGCCTCGCGCGTCTCGCTGCGCCCGTACCCCTCGGTGCCGAGCGAGACGAGCGGCCGCGGCAGCCACTTCGAGATCGAGTCGGGGAGCGCCCGCATGTAGTCGGAGGCGAACACGAGGACCCCCTCGGCGCCGTCGAGCGCCCGCGTCACGTACGGCACCCGGGGCTTGTCCTCGGGGTGCAGGAGGTTCCAGCGATCGGCCTCGAGGCCGTCCCGGCGAAGCTCCTTGTAGCTGGTGACGCTCCAGACGTCGGCGGCCACGCCCCACTTCTCGAGCAGCCGCTGGGCCGACAGCGCCTCGTTGAGGATCGCCCCGCTGCCGAAAAGCTGCGCCCGCCCCGAAGCCTTCTCGAGCCCGGAGGCCCGGAAGCGGTAGAGTCCGCGGAGGATGCCTTCCTCGCAGCCCTCGGGCATCGGCGGCATCGGGTAGTTCTCGTTGAGGACCGTGATGTAGTAGAAGACGTCCTCCTGATCCACGCACATCCGCCGGATGCCGTCGCGGATGATGACCGCGAGCTCGAACGCGAACGCCGGGTCGTAGCAGACGAGGTTCGGCACCGGGTACGCGAGCAGGTGGCTGTGGCCGTCCTGGTGCTGCAGGCCCTCGCCCGCGAGGGTCGTGCGCCCCGAGGTCCCGCCGAGCAAAAAGCCGCGCGTGCGCATGTCCCCCGCGGCCCAGACGAGGTCGCCGATGCGCTGCAGCCCGAACATCGAGTAGTAGATGAAGAACGGGATCATCGGCAGCGCGTGGGTCGAGTAGGACGTGCCCGCCGCGATGAGCGAGCACATCGAGCCCGCCTCGGTGATGCCCTCCTCGAGGATCTGCCCGTCGCGCGCCTCCTTGTAGTAGAGGAGGCTGCCGCGGTCCACGGGCTCGTAGATCTGGCCCGCGTGCGAGTAGATGCCGTTCTGGCGGAAGAGGGCCTCCATGCCGAAGGTGCGGGCCTCGTCCGGCACGATGGGGACGACGAGCCCGCCGACCTCCTTGTCGCGCAGGAGCTTGGCGAGGATGCGCACGAAGACCATGGTGGTGGAGACCTCGCGCCCCTCGGTGCCGGCGTGGAACTCGCCGAAGACGTCGTCGCGCGGGGCCGTGAGGGGGGCGCTGGCGCGGTTGCGCGAGGGGACGAACCCGCCCAGCGCCTTGCGCCGCTCGAGCATGTAGCGGATCTCGGGGCTGTCCTCGGGGGGCCG
>JACQPK010000434.1 GCA_016207565.1 Elusimicrobiota bacterium
AGGTAGCCGTTCACGCGCATCTGCTTCTTCAGCTTCTCGTCGAGTTTCGCGAGCGCGCGGGCGATGCCGTGACGGATCGCGCCGGCCTGGCCGGTGATGCCGCCGCCGACCACCTTCACGCTGACGTTCCAGCCGCCCGCGCCCTCGACCTTGAGGGGCAAGAGAACGTCGTGGAGGTGCCGCTCCTGCCCGTGGAAGTACTGCTCGGCGGGCTTGGTGTTCACCGTGACCTTGCCTTCGCCTTGCGGGAGGAGCCGGACCTGGGCGATGGAGGTCTTCCGCCGCCCGGTGGCCCAGATGAGATCGTTGTTCTTAGCCATTCTGTTTCGTTCCTTCCTTGGCCGCGGCGATAAGCGCCGCGTGCGGATGCTCGGCTCCCGGGTACACCTTCAGGCGCTTGAGCTGCGGCGCGCGCAGCCGGTTGACCTGCAGCATGCGCTTGACCGCCAGCATGACGACCCGGCGGGGATCCCGCTCCATCTGCAGCTTCACGGGCGTCACCTTCGCGCCCTTGGCGTAGCCGGAGTGCGAGAAGTAGAACTTCTGCTCGATCTTGTTGCCCGTCAGCTTGAGCTTCGCGGCGTTCGTCACGACGACGAAATCGCCGCAGTCCACCGCGGGGGAGAAGAATCGCTTGCCCTTGCCGCGCAGGAGCTCGGCGGCTCGCGTGGCCAGGCGCCCGAGGACTTGGCCGTCGGCGTCGATGTGGTGCCAGCGGCGCCGGTCTTGGGCGTACTTGGAATCGATCGTGAACGTATTCTGAGGCATAGGCGGCTACGATACCAAATTTCGTCGTCGGTGGGGAAGCTATTTGACGCCGGGCGCGGGAGGGAGGACGGGCGACGGCGTGGGGCGCTTCGGGCGCTGATTCGAGCGGGTGACGCCGTCCCCCGTGACCCACTCGGCCGGCAGCCCGAGGATGACGCGGGTATGCAAGGCGTCGCCCTCGGTCGTCAGCATCCCCGAGACGTCGAACACCTTCTTGCCTTTGGACGTCTTCACCTTGAACACCCACTTGGCGTCGGTGCCCTTCACCTCGAAGTACTGCCGCGCCTGCTGGGACTTGATGAAGAAGTAGCGCTCGAAGCCGCGCTTGGTCAGCCACAGGACGCGCGTGCCGTCCTCGAGCTTCTTGTTGACCGCGTAGCCCCGCAGGGTGCCGGCCTTCTGCTGGAGGGTGTCGAAGGCGCGCAGCCGCTCGGCCTCCTGCATGCGCAGGAGGAGCGCCATGTCCTCCGGCTCCCACTCGCGCGCGGCCCGATCGACGATGCCGCGCTCCTGCATCTCGAGGAGCGTGCGCCCGCGCTCGCCCTCCGGCGGCGGCTGGAGCGCGCGGAGCGTGGCGGAGCTCGGGGGCGGGATCGGCAGGTCGTAGGGCGTCGGGTCCTGCGCCCGAGCCGACACCGCGACGAGGAGGAGGACGGCGGCCGCGCGCAACGTTATTGGGCGGCGAGGATGCGCGGGAGCGTGATGCCGCGCTGGGCCTGGTACTTGCCCTTGCGGTCCTTGTAGGAGGTCTCGCATACCTCGTCGGACTCGAGGAAGATGAGCTGCGCGATGCCCTCGTTGGAGTAGATCTTCGCCGGGAGCGGGGTCGTGTTCGAGATCTCGATCGTCAGGTGTCCCTCCCACTCGGCCTCGAGCGGAGTGATGTTGACCACGATGCCGCACCGGGCGTAGGTCGACTTCCCGATGCATAGCCCCAAGACATTCCGCGGGATGCGGAAGTACTCGAGCGACGTGCAGAGCGCGAAGGAGTTCGGCGGGACCATGCAGTACGGCCCCTTGTAGTCGACGAAGGAGCGCTGATCGAAGCTTTTGGGGTCGACGACGGCGCCGAGGACGTTGGTGAAGATCTTGAACTCGTCGGTCACGCGGATGTCGTAGCCGTAGGAGGAGAGCCCGTAGGAGACCTTGCCGTCGCCCGACAGTTTCTCGACGAAGGGCTCGATCATCTTGCGCTCGAGGCACATCCGGCGGATCCACTTGTCGCTCTTGATCATGACTCGAGTGTAGCTTTTTTCATTTCCAGGTGTGCAATCAGCGCCGCGCATGAGTGTCCGGAAGCCACGGCGCTCTCGATCGTCGCGGGGAGCCCGGTCTGGGTCCAGTCCCCGGCGAGGAAGAAGCGCGGCGAGGCAGTGGCGAAGCCCGGGCGCAGCGCGTCCGAGCCCGGCACCGGCGAGATCGTCGCCTGCGGCTCCTTGACCACGGTCCAACGCAGCACCCTCGCCCGCGAGAACTCCGGAAGGCAGCGCGCGAGATCGCCGGACGCGAGCTCGAAGAGCTCGGACGGGCTCTTTTCGACGTGGGCGTGCGCGCCGCTGATGACGAGCGAGAGGTACTGCCCGTCGCCTCGCTTGTCCCACAGGTCGTTCTTGTTGAAGGCCCAGTGGACCTCGGTGCCGAGGAGCCCGAGCAGCGGGCCCTCGAAGACCGGGCGGTCGAGCCACAGGTTGATGCCCACGATCGGCGCGAAGGCGAGCCCGTCCCAGCGGCCCCGCACGCCGGGCGGCAGCTCGAGCGAGGCGAGGGCGTTCGGCGGCAGCGCGGACACGACCGCCTCGGCCTCGAAACGGCCCGAACGCTCCGTGTCGACGCGGGCGCCGCCGTCGACGGACACCGACGTCGACCGCGCTCCCGTGACGACCCGCCCGCCGCGCGCCTCGACGAACGCGCGCGCCTGGCCCGCGTAGAGCTCGCTCAGGCCGACCGTCGCGACGCCCAGCCGGCTCGCGCCGGGGTCGCCGAAGAAGACCTCGCGGAGCACCTGCGCCAGGCCGAGCGCGGAGGCGCGCTCGGGACGCTCGTTGAGGGCCCCGATCGCGATCGGCTCAAACAACCGCTCCTGCAGCCTCCGGGACTGGCCGAGCCCGTCGAGCCACGCGCGCACGCTCAAGCGGTCGAGCTCGGCCGGCAGCGGGCCCGCGCCGTTCTGCCTAAACCACGCGCCCAGCCGCCATAAGCCGAAGCGGTCGCCCCACGAGAGCCCTCCGAGCCGCGCCACCCCGGCCGCGAGGTTGAAGGGCGCGGGCCAGGCCGGGCAGTCGAGGAGCGTCCGGCGGCCCGAGGCGTCGGCGTAGGCGACGCGGGCGTTCTCGGAGAACCGGATCTTGTCGCGCGTGCCGATCCGCTCGAGGAAGCGCAGCGTCTCGCGGTAGCAGGCCATGAAGAGATGCTGGCCGTTGTCGACGGTCTCCTGCGCGCGCGGGTCGTGGAAGGAATACGCCCGGCCGCCGAGGTGGGGCTTCTTCTCGAGCACCACGACGCGCGCGCCGCGCTCGGCGAGCGCTGTGGCGCACGAGAGGCCCGCGAAGCCTCCGCCCAAGACGACGACGTCGGCCCGGGTCACGGCCATCCGTAGGAGAAACGGATCGCGTCGATCGCGAGCCGCAGCTTGCGCAAGAACGGCAGGGAGACCTTGTGGAAGAAGACGTGGTACTGGAGCGCCTTGATCTCGTCGAGGATGCCTTCGTAGACCCGGCCCATCACCTCCGCGGGGAGCATCCCGGGCCGGTCGGCGGGGTGGAGGATGTTGCGTGCCCGCTGGTAATGGATCTTGGCGCGTTCGTGCTGCCCGCGCATGAGGTTCGTCCAGGCCGGCGTGTGCCGCCGGTGGAGCAGGTCGTCCATCGTGTAGCCCGCGGCCGCGAGCTCCTCCTGGGGCAGGTAGATCCGGCCCTGCTCGAGGTCCTGGCCCACGTCCCTCAGGATGTTCGTGAGCTGCACGGCGTAGCCCATGTTCCGGGCGTACTCGCGGATATCCTCCTCGGAGGTCTTCTCGTAGCCGAAGATCCGCACGCACAGCAGCCCCACGGTGACGGCCACGCCGTAAAGGTACTTCTCGAGGTCCGCGAACGTCTCATAGCGCTTCTTCTTCAGGTCCATCTCGCAGCCGGCGATGAGATCGAGGAAGGGCTCCTTCGGCAGGTCGAAGGCCTTCACGTGGCGCGCGAGCTCCTGGCTGAGGCTGTGCGTCGGACGGTCCGAGAAGAGGCGCTCGACCTCCTCGCGCCAGAAGTCGAGCATCTTCTGCGCCTGCGCCTCGGGGAGGTGGCCGGAGTCGACGATGTCGTCGATCATGCGGCAGTACGCGTAGACGGCCGTCAGCGCGCGGCGCTTGTCGCGGGGCAGGAACAGGAAACCCGCGTAGAAGTTCGAGCCCTGCGCCGCGGTCGCTCCCGTCATGTCGGCGGCCGATCCCTATATCGGCCGCCCGGGGAAGGCCGGCGAAGCCGGCCCTCCTTTCCAGCCGTTCGTCGTTCGTTCATTTGGAAAACATGCTGGCCACAAACAGCCGCGCGAAGTCCCACTTCGTCAGGGCGGGGCGCGTGTAGAGCGTGTCGAAGCCCTGCTTTTGAATCTTGAGCAGCACCTCGACGCCGCCGAGCCACGTCAGCCGGATTTCCCAGGAGAGCGGGAAGCGGAGCTTCGACGGCAGCGCCCGGCCTTCGTCGAACAGCGCCCGCGTCCGCTTCCACTGGTGCTTCATGAGGCTCCGGAAGCGCTCGTTGACGACCCCCATGCGGAGATCGGCCTCGGTGTAGGCGAAGCGCTTGAAGTCCTCCTCGGGGATGTAGATGCGGTCCTTCTTGAGGTCGACCGAGACGTCCTGCCAGAAGTTCGCGAGCTGAAGGCCCGTGCAGATGTTGTCCGAAAGGCGGAAGAGCTCCGGGTCGCGGTGGCCGTGGATCATCAGCACGATCCGGCCGACGGGGTTGGCCGAGCGGCGGCAGTAGTCGGCGACCTCGTCGAAGTCGCGGTAGCGGCGCTTCTCGGTATCCTGCAGGAAGGCCGAGAGAAGGTCGTCGAAGGGCTCCCGCGGCAAGGAGAGCTCCTTGAGCGTGTCCTCCATCGCGAGGAAGACGGGATGGCGAGCGGGCTCCTTGCCGATCGCCCAGAGCTGGCGGCGCCAGTCCTCGAGGCGCTCCCGCCGCACGCCTTCGTACTCGGGCTCGTCGGAGAAGTCGTCGGCGATCCGGGCGAAGGCGTAGAGCACCGCGACGTGGCGCCGCGTGTGGCTCGGCAGGAGCCTCGAGGCGACGGGGAAGTTCTCGTAGTGGCGGCGAGCGAGGTCCTGGCAGAACGCGTAGGCCCCGGGGATGCCCCCCACGTCCTGGACCTTCGCCTCGTACTCCTTGACGGTATTCATTCGTGCTCGAGGCGGATCCGGCGGGTCCTCGGCAGGCGGGGCGGAGGCTCGAACGGCGCGTCCGTCCACACGAAGTCGAAGCTGCCGATGCGGACGTCGTCGCCTTCCTTGGCTCCGGCCTTCTTGAGCGTCTTGTCGACGCCGATCTTCTTGATCGCGAGCTGAAAGCGTGCGACCGCCTCCGGCAGCCGGAGGTCCGTCATGCTCGCGATGCGCTCGACGTAGGGGCCGCGGACGCGCCAGACGCCCTGCTCCCGCGTGACCTTGTAGCCGGGCTGCACCTCGTGGTGGTGCTCTTCCGACGGCGGCATCACGAAGCCCGCGTCTTTCGGCAGGCGCTGGAGCTCGGTCACGAGGAAATCGGCGAGCTCGGGGATGCCTTGGCCGGTCGCGCAGGAGATGCCGAAGACTTTGCGGGCAGGGTAGCGGCGCTTGACCGCCTCGAGCACGGCCGTCCCCTCGGGCAGGTCCAGCTTGTTGACGACCATGACCCTGGGCTTCGCCGCCAGGCGACCGGAGAAGCTCTTGAGCTCGTGCTCGATCACGCGGATCCCGTCGAGCGCCTTCGTGTGCATGAAGCCGAGGGGGTCGATCAGGTGCACGAGCAGGCGCGTCCGCTCGACGTGGCGCAGGAAGTCGTCGCCGAGCCCCTTGCCCGTATGCGCCCCTTCGATGAGCCCGGGGATGTCCGCCATGATGAACGAGGCCCGCTTGTGCTCGACGACGCCCAAGTGAGGCACGAGGGTCGTGAACGGATAGTCGGCGACCTTCGGCTTGGCGTGCGACATCCGCGACAAGAGCGTGGACT
>JACQPK010000418.1 GCA_016207565.1 Elusimicrobiota bacterium
ACCGGCGTCACCGGGCCCGTCGGCGTGACCGGCGCCACGGGCATGACAGGCCCCACGGGCGCCACCGGCGTCACGGGACTCGTCGGCGCAACGGGCGCGACCGGCGAGACCGGCCCCACGGGCGTGACGGGAGCCACGGGCATGACCGGCCCCACGGGCGCCACCGGAGCCACGGGCGTCAATCGCGGCGTTCCCGCGAACGTCCAGGTCTTCACGAGCGGGGGCACCTGGACCAAGCCCGCGAGCGTTTCCGTCGTATGGGTCGAGTGCTGGGGCGGGGGAGGCGCGGGGGCGGACGGCGCCAACAACCAATCCGGGGCCGGCGGCGGCGGAGGCGGCTACGTCGCGGGCCTCGTGAGCGTGAGCGCCGACGTCACGGTGACCATCGGCGCCGGCGGCACGGCCGAAGGAAGCGGCGGAAACAGCAGCTTCGCGGGCGATGCGACGCTCACCGCGAACGGCGGCACCGGAGCGACCACGACGACGGCGGTCTCCGGAGGAACGGCCTCCGGCGGCACGATCAACCTGACGGGCGGCGGGGGCGCGGGAGCCGGCGGCACCGGCCAGGGCGGCAACGGGGGCGGAAGCCCGCTGGGCGGCGCCGGGGGAGGAGGAGGCGGCGGCGCCGCGAGCTCCAACGTCGCGGGGCAAGCGGGAACGGTCCCGGGCGGAGGAGGCGGCGGCGGGCACGAGGACAGCGGCGCCGGCGGCGCGGGCGCCGGCGGCATGTGCATCGTGTCGTACTGATCAGGTGCCGGCGCGCTGCTTGGCCTCGGCGACGCGGCGCGCCCACTCGGCGACGGACGGGCCGCCGCGGCGCTGCGCGATGAGCAGCCGCTGCTCGAGGAGCGGGAGGAACATCGGGTCGAGCTCGATGGCCTTCTCGAGCTCGCGTTCGGCCTCGGCCAGCTCAGCCTCCATGCCGAGCTGCACGTGCATCCAGGCCGCGATCCCCGCGACGTAGTGGGCGTTGACCTCCGTCGGGTGGCAGCCGATCGCCGCCTTCCCCGACTCCTTCGCCTCGCCGAGGAGGGCGAGCCGCCCCTGCGCCGCCTTGTTGGCGTTGATCAGCGGGCCCAGCTCGTTCATGTGCTGGACGCGGTAGGCGAGCTCGCACGGGTTGCGCGCGATCGCCTCGCGGATCTCCTCCATGGCGGCGAGCCGCAGCCCATAGGCGGCGGGGTTCGCCGGATCGGCCTGCTCCAGCAGCCCGGTCTTCGTGAACAAGATCTGGGCGGTCTTAGCGTGGAGGTCGGCGAGCGACCACCGGCCGGCGAACACGAGACCCGCGCCGCAGAACGCCAAGAGGCACGCCGCGGCGAGCCGCTCGAGCCGCTCCCGCCCGGCTCCCGGGGCGCCGTCGGGACGGTTGAGGGCCGCGCCGAGTCCCGCGAGGAAAGAGACGAGCGCCATCACCTCGAGCGCGATCGGGTTGAACTTGACGACCACGAACGCGGCGGCGAGCCCGCCGAAGATGCCGCCCGCCAGCCAGCGCTCCTCGGGCCGGCGGCACGCGTGGAGGGCGGCGAACGCAACGGCGACCAGCAGCCAGACGTAGACGCCCGCGCCGAGCAGCCCCGTCGTGGAGAGCGCCTGCAGGAGGTCGTTGTGCGCGTAGGCCTGGAAGCGGACGCTGCCGCCCATCCGGCGCACGAACTCCTCCGTGCGCCTGCGCCGGAACGCCTGCTCGAACGTGTCGGGGCCGGTGCCGAACACGGGCCGCAGCTCGAAGATCTGCCAGGCCGACCGCCACACCTCGACGCGCGCCGAGTCGGTGGTCTTCGTCACGCCGCGCGCGGCCGCCCGCCGGACCGCGAGCCAGCCTCCGGCGGCCAGGACCAACACGACCGCCGCCCAGGCCCAGGCCGGAACCCGCCGGACGGCGTCCTTGGCCTTGCCCGGCTCGGCGCCGCCGAGCATCACGAACGCGAACGCGCCCACGCCCAAGACGGAGGCGAGCCAAGGGCCCCTCGACGCGGTGGCCCATAGCCCCGCGGCAAGCGCGAGCGTGGCGAGCGCTCCGGCCGGGCTGGAGCGGCCGACCGTCCAGGCGACCGCGAGCGGAAACAGCGTCGCGAGATACGCGCCCAAGTCGACGGGGCTGCCGATGCTGGAGACCGCTCGGCCCTGCGGCAGCGCCGCCCGCAGGAACCACTCGTAGCCCAGGGTCTGCAAGACGCCGTAGGCGGCCACCACGGAGCCGCCGAGGAGCGTCGAGGCGACCGCCGCGCGCACGGAGCCCCGATCGAGGCGCGCCGCGAGCAAGCCGAGGCCGGCGTAGATCGCGCAGACCCACAAGCCGTGGGAGTAGGAGTTGTAGCGCCCCACCAGGCTGAGCCACGGGTCCTGCGACGTCGCGGTCAAAAGCGCCAAGACCGCCAGATTGACGAGGACCGGCAAGTCCAGGGGACAGCGCCAGGCGGTGGAGGCGCTCCAGGCGGCGGCTCCCGCGGCCAAGACGAGACCGACGTGGAGCGCGAGGAGCTTCGGCAGCGTGTACTCCGCCACGAAGTGGGTGCTCCAGGCGAACGGGGCGAGGCCGATCGCGAGGCAGAGCCCGGTCAATACGACCGGGTGCGTCCGGGCGGCGCCTTCAGAAGAGGTCATAGGGATCGACCTGCACGCTCTTCTTCACGCCGGCGGCGACTTCGGCGCGAGACAGCGCCTCGAGGCAAGCGGGCGCCCGGGCGCCGTCGCGCAGTTTCACCAGCAGATGATACCTGAATTTCCCGCGCAGTTTCTGGTAGACGCCGGGCGAAGGGCCGACCACCTCGGCGCCGGCGAGGAGGGGCCGGAGCCTCGCGGCCAGCGCCTCGGCCTCGGCCTCGACCTGCTCGGCCTTGGCGCCGGAGAGCAGCACGCGGATGAGCCCCGAGGCGGGGGGATAGGCCAGCTCTCGTCGGAAACCCATCTCCTGGCGCGCGAACGCGAGGTAGTCGCCCGCCAGGACCGAGGCGACGGCGTAGTGGCCGGGGTTCGCCGACTGGATGAGCACCTCGCCCGGCTTCTCGGCGCGCCCCGCGCGGCCGGCCACCTGGATCAGGAGCTGCAGCGTGCGCTCGGCGGCGCGGAAGTCCGGCATCTGCAGCATCGCGTCCGCGTCCACCACGCCCACGAGCGTCACGTTGGGGAAATGGAAGCCCTTGGCCACGAGCTTCGTCCCGACGAGGATGTCGGCCTCGCCCGCCTTGAAGCGGTCGTAAATCCGGTGGTCCTTGAGGGACTCGGCGCGCTCCTTGGAGACGGTATCGGAATCCATCCGCAGGATCTTCGCGCCGCGCAGCAGCGTCTTGAGCTCGGCGACGACCCGCTGCGTCCCGGCGCCGCCGGCCGACAGAGCGCCGGTCTTGCAGCCGACGCAGGACGGCGGGACCTTCGCGCGCCGGCCGCAGTGGTGGCAGAGCAGGCCGAACCCGGCCTCGGCGCCGAAGAGCCCCGGCTGGGGCGCGGGCGGCGCCTCGGCGCCCTCGTGCATCACGTAGGCGAGCCCGCACGAGACGCAGCGGGCGACCCACCCGCACTTGCGGCACCAGAGGAACGCGGAATGCCCTCGCCGGTTGACGAGCAGGATCGACTGCTCGCGGCGGTTCAACCGGTCGCGAAGCCGCTCGACCAAGGCGTCGGAGACGCAGCGGCCCGGAGCCCGCGGGGGCGCGACGACGTGCACCCTCGGCGGCGGCGTCGACTTCGCGACGCGCTCCGGCATGCGGATCAGCGTGGCGCGGCCGGAGTCGACGAGCTCGAGCGCCTCGAGGCTCGGGGTGGCGCTGCCGAGGATCGCCACCGCGCCGAACTTCCGCGCCCGCTCGAGCACGACCTCGCGGGTGTGATAATGCGGCGCCTGGCCGTCCTGCTTGTAGGACTCGTCTTGCTCCTCGTCGACGATCGCGAGCCGGAGGTCCTTGAAGGGCAAGAGCGAGGCGGACCGCGCGCCGACGACCACGCGGACCTCCCCTCGACGCACGCCGAGCCACGCCTCCCTGCGGCCGGCCTGCCCGACCTGGCTGTGCCACAAGGCGACGGGCAGGCCCGCCCGCCGCTCGAAGTCCTCGAAAAACGGGCGCGTGAGCGAGATCTCCGGCACCAAAAACAGGGCCTGTCCTCCCTTCGCGACGGCCTCCCGGATCAGGGTGATGTAGACCTCGGTCTTTCCGGAGGCGGGCACGCCGAAGAGGAGCGCCGCCTCGTGCCCGCCCGCCCGGATCCGCTCCGTCAGATGCTCGACGGCCTTGGCCTGCCCCGAGGTCAGCTCGAAGCCCCGCTCCCGCGACGCGGCGCCGTCCGGCGGCGGCGGGCAGGGCCGCGCCTTGCCCCGGACGCCCGCCTTGACGAACGACGGCAGGAGCGCCTTGCAGACCTCGCCGGGCGGGGCCGCGTAGCGGGCCGACAGCCACCGCGCGAGCTCGAGCAGCTCCGCGCTCAGGAACGGCTCGGGATCGAGGGCGGCCCAAACAGGCTTGAGCGGGCGCTGGGGCTCGCCGGAGCGGACCGACAGGACGTACCCCGTGAGGCGCCGGGGACCGAAAGGCACGGCCACGCGGACGCCGGGCGCGACCCGCCGAGCCAGAGCCTCAGGAACCTCGTAGTCGAAGGTCCGGTTCAGCGGGACCGGGCAGGCGACTTCCGCGATTAGGGTCAGACCCTTTGTCAAGTTTCCGTCAGGTTTTGCCTCTAAGGGTTCCATAGTCCGTCAAATCTTGACAGAAACCTGACAAAGGGTCTGGCCCTATCACTTGTAGCCGGTGAAGACGAAGTGCGGCGGCAGGTTGCGGACCTCGAAATCCACGTCCACGTCCTGGAAGTGGTACTTCATCAGCGGGACCAGGTGCGTCGTCACTTGGTAGGCGATGAAGCGCCCGCCCGGGCGCAGCAGGTCCACCGTCTTGTGCAGCAGATGGTGCCGCTCCAGCGGCGAGAGGAAGCTGAACGGAATGCCGGACACGATGACGTCCGCGGGAGGCACGCCGAGCGGCGCGACGATCTTGTCGACCTCGGTCACGCTCCCTTCGACGACGGTCAGCCGCGGCTCGGAGGCCAGCTGCTGCCGCAGCGTCGCCACGAAGCCGGGGTTGAGCTCGATCGCGACCACGCGGCCGTCCGACGGAAGCCGTTCGAGGATCGGCCTCGTGATGACGCCCTCGGCCGGGCCGTACTCGATGACGGTCTGCGCGGACCTGAGGTCCATCCGCTTGAGCACCTTGTTGACCAGGAACTTCGTGCTCGGCGCGACGGAGGCCACCTTCTTGTCGCGGAGGAACTGCTCGATGTAGCTGAACGGGCCTTCGTCGCCGTTTTTGCCCCGCGCCTTATCGCGGAGCTCGCGGAACTCGCGCTTGAGGAAGTCCTCGACGTCGTCTAAGCCCTTCTTGATCTTGTCCTCGATGTGGTTCTCGATGAAATGCTCGATCTTGTCGAGGAGGTCCGAATCGCTCTTGCGTCGCTGGGAAGAGTGCTTGCGCTGCGCGTTCATGGTCGGCTTAGCTCCGTTCTTAGATTCTTCATGTCGGTCCAGACGTCGCGCTTGAGTGATGGGTCGCGCAACAGCGCCGCGGGATGGAACGTGGGCAGGAGGCGCACCGGCTCCTCCAGCCCCTCGATCCTCAGCTCTCGCCAAACGCCGCGGGCCCTCGTGATGCCGAGCTCCTCGCGGAGCAGCGCCTTGGTGGCGACGTTGCCGAGCGTCACGATAAATCGGGGACGGATGAGGCGGATCTGCTCCTCCAGATAGCCGCGGCAGGCCTCGATCTCATCGGGCGCGGGAGGGCGGTCGTTGCCTCGCGCGTCCGGGTTCGAGGGGTCCACCATCGGGTGGCACTTGACCATGTTCGCGATGTAGACCGTCTGCCGGGAAAGGCCGATCGCCTTGAGGATGTCGTCGAGGAGCTGACCGGCCTTGCCGACGAAGGGTTCCCCTTGGCGATCCTCCTGAAAGCCCGGTCCCTCGCCGACGAACATCACTTGGGCTTTCGGCGAACCGACGCCGAAGACGGGGTTGAGCCTTTGGGCGCCGAGCGGACACTTCCGGCACGCCGCGACCTGGGCCTTCAGGGCGTCCAGCCCCGGCGGCTCCACGGGCTCGGGCTTCGGCGGCGCCGGCCGCGCGGCGCCGGCGGGCCCGACCTGCAGGTCGCCCTCGGCCGCTCTCGCCCTGAGCTCGCGCACGAGCGCGAGAAGCTCGCCGGCCTCAGTCAAACCGTTCCTCCACCGCGTCCAAGATCTCCTCCGCCAGCCGTTCCTTGTCCATCGCGGGGAGCCTGCGCCGGCCGTCGGGCCCCACGATCGCGGCGCGCGCCGGTCCGCGCCCCATCGAGTCGGGGCGGTTCGCGACGACGAGATCGAGGCCCTTCCGGTCCAGCTTCCTGCGGGCGTTGTCGAGCCACGCGTCCGTCTCGAGGGCGAAGCCCACGATGACCCGGCGACGGGCGTCCCGCCTCGAGCGCCGGGCCACGTCGGCGATGATGTCCGGGTTCTCGACGAGCCGGAGCGTGATGCCCTCCCCGGAGCGCTTGATCTTTCGGCGCGCGGGCTTGGCGAACCGCCAGTCCCCGACGGCCGCCGCGCCGATGACGACGTCCGCCCGGCGCCACCGCGCAAGCACCGCGCGGTGCATGTCGAGGGCCGAGACGACCGGCACGACGTCGACGCCGGCCTTCTTGGCGGCGCAGCACGGCCCGCTCACCACGGTCACCCGCGCGCCGCGCGCCCGGGCGGCGCGGGCCAGCGCGAAGCCCATCGTGCCGGTGGAGCCGTTCGTCATGAAGCGGATCGGGTCGAGGTGCTCGCGCGTCGGCCCGGCGGTGATGAGGACCGAGCGGCGGGACCAGGGCCGGGAGCGACTCACTTCAGGCCGCGCGCGACGATCTCGGCGGGCTCGAGCAGCCGCCCCATGCCGACGCGCCCGCTCGCCAGCTCGCCCTCGACGGGACCCCAGACCTCGTAGCCCCACTCGCGAAGCCGGGCGACGTTGGCCTGCGTCGCGCGGTGCTCCCACATCTCGGTGTCCATGGCGGGGCACACCGCCACCGGGGCCTTGGTCGACAAGACCAAGGACTCGAGGAGCCCACCCGAACGGCCCATCGCAAGGCGCGCCATGAGGTCCGCGCTCGCGGGGGCGATGATGACCCGCGACGCCCACGAGGCGAGGCTGAGATGAGCCATGTCCCAGGCGGCCGGATCGAACGGGTCGTGATACACCGGTCCGCGCGACAAGACGCTCAAGGTCAGCGGCGTGACGAAGCGCAGGGCGTTCGCGGTCGCCGCCACCTTCACCTCGGCGCCGGCCCGCACTAAACCCCGCACGATCTCGCAGGACTTGTAAGCCGCGATGGACCCCGAGACCCCGAGAAGGATGCGCCGTCCCGGGCTCAAGGGACGGCGCGCGGCCTTGGCCATCGGTTAGAGCTTCTTCTTCGCGTCGGCGAGCGCTCCGTCGGCGGAGACCGCCTGCGCGGCCAACTCGTCGGCGGAGGACTTCACGGTGTCCTCGTCGACCTCGCCCGTGAGGATCTGCCGCAAGGCCAGGTCGAGCAGCTCGGGCTGCGTGAGGTGGCGGTTCTCGTCGCGCCGCCGCAGCACCAGGGCCCAGGTGGAGGCCAGAGGGACGAGGCCGTACTTGCCGTCACCCTGGTCCAAGATGAGCTGCTCGATGCTCTTGCCCTTGTAGTCCTCGGGATTCTTCTTCTTCGCTTCGCGTGCCATGGTGGCTCCTATCGTCGTACGACGTCGGGTAAACCGTCCAGCGACAACTCTTGGCGTCCGACGCGCAGCCGCTCAGCCGTGAGGACGGCTTCGATGTGCGCGACGGCCTGCGCCAGGTCGTCGTTAACGACGAGATAATCGTAGTAGCGCGCCTGCGAGAGCTCGCCGCGCGCGTTCGCCAGCCGACGCTCGACGACGTCGGCGGAGTCCTTTCGCCGGGCGAGCAGCCGCTCGCGGAGGCTCCGCCACGAGGGGGGCATGAGGAAGATCGTGACCGTCTGCGGGCGCTTCCGGCGGACGGTGTTGGCGCCCTGCACGTCGATGGCCAGGATCACGACGCTGCCGTCGGCGATCCGGTCGTCGAAGAAGCGCTTCGGCGTCCCGTAGTAGTGATCGTGCACCATCGCCCACTCGAGGAACTCGTCGCGGTGGATCCGGCGCTTGAACTCCTCGGTCGTGAGGAAATGGTAGTCGCGGCCGTCCCTCTCGCCGGGGCGGGGGGGGCGCGTCGTGCAGGAGACGGAGTAGCGCAGGTCTTTGTCCTTTTGGAGCAGCTTCCGGCACACCGTGGACTTGCCCGCGCCCGACGGCGCGGAGATGATGACGGCGAACCCTTGGGTGAGGCGAGACCGCGAAGACATGTTTCCGCCGTCACAGTTTAGAAAAAATCGCGGCAGCGGGGACAGCCCCCGGGCAAGAATCGGGGCCGGCCGCCGAGGAGCCGTAGGTCCTAGAGGCCCACGGGACGAAAGCCCTCCGGCGGCGGGCCCAGAAGCCTCACGCTCCTGCCCGGACGGTCTCGCTAGAATGGCTCCGACCCGACCCCGGAGAACGACCATGGTCCTATCGCTCGTGATTTCCGCAGTCATCGCCGCGCCCGCCGCGGCCCAGACCCTCGGCGCCGCCGAGGAGGCCGCCAAGGC
>JACQPK010000438.1 GCA_016207565.1 Elusimicrobiota bacterium
CCCCGACCCCGACCCCCACACCGACGCCGGGCCCGGCGCCCGGCGCCCGGATGCACAGCCGCAAGCTCCTCTTGAGCACGCTGCTTTCCTCCCTCAAGGACAAGGATGAGAACATCCGCGCGAAGGCCGCCGAGGACATCGGCAAGCTCGAGCCGGCGGCCGTGGACGCCGTGAATCCGCTCATCGCCGCGCTCAAGGACAAGGCGCCGATCGTGCGCTACCGCTCCGCGGAGGCCCTCGAGAAGATCGGGACGCCGAAGGCGCGGCGCGCGGTCTATAAATTCCGCAAGAAGCTCGGTCGCGACAAGCGCAGCTGGTAAGGGACCGGGCCCGTGGGGCCGCCGCTAGGGGACGCCCCAGCGCTCGAGCCAGAAGCGCTTCCGCTCGTCCGCGCGCAGGTAGTTCGGGTCGGCGAGGAACTCGGTCAGCGCGGGGCGGAAGCGGGCCTGGCAGCTCAGCAAGGCGGCGCCCGACAACTCGGCGCACCGCGCGGCGTAGTCGGCGACGATGTCGCCCTGCTGCTCGACGGTGTAGCGGTTGAGGTCGAGCGAGGTTGCGATGTCGTAGTCGTAGATCCCGCCCTCGCGCAGGCGCCGCCCGGCGACGTCGACGCCCTGATGGCGCTGGTAGACGTGCGTCAGCTCGTGAAAGAACGTCTTGCGCGCGGAGTCGGAGTTCGTCGAAAAGTCGTCGCGGTAGTCCCGGTGGCCGGGAGGGAAGTACACGTGGCCGTTGGGGCTCATGACCGTCCCGTCGGGCTGCCAGGGCAGCCATTTCCGCCGGTAGATGCGGGTCTTGGGGTAGGCGATCCCGTTCTGGAAGACTCGCCGAGCCAGAATGATCTCGCCCGGCGTCAGCGGGCGCCAGTCCCGGCCGGCCGCCGCCGGCACGGCGGGAGCCGGCCCCGCCAGCTTCTCCCGCACGGCGTCGATCCGCCCGCCGAGGCCGACGGCGCCGTCGAGCGAGCAGCGGAGCTCGGCGCGCGCGTGTCCTGCCACAGCCAAAGCCAGGGCGATCGGGAGAACCATCCCGGCTATTTTCGACGATCGGGGAACGGGTACCGACGGACTCGAGGCCTACGCGGCGGCCGCCATTGGGCGTCCGGGAGAGCGGGACTAAGGGCTCAGGTTAATCGCGGCAGCCGTCGGCGACTTCTTGAGGCGAGCAGTCGATGCGGAGGTGGAAGTGGTTGTCGTGGCGGCCGGCGCGCGAGCCGGGCTGCTGCAGGATCCGCCACGCGTACTCGACGAAGTAGAGGTCGCCCTCGACGCGCTCCGCGTAGTCCAGGAGGAGCTTGCGGAGCGGGTGGTACACGAAGAGCCAGCGGACGCGCTCGCCAAAGCGTGGGCTCGTGAGGAGCGCGCGGACCAGGCTCCAGTTGCGCTTGACGTCGAAGACGAGGGCCTTTCCCTTGTAGCGTGCCCGGCCGCGGCGGTCGAAGCGGACCAGCTCGTCGGCCGGCACCGGGTTGCCGTCCTCGTCCATCCAGAAAAACCCCAGGTCCGCGTCGCGACCGTTCCGGTGCGACCGGTGGAGCGCGATGCGGCCGCCCTTCGGGCCGGAGAGGTCGGCGACCGCGAGCGGGGGCATCTCGGGATCGGCCAGCTTCAGGCGCGCCGCGGTCTCGATGAGGCCCGTGATGAGATCGTCGGTCCCGTAATAGGCGGGACGATACGGTCGAATCGATCGGAACCCGAGCCCTTCGAGCGGCAGCTGCGCCGGGTTTCGGAGGCGGCCGTACCGGGAAACCCGGCCGGTGGAGCGGCTCGGTCCCTTGGCCTCGATCATCTTGAGCTGCGATTGCACGACCCGCAGCTCCTCTTGGAAGGGGACGGGTGGCGGTGGCTTCGGCGCCAGCTCGCGGACGGCGGTGGGAGGCTGCTCCGTCTGGGGCGGCTGCGCCGGGACCCCGGCGGCGGGACCCGCCGCGGAGCCCGCCGGAGCCATGGACGGCGCGTCCGGCAGGGAGGCGCTTTGCGCTCCTGCCGTCAACGCGATCGCGACTACGGCTAAGATGACCGCCATCGAGTGCCCCGGATTATACTAATTGACTTGTTACGCCGCGATTGCAAATTTGTAGCCGGCCTTGGGAGCACCGGCAAGGCGGTTTTCGTCAGCGGGAGTCAGACGCTGGCGGTGAAAGGGCGGCCCAGCGCGGTCATGGCGTCCTGGGCGGCCCGGACCCCCCGATACTGCGCCTCCTCGAAGAGCGATAGGCCCGACAGGTCGGAGTGGCCGAAGAAAAGCCGGCCGAACGGCCGGGCGGCGGCCGCCCGGGACGGGCCCCACAGGAAGCCCGGACGGGGCTGGACCATCCCGTGTCCCCAAACCATCACGTCGATGCGGCGGACGTGTTCTTTGAGCCCCGGCAACGCGCGGGAGAGATCTCCGAGCGCCGCGTCCCGCCAGGCGGACCAGGGCGCGGCGAGCGCTTGGGCCCGCTCGCGCCGGGGGTCCTCTCCCGTGAGCGGCCGGTAGTAGGTCCAGACGGCGCGGCGGCGGTCCTGCGACAGCGATTGATGGGAGGCGTCCACGTACCCCAAGGACGGGCTGCCGTAGATGACGTTGTCCCACGACGGCGGCGCTCCGCGGCCTTCCGGAGGCCGCTCCACCGTCAGGTTCGCGACGACCCAGGGCGCGTAGCGGAACTCGCCCGCCCAGGCGGGAGGCTTGCGCCTCCACGGCTCGATCACCCGCTGGGCGACGAACTGCGGCAGGCAGACGAGGGCGGCGCGGGCGAGCAGCCGGCGCGCCTTCCCCGTCTGGGTGTCGAGCCAGTCCACCGCGACGCCGGACTCGGCCGGCGCCACGCGGAACACTAGCGCGCGGGGGCGGATCCGGGCCCCCGCGATCGCGGCGAGCCGGCGCACGAGCCAGCCGTTGCCTTCGGGCCAGGTCAGCACTTGGTCCTCGGAGCCCTCGCCGCGCGCGGCGAAGTAGTGCAGGCCCGCCCAGGCCGAGGTGTCCGCCAGGAGCGTGCCGTAGTCGTCGCGGCACGCGTATTCGACGAACCAGCGCAGGGGAGCGGACGTGAAGCCTTCCCGGTCGAGCCAAGCGGCCATCGACAACCGGTCGAGCGCGAGGAGCTCCGGGTCGCGCGAGCTCTCCTCCAGCGGGATCGCGAAGGCTCGCCTCCCGTCCGACCCCTTCCGGCGGCGCAGCGCGCGGACGAGGCGCTCGAAGCGCGCCCGCTCGGCCGCGTCCGCGCGGCTCGTGCCGAGGGTCGGGTAGAGCCCTTCCTGCCAGCGTCCGTGCACGAACAGACGTTCCTCCGGAGCGAAGCAGACGTAACGGTCGTTGTAAATCGGTCGGCCGAGCCTGTCTCGGCCGACCTCGACTTTGAGTTCCCGAAGCAGTTCCGACACCGCCCGCGACTCAGGCTGCGGAAAGGGAACATAATGCGCCCCCCACGGATACGCCCCGGCCGGCCCATCGCCGGACCGGGCGTTCCCTCCGGCGGAGTCCTCGAGCTCGAGCACGCGGAAGTCGGCCAGCCCCGAACGCTCGAGCTTCCAGGCCGCCGACAGCCCCGAGATCCCTCCGCCGAGGATCGCGACCGCCGTGCGCTCTGCCGGGAGGGCCGGCGCGGGAAAGATGCCGTCGCGAAGCCGATGCGCCGCGGCGAAGGAGGGGCCGACGATCGAGCCTTCGATCGGGCGCCCCGCCGGGAGCCAGCGCCTCCACTGCGACGCGGCCGCGGCGCCCAGCAGGCTGCCGCCCGCCCACAGGAACGCCCTCCGGGAGATTAGTGGGTTATCTTCTCCCATTCCGACTCGTAGGCGTGGACGAGGAGCTGCGTGTTGAGGCGGTTCGGCTCGGCCTCGACGCGCGCCATGTCGGCGGGGAACTCGAACATCGCCGCGAGCGAGCGGGCGTCGAGGAAGCGGAGCCCCCGCGGGAGCGCGGTGGGGCGGCGGTACGGCGCGGTCGCGCCGATCACGAAGCCCCACTCGCCGAAGGACGGGACATAGGCGTGGTAAGGCGCCGTGGCCAGCCCGGCTTCGCGGATCGTGCGCTCGATCGTCCAAAACGACTTCCGGGCGAAGAGCGGCGAGGTGGCCTGCACGCTGAAGAGCCCGCCCGGGTTCAGCCGGCGGCGCAGCAGCCCGTAGAAGGTCGTCGTGTAGAGCTTGCCGACGGAGTAGTTGCTCGGGTCCGGGAAATCGACGAGCGCGACGTCGAAGCCCTCGCGCGCCTCCTCGAGCCAGCGGAAGGCGTCCGCGTTGACCACGCGCACTCTCGGGTCGGAGAGCGAGCCGGCGTTGAGCCCCTTGAGCAGGGGGTTGCGCGTGAACAGCCCGGTCATCTCGCCGTCGAGGTCGACGAGCGTGACGCGGCCCACTCGCGGGTCGCGCAGCGCCTCGCGCGCGGCCAGGCCGTCGCCGCCGCCGAGGATCAGGACCGAGCCGGGCTTCGGGTGGGCCGCGAGGGCGGGATGGACGAGCGCCTCGTGGTAGCGGTACTCGTCGACGGAGCTGAACTGGAGGTGGCCGTTGAGAAAGAGCCGCAGGTCGTCCTTCCAGCGGGTCAGCACGATCTTCTGGTAGGGCGTCGATTTGGAGAAGATCACCTCGTCGGCGTACAGATTCCCCTCGGCGAACGCCCCGATCTCGGCCGAGCAGGCCAGGCCGACGAGCAGCGCGCAGGCGGAGCCGAGGCATTGCGCCCGGATCCAGCCGCCGGGACCGATGTCGGAGCGGAACACGCGCAGGGCCCAGAGCGCGACGCCGACGTTCAGCAGCCCGAACACCAGCGCGGTGTTGAGCAGGCCCAGCCGCGGCGCGAGCCACAGCGGGAACAGCACGGACGCGCCCAGGGCGCCGACGTAGTCGAGCGCGAGTACCTGCGACACCAGGTCCCGGAACTCGACGCGGTTCTTGAGTAGGCGCATCAGGAGCGGGATCTCCATCCCGACGAGCGTCCCGATCGTGAGCACGATCCCGTAGAGCAGCAGCCTAAATCCCTCGACGTAGGTGAACGCGGCGAAGAGGATCGCCGCGGAGAACCCACCGACCAGGCCGACGAGCGCCTCGATCTGCACGAACCGGGCGGCCAGGCTCTTGCCCACGTAGCGCGAGAGCCACGAGCCCAGCCCCATGGCGAAGAGGTACGCGCCGATCACGGTCGAGAACTGCAGGAC
>JACQPK010000429.1 GCA_016207565.1 Elusimicrobiota bacterium
CAAGTGAAGCAAGTTAAGTGGGGACTGTCCCCACGTAACTTGCTTCACTTGCTGCGCGAGCGCGCCGCCGACGCGGAGGATGCGGTGGCGCGAACGTCTTCCGAGGGGTCGTCCGAGGCGGCGGCCAGGAGCCCGGCGGCGGCGGGGTCGGAGGAGTGCGACGCGGCGACGGCCGCCCAGGCGCGCGCTCGCGGCTCCGGCGACGCGGCGACGCCGGTTAGAGCGCGGGTGGCCGAGGCGCCGAGCCCTCCGAGAGCGGCCGCCGCGGCCTCCCGGACCTCGTTGGAGGGATCGTTCCAGAGCGACGCGAACCGCTCGGCGTCGCCGGGGCGCTTCAGCGCCGCCAGCGCCCGGACGGCCGAGGCCCGCGCCCCGGGGTCGCCGTCGCGCGATCCTTCGAGCAGACGCCGCGCCGCCGAGGGAAGGAGGCTCCTCCGGAGCCGCAGCTCGCGCCCGAGCCCGTCGCGGCAGCCGCCGGCGTGGGCGCTCAGCGCGTCCACGAACGCGCCCACGGTCCGGGCCGGAGCCGGGCCGAACGGGTCCGGCGCCTGGGAGGCCACGCGTTGCCGCGCCTCGGGATGCGCGCCCGCGAGTGACAGCACGGACAGCATGGCGGCCAGGCGCGGTTGTCCGACCGGCGGCGCGGCGGCGGCATCGTCTTTCGCGCACGCCGCCGAGACCGCCTCGAGGAACCCTAGGTCCGCGTATTCGCCGTCCCGGGCGGAGCCGAAGAGCGCGGCCAGGGCGGCGAACGCCTCCCGCCGGACCCGCGGATCGGCGTCGCTCGCGGCGGAACGCGCGGCTCGCGCCGCCTCGCGCGCGGGCAGCGCCGCCAGGAGGCCGACGAGCGCGGCCCGGAGAGGCCCGCGGGCGGAGCGGGCCCGAGCGATCAGCGCCTCCGACACGCGCCGTCCGTAGGCCGCGAGCAGGACCCGCAGCAGCGCCAACTCGCCGATCCGCTCGGGGGCGGCCAGCCGCGGCAGCAGCGCCGCCTCGGCGTCCGTCAGCGCGAGGAGGCGCAGCAGCGCCTGTCCCGGCATCCGGTCGTCGAGCCCTCCCTCGGTGGCGGAGAACAGCCAGCGGGCGAGGCGCTCGGGCGCGGCGAGGCGGTCCGCGTCCGCGAGGCGCAGGGCGTTGTGATCCTGGTCGCGGGCGGCGCGTTCGGCGAAGCCGCCGTCCAGCGCGGGGAAGCGCGGCTCGTCGATCTCGAGCTCCCGGTGGAGCACGGCATCCCCGTAGGTCTGCGTGACGCCCCAGGGCCCCGTCAGCAGCGTGGGAGGCGCGGCCGCCGTCGCCGACGAGAGCCCGGGAACCCAGACGGCATTGGCGGCGCCCGAGACGACGGCCACGCCGTAGCCGGGGCCGGACCGCGTCACCGTTCCGGTCCCGAGCTCGCCGAGCCGGAGCCGGTTCTCCGTCCCTTCCACGCGCAGCAGCCCCAGCCCGCCGAGATCGCCCTTGCCGGACGCCCAGTCGGAGCGGATCGTATGCCGGTCGCCGCGCACGAGAGCCGCCCCGGCGCCGCGGTCCCAGCCGAAGGCGGGCCCCACGCCCCATTGCAGGAGCCGGTGGCGGCCGCCGGAGGCCTCGAAGAGGCCCAGCGCCGCGTGCACGCCGGCGCCCTTGCCGTAGCGCCGCGCCTGCACGCGCGCGCCTCCGCCGTCGAGGAAAAAGCCCCCGAGCGAGTGCCAGTAACCCACGCCTTGCGCGAAGTAGCTGCTGTCCACCCGCGCCTCGTCCCCGTCGACGACGGCGAGCCCGATTCCGCCGCCCGCGAACTCCCGGGGTCCCTGGGCGGCCCCCTGGCAGAAGCTGAGCGCCGCCTCCGGCTCCCGGGGGTCCGCGTAGACGCGCCCGCAGTCGAGCGTGGCGCGCGGACCGCGCACGCGGAGCAGGCCGACCCCGCGCGTGTACCCGAAGCCTTGCCCGCGAAGCGCCGCGGAGAGGACGAGCGAGCGGCCTTCAGCCGCCAGGATCCCGACGCCGAAGGCGCCCGCGCCTTGCGAGAAGTCCCGGGATTCGAGCGAGGACCCGTCTCCGCGGACCAGCAGCAGCCCGGCGCCGAAGAGGCCCGCGCCGAGCGAAAAGCGGCCGCCGCGCAGGCGCTTCGCCCCGGAGGGGTTTCCCAGGTGCAGCAGGCCGATGCCGAAGCGGCCCGAGGCCGCGGGACCGTCGCTCTCGAGCGCCACCTCGCGCCCGAGGTCGACGACGAGGCGCACCTGGCCCGGCCCCGCGGCGGCGGGCGGGCCGAGGTAGCGGTTGTCGCCGCCGAGGTCGAGCACCACGGTCGAGGCCGCCAGCTCCTCGGCCGAGTAGACGTCGTCGCCCGGCCCACCCAGCGTCACGGTCGCGCCGTCGATCGTGAACGATCGCGGGAGCGTTCCCGCGGCGGCGACGCCGCCCAACGCTCCGGCGGCGGCGTCCGCCGCCGCCGCCACCAGCGCCGCGCCCTCGACGAGCCTGCCGACTTCGAAGCGAGCGGCCGCGGCGAATAGCCTCGCGTCGAGCGGTTCCGGGGGGCCGTCGACGAGCTGCGCGGCGAACCGCGCCTCGAGCGCGCGGCGCTCCGCTTCGTCCAGAGGGGCCGCCGCCTGCGCAAGTAGGGCCTCCGCCCGCCTCGCCGCGGCGCAGAGGCGCCGGACCTCCCCGGCGACGGCGTCCGGCAAGTCCAGGACGGGCGCGCCCCCGGCGACTTCCTCGGGCCCAGCGGGCGAAGCCGTCAGGAGTGAGGAGGCGACGCCGACGAGACCGCGGAGCCCTTCCGCGGCCCGCGCCGCTCGCCCCAATTCGCCGGCGCGCTCGGGCCACCCAACCGGGTCGGCCAGGAGGGAGTCCACGAAAGGCAGCGCCAACGGCGGGCGGCCGGAGCGGGGTCCGAGGACGACCTCGGCGGGTTCGGCGCGCAGCCGGCCGAGCGCGCGCGCGAAGGAGTCCGCCGGTTCTCGCGCGAAGGCGGCCGCAGCCACCGCCGCCGCGGCCACGGTCAGCACGCCGGCGACTGTAGCAAATCGAGGTTGAACTCCGACGGGGGAGACATCTGCTCCGTAGACGATCCGTAACCCATTCCGGAAATCCGGATACAGTTGTCTGGAAAAGGCCGGAAGCGGGAGGAAGGGATATGCCGATACTCCAGATCCTCGTTGCGATGGCGCTGGCGTCGCCGGCGTCGGCCGGGACTCTCAGCGGCGCGAGCAGCAACATCGAGGCTTGTAACACGAACACCGCCGTCGACTTCGTCATGACTTATGAGCCGATCGTCTACTCGGGCCCTTCGTATTACTCCACCGTGCAGATCAGCTCGGGCTCCGGCGCGGAGCTCGGCGGAGTGCAGCGGCGGAACACCGCCAAGGCGCGCCTGCTCCCGGGCGAATCCGCCCGGTTGAGCTGGGCGCCCGGCCCGACCACCTCCGGGACCACGCTCCGCTTGTCGCTGAGCGGGCCCGGCATCCCGAACGGGGCCGTCTCGGTGCCGGGGAACACGACGGTGTCCCCCGGCGGCGTCGGGGACTTCACCTACACGCTCTCGGCGGAAGGGCCCTGCGGCCCCGCCGGCTCGGCGTCCATCACGATCACGGTGCACCGGCCGCGCGTGTTCCTCATGGGGAGCCGCTTCTCGAACGGTCCGAGCGTCCTCGACTATATGCTGCAGCCGGGGTGGACGTGCCAGGACTGCTTCCAGGCGGGGATCAACGCCTTCGACCGGTTCTCGAGCGCCAGCCAGGCGGAGCGCCGGGACCGCACGGACGACAGCGCGGGGTGGGACGGCCGGGCGCTTGCGGGAGATACGTCCGCCCTGTCGCGAGGATTCAAGGAGTTCGCCGACGAGGTCCGGAGCTGGCCGGCGAGCGTTTCGGCCCGGAGCGCCGCGCATGTCGGCGGGAACACGTACGTGGTCGACGAGCGAGGCAACGTCCTCGGTTCCGTCGACACTATGACCCTCTACGACAACGGGCTTCCCGGGCTGAGCTATGCCGGCGACCCCTCCGGCTACGGGGGCCGCAACCGGATCTGGGTCGGCAGCGGGGACTACACGTGGCAAGGGCAGACCTACGAGGTCGTCGGGCTGATGGCTGCGTCGCCGATCGTTCTGGACCTCGACGGCGACGACAAACCGGACGTGGACCGGGGCGAGTGGCTGCCCCACCCGACGCGCATGAACCGCGCGCGGTCGGTGCTCTTCGACATCACCGCGACGGGATTTCCGAGCATCACCGAGTGGATCGGGCCCAACGACGGCCTCCTCGTGGCGCCGACGAAGCGGGGTGTCTCCGTCATCGGCGGCGAGAAGCTCTTCGGCAATCCGATCGGCTATCTCGACGGCTACCAGAAGCTCGGCCAGCTCTACGACAAGAACCAAGACGACGCGATCGCGGGAGAGGAGCTGGCCGCGCTGCAGGTCTGGCGCGACCGTAACACGAACGCGCGCATCGATGAGGGCGAGCTGCGCCCGGCGGCCGCGTACAAGATCACGCGGATCGCGACCAAACACGTGAACCTGAAGGGCACGTTCACGATGGGCGGACGCGAGCGCTCGACCTGGGACTGGTGGCCGACGACCATGATCGTGTACCCGAAGCCGGCCGCGAAGGCGTCGAAGTGACGCCGCGGTCCGCGCTCGTCTGGGCGGCTGCGGGCTGGCTCACGGCGGCCGGGGCGTCGGCCCCGGCCGCCGCCGGGCTGCCGAAGGGCTTCGAGGTCGCGGCCTCCCTCACCAAGGAGAGGCTGGAGTCTTTCGGGATCAACCCCGTGTACATCGTCGCCGTCAGGCTTGCCGACGACGGCCGGATCCTGGTGGCCGAGCACCGCCCGGGAGCCGGCTCCGTGCTCCACGTCCTGCGTCCGGACGGCGGCTACGAGTCCAAGATTGACGTGCCGTCGCCGCAACTGGCCGACTTCACCGTGGACGAGCAGTCCCGCGTCTTCCTCGTCGGTAGCCTGGGGACCCGCTTCTACTGGGCCGACCTGGAGGCTCGAAAGGCGACGCTCGTCCTGTCGAGCCTCCCGCACCGCTCGGGGTTTCGCGCCCTGCCGCCGGTGTCGGTGACGAGGACTCCGGATGGGCCCGCGGTCTACGGCATCTTCTACGAGAGCAAGGACGCGACCCAGGATGTGGGCTTCGCCCGCATCGGGGAGGACGGGGCGGCCGCCGCCGCCCTCTCCACGCGCGGCTGGGAGTCCCGGTTCGGCCAGGCCGTGTCGTATATGCCCGACTCCCGGCTGGAGGCGGCGCTGGTCGTCGCGCAGGAGCCGCTCAAGACGAAGCAGGCGGCTCCGGCGACTCCCGCGCCGGCACCCCCGCAGCGCCTGATCCTGGTGGAGCGCTCCGGACAGACGAAGGACATCGACGCCGGCGACGAGATATTCGGGGCGGCGTGGTCCCCGGGCGGGTCGAGCTTCGCCTACACGCGCCGGCGCGGTGAGCGCCAAGAGCTCGTCGCCGCCTCCCGGACGATGGCGCCGTTCGTGCTGGCGACCGGGGGCTACTTCGGAGCGGCGTTCGCGAACGGGGGAAAGGCGCTCGTCGTCAGCGCGAGGGAGCCCAAAGGCGTGTCTCTGTGGGCGATGCGCTACCCGGCCGGCAGCCTCGAGCGCATCGCGCTTCCGGAGGGGCCCTGTGTCTTCACGACGGGCCCTTCCGGGAAGGGGATCGCCGTGTGGGGCCCGTGGGGCGTCCGAACGTTCAAAGTCACCTCCGGATAGTGAAGCAAGTAAAGTGGGGACAGTCCCCAATTTACTTTCTTGACTTGGCGCGGAAGGCGAGGAGGGGTTTCGGGTTGTCGGTGATGATCGCGTCCACGCCGTAGTCCGCCAGGCGCTTCCAGGACTCCTCGGTGTTGGCGGTCCAGGGCACGACCTTGATCGCGTGCTGGTGCAGGGCCTCCACGTCCTCGCGGGTCAGCCACTCGTGGTTGGGCGAGACGATGTCGGCCTTGAGCGTCTTCGCGATCTCGACGATGCTCTCCTCCGGGCGGTTCTCGATCAAGGCCGAGGTGATCACCGAGGGATCGAGCTTGCGCGCCGCCGTCAGGGTCCGGAAGTCGAAGGACTGCAGCACGAGGCGGCGTCCCAGCTTGTACTTGTCCTTGGCGGCGAGCACGAGCCTCGCGAACGCCTCGGGCTCGGGCGCGTACTCGGGGTGCTCCCGCTCGCTCTTAGTCTCGACGTTCAGCCGGACGAGCTTCGCCCGGGGGTGCTTCGACTTGGCCAGCCAGGCGAGCAGCTCGTCGAAGGACGGGATGCGCTCCTTCGGCTGCGGCTTCTGCTGGGGGAATCTCGGGTTGATCAGCGTCCCGCAGTCGTAGCGACGCAGCTCCTCGAAGGTGAGCCCGCGCACGAGGACCTGGCGCTCCAGGCGCTTGCCGTCGGGGCCGAGGCAGAGCGCGGGATTCACGAACGGGTCGTGGGTGACGACGAGGACGTCGTCTCGGGTGACGTGAAGGTCGAGCTCCAGCGTGTCGACGCCCGCCTCGAGCGCGTAGCGGAACCCGGCGAGCGTGTTCTCGGGCCGGACCCAACGCGCGCCCCGGTGTCCTTCGACCTCGAAAGCGCCTGCGGCCAGCGCGAGCGCGGCGAGGAATGGAAAGGGATTCATGCGTGCATTTTGCCGCATTTTGGTAAGCTCACGCCACGGTGCGGAAAACCTCTCCGGGCAGGTTCTATCCGCTGGGAGCGACGCTCACCCCCGAAGGGGTGAACTTCGCGCTCTACTCGGAGCGCGCCGAAGGGGTGGAGCTCCTCCTCTTTGACGACCCGGCGGGCGACCCGGTCGAGACGATCCCGCTGACCGCCCGCCAGCGCTGGGTCTGGCACGTCCTCGTGCACGGCGCCCGTGCCGGGCAGCTCTACGCCTACCGCGTGCGCGGCCCCTTCGATCCCGCGCGCGGGCTCCGCTTCAACCGGGCGAAGGCGCTCCTCGACCCGTACGCGAAGGCGTTCACGCACAAGCCTCGCAACGACGGCAACCGGCTGCTGGCCTACGACCCGAGAGCGCCCGACAAAGACCTCTCCGCCGAGCCGGCGGACAACGCCCGCTGGCTGCCGAAGTGCATCGTGGTCGACGACCGCTTCGACTGGCGGGGTACGCCGTCGCCGGGCCACCCGCTCGAGAGCCTCGTCATCTACGAGGCCCACCTCAAAGGCTTCACCGCGCACCCCAGCTCGGGCGTCTCCAAGCCGGGGACCTACCTCGGCTTCATCGAGAAGATCCCGCACCTGAAGGCGCTCGGGATCAACGCGGTCGAGCTGCTGCCGGTCCACGAGCACTACGTCGAGGACTTTCTCACGGAGCGCGGACTCACGAACTACTGGGGCTATAACACGGTCGGCTTCTTCGCGCCCGAGTCGACCTACGCCGCCGGAGCCGAGCCCGGCGTCCAGGTGTCGGAGTTCAAGACGCTGGTGCGCGAGCTGCACCGCGCCGGGATCGAGGTGATCCTCGACGTGGTGTACAACCACACCGCGGAGGGCTCGGAGCTCGGCCCGACGCTCTCGTTTCGGGGGATCGACAATCCCACCTACTACCGGCTGCACGGGCCGCCCGAGGCCCCGGCGCGCTTCTACGCGAACCGGACCGGGTGCGGCAACGAGGTCAACATCGGCCACCCGGCCGTCATCCGGCTCGTGATGGACTCGCTGCGGTACTGGGCCGACGTGATGCACGTCGACGGCTTCCGCTTCGACCTCGCCTCCGTGCTCGGGCGCGACTCGGGCGAGTACGAGAAGAGCGCCGCGTTCTTCGACGCCGTGTCGCAGGACCCGGTGCTCGCGCGCGTGAAGCTCATCGCCGAGCCGTGGGACCTCGGCACCTACCAGGTGGGGAACTTCCCCGTCGAGTGGTCGGAGTGGAACGGCCGGTTCCGCGATGCCGCGCGCCGGTTCGTGAAGGGGGACAGCGGGATGCTCCGCGGGATCGCCTCCGCCGTCTGCGGCTCTCCCGACCTGTACGCCGAGGACGGGCGCACCGCGTCGAACTCCATCAACTTCGTCACCTGCCACGACGGCTTCACGCTCCACGACCTCACGGCCTATGGGAAGAAGCACAACGAGGCGAATCGCGAGGGGAACCGCGACGGCAGCGACGAGAACCATTCGTGGAATTGCGGAGCCGAGGGCCCGACGCCGGATCCCGAGGTCGCGGCGCTGCGGCTCCGCCTCGCCAAGAACCACCTGTGCCTGCTCTTGTTCTCGAGCGGGACCCCCATGCTCCTCGGCGGCGACGAGTTCCTCCGGACCCAGCGCGGCAACAACAACGCCTACTGCCAGGATAACGACCTGAGCTGGTTCGACTGGCGTCTCGCCGAACGCAACGCGGACTTCACGGAGTTCGTCCGGAAGTCGATCGCGCTGACCCGGCGGTTCGCGATCCTGCGCCACCGGCGCTTCCGCCACGGCGAAATCGAGTGGTTCGGCCCCAGCGGGCTGCCGCCCGCCTGGGACGACGGCGAGGGGCGCTGCCTCGCGTTCCGTCTCGAGGGGCCGCTGTTTTTCATCCTGAACGCGGACTGGAAGCCGCACGCGGTGCGGCTGCCCAAGCTCGGCGAAGGAAAGGCCTGGCGCCGGATCGTGGACACGTGGCTGCCCTCCCCCGAGGACTTCTTGGAGAAGGGCCGCGAAGCCGCGCTGCCCGACCCGGCCGCCTACCTCGCCCAGCCTCGTTCCACGATCGTCCTGCTCGGCGACTGACCGGAGAGCCGGGAGGCGCCGAGGAAGCCCGCGCTCAGGATCAGCGCCAGCACCGGAGCCTCCCACGGCTGGTGGAGCGAGGAGGCCAGCGTCTCGGCCGTTCCCTTGTCGAGGAGGCCGGCACCGAGGACCGGGTTGAGCTCGAGCAGGCGCAGCGCGACGCCTCGGGTCGGCCCGCCGTCCAGCGCCGCCCAGGCGGCCGGCACGACGACGAGAGCGAGGAGGCCGCCGAAGTAGGCCGCGCGGGCGTGGCGAGGAGCCCACGCGAGCCCCATCCGGGCGATCGAGGCCCATAGGAGGATGAGGCACGCCACGCGGACCTCCGCGGCGAGGCAGTCTTCCAGCGCGCGCGGGTCGGTGGGCAGGGCGAACGCGCTGAGAGCGAGGAGCGGCAGCGCCGAGACCGCGAGGCCGCCGAAGAGGAGCCGGGAGCCGGCCGCGGGTCCGCCCGACCACGCGGGAGCGCCGCCGCGGACGCCGGTGGGCAGCACCGCGACGGAGAGCAGCATGAGCATCATCCCTTGGAGCGCGGAGGGCCATGTGCCGAGCGGCGCGGCCAGCGCGGTCAGGGGGCGCTGGACGATCCAGCCGAGATAGGCGGCGAAGGCTAGGCCGGAGATCGCGAACAGCTGCCGGTGGAGCCGGTCGGGCCGGCGCTCGTCGGCGGGCTTGAGGGCGTCGACCGCCAGCGTCAGGAGCGGGACCGAGAACAGCGCGCAGACCGCGAACAGGCCGAGCGAGCCGGCGGCCGACTCGGGCACCGGGAGAAAAGCGCTCGTCTGTCCGACGAGCTCCCCCAGGCCTCGCCCGTAGCCGTGGTAGACGTGGTCTCGCGGCTGGCTGAACGCCCACGCGGCCTTGGCGGCCGCGCCCGCGCCGCCGCACAGCAGGAGGACGCGGAACGCCAGGCCGAACGCCTTGCGCGAGTCGTCGAACAGCGTCGAGGCGAACAGGCCGAAGGCGGCCGACAGCGCGGCCACTCCCAGCAGGGCGACGAACGACGCGGCCATCTCGGCCGTCGACACGCCGCCGATCACCGAGAGCGTAAATAGCCACAGCGGGAGGGAGGAGCCGACCATGAGGGCGGACGCGGCGCAGATCGCCAGGTACTTCCCGAGCAGGAGCTTCGCGGGGCCCATGGGCAGCGCGGCGAGGAGGTCCCAGGTCCTGCGCTCCTTCTCGGAAGACACCGCGACGGAGGCCATCGAGGCCGCGAAGAGGCCGACCACCGCCAGGTGGAGGGCGTAGGCGGCCTTGAAGCAGCCGGCGCCCATGCGCCAGAGCACCGCCGAGCCGCCGGTCTCGGCCGAGAGGTGGGCGAACCACGCGAAGGCCGCCGCGCCGCAGCCCAAGACGAGCAAATAGGAGAAGTGGAGCAGCGGCGTCCGCGGCGACCGGAACAAGAGACGCATCTCCTTCAAAAAGAGCGGGTTCTCGAACAACTCCGCGATTTTGTTCACGCTTCCTTCCGCACTAGCTCGAGGAACAGCTCGCCCAGGTCGCGGCGCGTCTCCTCGAAGGCGGCCACGCGCACGCCGGCCCGGACCAACGCGTCGAGGACGTCCGCCAGATCGGAGTCGTCGCCGGCCAGCTCGAGGCCGACCGCTCGTCCTTCGCCCGAGGCCCGGCGCACGCTCGGCACGGCGCCCAGGATCTCGAGCGCCCGAGAGAGGGAGCCTCCCGGCGCCAGGCGCACCCGGACGCGCCGGACCTCGAGGCTGAGCTCCGTTCCGAGCTCCGAGAGCGGACCGGCGAACTTCACGACGCCACCCTGCAGGACCGCCGCGCCGTCGCAGTACTCGACGAGCTCGGGCAGGATATGCGACGAGACGAGCACCGTCTTCCCTTCCGCCTGCAGGCCCCGGATGAGGTCGCGCAGCTCGAAGCGCGCCTGCGGGTCGAGTCCGGAGGCCGGCTCGTCTAGGAGCAGCACCGGCGGGTCGTGCAGGAGGGCCCGCGCCAGGCAGAGTTTCTGCGTCATCCCCCGCGACAGCGCGCCGACCAGCGCGTCGCGCTTGGCCGCGAGGCCGACGCGCTCCAGCGTGCGCTCGACCACGCGCGACCGTCTTTCGCGCTCGACCCCGTAGGCGCTCGCGAAGAAGTCGAGGTACTCGCGCGTCTTGAGCTCCGGGTAGACGCCGTACTGATCGGGCATCCAGCCCACGAGCCTCCGGGCCTCGTCCGGCGACGCCGCGACGTCGATCCCCATGACGCGGGCGCGGCCGGCGGTGGGCTTGAGCAGCGCGCCCAGGATCTTGAGCGTCGTCGTCTTGCCCGCCCCGTTGGGGCCGATGAAGGCGAAGACCGAGCCCGTCGGGACGGTGAAGGAGACCTCCCGCAGCGCGGGCGCGCCCTCGTAGTCCTTCGCCAACCCGTCGGCCTCGATCATGGCGCCGGCCTCTTCCCCGCGACGCTCCACAGGTAAAGCAGCTTCCGCCCGTCCGGTCCCGGCTCCGGCCGCGTGGACGCGAGGAAGGCGCAATCGGGGCAGAGCGCCGACTGGCCTTGGAGATAGGCATCCACGACGGAGGCCTCCTCCGCCGTCCAATCCGAAGGCGGGAGGAAGCTCCTCCCGTCCGGGGCGCCGAGGTCGAGGGTCCCGCTCGAGCCGCCGCGCGAGACGACCCCGGAGTCCGGCGCCGCTCCGGCGACCCACAGCCGGTCGAAGTCGAGCCCGGTGTCGTTGGCCCAACGGACCTGCGACGCGCCGCCCGCGTCGACGATATGGAGGCTCATCGGGCCGGTCATGAGCCGCTCTCCCGCGAACGCGAAGCCGCTCGTCTGTCCCGGCTCGGAGCGGCCCTCGAGCCGGGTCCCGCGGAGCGCCGACCGGCCCAGGCCGAGGACCTGGACGGTCGAGGCGCCGTCGGGGAGCTCGGACCGCCAGCTTTCCCGTTTCGCCGAGAAGCGCGAGACCCAGCCGGTCAGGCGCAACCTCGTCGCGTCGGGCGCTCCGTGCAGGATCGCGATCTGGAGCTCGCGCGTGCCGCCGGCGAGGAGCCCTCCGGCGCCGACCGCTCCCGCGCTAAACAGTACGGTCAGCCCGAGGACGCCCAGCCAGGCCCGGTCCTCCATGCCCCGTTTGCGAAACCAGAGCCAGCTCAGCCACGCCACGCAGACGGCGTAGAGGCTGGAGAAAAGGAAGAGGGGAGGCGCGGGGTTCCTGCGCTTTTGGCGGCTCCGCAGCGCGACTTCGAGCGCGGAGTCGCTGATGCCGAGGACATGTCCGCGGGCGGCCTGCGCGTGCGAGAGAGCCAGGTCCACGCCGCCGTCGACGTCCACCCGACATACCGCGCCGAGGCCGTGCCGGCGGCAGGCGTCGAGCGCGCGCGTGGGGTCCGCCGGGGCCGGCATGAGCGGCTCGAGCCAGTCGGGCGGACCGGAGACGAACGCCTCCGGCGGGAGCAGCAGGAGACCTCCGAAGGCGAGCCAGTTGCGCAGGGCGTCCGCCTGCGCCGGGGTCATGCTCCCGGGAGCCCATTCCCAGGCGAACAGCGGCCCGAAGCGGTGGTAGCCCTCCAGGCTGGCCGGCAGCTCCTTGGAACTGACCCGGCGCGGCTGAAGGCGCGCGACCCACTCGGCCAGTTCGGCTCCCTCCGGCGGGTCGCTCTGGTCTCGCAGGAGCACGATCCCGGGGGCCGAGGGAACCGCGCGAAACGGCGAGAGCATCGAGGCGGACAGCGGGACTTCGCAGGCGAAGGCGAGGGCTAAGGCGAGGAGTCGGTGCATGAGCATCAGAGTAAACGGGCCCGGCATCATCCCGGCAGCGTTTCGGCAAACGGCCGGCAAGGCTTGGGACACCGGACCGGCGCTGGGGTTCCCTGCTTTTCGTACGCGCGGCGGCGCTGAAACATTTCGCCGGTTCTCAGGGGGGTGGGTCGATCGCCCAGCGCCGGCGCGGGGTCGGCGGCCTGAGCGTCCTCAGGCGGAGCGCAGGTCGCGGCGGACGAGCAGGAGCGCGCTCAGTACGGCCAGCGAGTTGACCTGGTGCAGGACGGCCACCGCGACCGGCATGTGCAAAAGCAGCGTCGCGATGCCCAAGGCGACCTGCAGCGACACGACCGCGAGCAGCAGGTTCGAGCGGGTCCGCCACCACGACTCGATCACGGCGGCGAGCAACGCGAGCCCGAGGAGCCGGTGCTGGAACTGGACCGTCAGCTCGTTCTCGAAGAAGTTGCGGACGAGCGGCGTGAGGTCGAGGAGGCGCGGCGGCAGCCAGGCCCCCATCATCGTCGGGAACGTGTTGTAGAGATAGCCGGCCTTGAGTCCCGCGACGAACCCGCCGGAGGCCAGCGTGACGACCCCGAGCGCGAGCAGCCAGCGGCCGCCGAGCTTGGGGCGGCCGGCCTCGGCCGGGCCGGGGCTCCAGAGCTCGAGGGCGGTCCAGAACATCGCGGCGTACAGGAGAGCGGCGGTCATCAGGTGGAGCGTGAGGCGGTAGGGGCTGACGCGCGGGATCGAGACGAGCCCGCTCGCCACCATCAGCCAGCCGACGAGGCCTTGCAGCGCCCACAGCCCGGCGATCGCGAGAAGGCGCGGCGCGAGCCTCGGGTCGATGCGCCCGGCCCGCCAGTAGTACGCCAACGGCAGCACGAAGGCCAGCCCCGCCAGCCGGCCGAGGAGCCGGTGGAGCCACTCCAACCAGCAGATCCGCTTGAAGCCCCCGATCGTCATGTCGGCGTTCCGCTCGCGCCACTCGGGGGTGCCGCGGTACTTGGCGAACTCCTGCTCCCAGCCGGTCTCGGAGAGCGGTAAGACGACGCCCGTGACCGGCTTCCATTCCACGATGGAAAGGCCGGAGTGCGTCAAGCGGGTGATGCCGCCCGTGGCGAGGACCAGCGCGACGAAGGCGCAGCACGTGAAGAGCCAGACGGCGACAGGCTTATTCGGCGGGAGCATCCGGTCGGACGATGCTCGCAACGGCGCGGCCATTTTCCACTGGAACCGTGGCCGAAGCGTTGCCATAATACGGACGGAGTCGTGACGGGAGGGGACATGGCGGAGACGGCGAAGTTGGAGAAGCCCGTGGGCGAGAAGGCGGTGCTCAAGGTCGGCGGCAAGGAGTTCGAGCTGCCGGTCGTGGTGGGCTCCGAGGGAGAGCGGGCGATCGACATCTCGAATCTGCGCGCGCAGACCGGCTTCATCACGCTCGACAACGGCTACATGAACACCGGCGCCTGCACCAGCGCGATCACCTTCCTCGACGGCGAGCGCGGCATCCTCCGCTACCGCGGCGTCCCGATCGAGCAGCTCGCCGAGCAGTCGACCTTCGTCGAGACGAGCTACCTCCTGATCTACGGCAAGCTCCCGAACAAGAAGGAGCTCGACGTCTTCACGACGCAGCTCACGCGCCACACCCTCATCCACGAGGATATGAAGCGCTTCTACGACGGCTTCCCTCGCGACGCGCATCCCATGGCGATGCTCTCGTCGGCGGTCAGCACGCTCTCGACCTTCTACCAGAAGACTCCCGACACTCCCGCGAACTTCGACCTCTCGGTCTGGCGCCTGCTCGGCAAGCTTCCGACGATCGCGGCCGCGTCCTACAAGAAGTGCATCGGCCAGCCGTTCGTGTATCCCGAGAACAATCTCGACTACTGCTCGAACTTCCTCAAGATGATGTTCGCCGTGCCCAGCGAGGAGTACGGGGTCGACAAGGACGTCTCCCGCGCGCTCGACCTGCTCCTCATCCTGCACGCCGATCA
>JACQPK010000430.1 GCA_016207565.1 Elusimicrobiota bacterium
CACCTCCTCCTTGAGCTTCTCGAGCACGTCGTAGCGGCGGCTTGGGCGCTTGAACCAGACTGCCTCGACCGTGCCGCCCCAGGCCGGGACGCTGAGGGTCGCGCGAAATAGCGCGACGCGGATGCCGGCCGGGATCTGCCGCGCGCGGACGACGCGGCCGCGGACCACGACGGGGCCTCCTTCCGGGGGCGCCAAGCCCGGGGCCGGCGTCTCCCGACGGTCCTCCCAGTCGCGGGGGTAGTACCGGAGCAGGTCCCCGACCGTCTTGACCTCGAGACGCTCGAGCGCCCGGGCCCGCTGCGGGCCCACGCCTTTCAAGTATTGGACGGATTGGCCGAGCGGGCTCTCGACGACGGGGCTCGCCATCGGGCGATTATGCCATAATCGCCGTCGAACGATGACCGACACGTTCGTGGGCGTCGACGTGGGAGGCACCTGGCTGCGCGTCGTCGCGGTCGATCGCGGCGGGCGGGTCCTGCGCCGCGGACGCGTCCGTTCCGTGTCGCGGGAGGTCTTGCCGGGCGTTCTCGAGCGGCTTCTCCGGACGTGGCGGCTCCGGCCTTCCGCTCTGGTCTTGGGCTCGACCGGCCTCGGGCGCGCGGCCGACCGCCGCTCGCTCGAGCGCCGCCTGGCGGGCCTCGCCCGGCGCGTCCGGGTCGTGACCGATATCGAGCTGACCTGGCGCGCCGCGCTCGCGGGCCCGGGCGTCGTCATCCTCGCCGGCACGGGCTCCTTCGCCTACGGGCGCGACGCGCGCGGCAGATCCGCCCGCGTCGGCGGGCTGGGGCCGCTGTTGGGCGACGAGGGCTCCGCGTTCTGGATCGGCCGCGAGTGGCTGCGCGGGCGCCCCGAGCGCGAGGCGCTCGCGTACGCGCACCGCCCGCGCCCTCAGGCCGCGATCGCGGCGCTCGCCCGGCGGGTCGAGCGTGAGGCCGCCGGACGAGGTCCCGGCGCGGCCCGGGCGCGGCGGATCGTCGCCCAGGCGCAGGCCGCGCTCGCGCTCCAGGCGAAGGCGTGCGCCTCGCTCCTCGGCCTGCGGGGCCGGGTCCCGGTCTCCTGGCACGGCGGCCTGATGGCGCACGACGCGTTCCGCCGCGGCGTGCTGAGGCGCCTCGGGCCGCGCTTCGCGATCCGGCCGCCGGCGACGACCGGAGAGGTCGCGGCCGCCGCCCTCGCTCGGCGGCTCTGACGGAATTTGCTACAATTCCTTCCTCTATGGCATTCAAGTGCTCGGTCTGCGCGAAGGGTCCGGTCTCGGGCTTCTCGTACAGCCACTCCAATAGGGCCACCAAGCGTCTTTTTCGTCCCAACCTCCAGCGACAGAAGGTCGTGCTGAAAGGCCGGACCAAGACCGCCTACGTGTGCACGTCCTGCATCCGCTCGGGCAAGGCCGTTCGGCCCTCCTGCTAGACGCCGCTCCGGGAAAATCAGGCGCCGGCCACGCCGTCGCCGCTCTCTGCCTCGCCGCGGTCGCGGCGTGCGCCGCGCTTCCGTACGTCAACCCGGACCTGTTCTGGCACCTGAGCGCCGCCCGGCGCATCGTCGAGACCGGCGCGATCCCGCGCGCCGATTGGCTCACCTACACCAGAGCCGGTGCTCCGTGGGTGGACTTCGAGTGGCTCGCGCAGCTCTCCTGGCTCGCGGTCCAGACCCTGGGCGGCTGGTGGGGTCTTTGGGCCCTGAAGGTCGCGCTGTTCATAGGAGCGGCGGCCGTCTTGTGGCGCACGCTCTCGCTCCATAAGCTCGGGCTCGAGGCCAAGGCGGGCTGGCTCCTGGCCTGGGCGCTCGCGCTGCTTCCGGCCAACGACCTCCGTCCCGAGGGCTACTCGCTCCTGCTCTTTTCCGCGCTCTGGTGGCGCCTCGAGAGCGACCGTCTCGGGCCGGCGCGCCGGCTCGAGCGCCGCGAGCTCGCGCTCGCCGCCGGGTATTTCCTCCTGTGGGCGAACCTTCACGCGGGCTTCGCGTACGGCCTGGTCCTGTTGGCGCTCTCGGCCGCCTGCGCCGAGGGTCCTCGGCGCGTCCGTCTCGCGGCCCTCGCCGCCGCGGCCTTCGCCGGGACGCTGGTCAACCCGGCGGGCTGGCGGCTCTACGCCGTGCTCGTCGAGCACGCCCGCGACGTGACGCAGCTCACGCACCTGATCCGCGAGTGGCAGGCGCCGACGATGAAGGACCCGTGGCTCTGGCCGTTCTGGGGCCTGTTCCTCCTCTCGTTTTCGGCGATCCTCGAGCGGCAGTGGAAGGGCGAGCTCCCGCGCGAGCACGCCCTCGCGGTCTGCCTCTTCGGGCTCTCCGCGGGACGCCACGTGCGCACGGCCCCGTACTTCGCGGCGGTCGCCGTGCCGGTGGTCGCGGCCGCTCTCGCCGCGCTGGACCGGCGCCACGCGCGCCTCGCGGCCCGCGCGGCCGTCGCTTCGCTCCTCGTGTACTGCGGGGTCCGGGTCGCGCCGAGGCTCGGCTTGACGCCGTTTTTGCCGCGCTACGTCCCCGTCGCGCTGACCGGCTTCCTCGAGTCCGAAGGCGCCGCGCTTGGCGGTCTGAAGATCGTGCATCCCGTCGAGTGGGGCGGCTTTCTCGCGTGGCGGCTCGGGCCACGCTTTCCGGTCTACGCCGACGGCCGCTACCTGTTCCACGACCTCGTGAAGGCTTCCTCGGAGGCGCTGGAGGACCCCGACCGCTTCCGCGCCTTCGTCGACGGGCTGGGCGCCGACGTCGTCTTGCTCAAACGCTCGGAGGCGACGGTCTGGACGCAGGCGGCGATGAAGGACCATAAGCAGTTGGCGCTTATTCGCCCGGCGTGGCTCTTCTTCGTGCCGAAGCCCGATTGGGCGCTGGTGCACTTTGACGACGCCGGGATGGTGTTCGTGCGGCGCAAACGCGCGCCGGCGGACTGGCTGAAGCGGACCGAGTACACGATCCACCGTCCCGGCGACGAGGAGGCCGCCCGCTGGCTGATCAAGCAAGGAGTGGCCCAGGCCGCCGTGCTCGCGGCGGAGAAGAGCCGGCACGAGGCGTCGCCTTTTCGATGAAGCGCGCGGGATGGCTCGGCCTCGCCGCCTGCCTGCCCGCGATGCTCCTGCCGATCTCGAACCCCGATCTCTTCTGGCATCTCAGCGCGGCGCGGCGGCTTTGGAGCACGGGCGGGGTGCCCCGGGAGGACTGGCTCTCATGGACGATGGCCGGCGTCCGGTGGGTCGACTTCGAGTGGCTCTCGCAGGCGGCCTTCGGGCTGGCGCACGCCGGGGGAGGACTCGCCGGCGCGTGGGCGCTGAAGGCGGCCTTGGTGGCGGCCTGCGCTTGGCGGCTTCGGGCGTGGCTGAAGATCTACGATGTGCCCGAGCCGCAGGCCGCGGCCGGTCTCGCCCTCTGGGCGGCCGCGATGCTGCCTCGCGCCGATCTCCGGCCGGAGCTCTTCTCCGCGCTTTTTTTCATCGAGCTGTTCCGTCGCCTCGAGCTCTGGCGGCTGGAGCGTCGCACGCCCTCCTTGATCGTCGCCGGCGCGGCCTTCGCGCTGTGGGCGAACCTGCATGCTGGCTTCGCGTACGGGCTGGCGCTGACGGCCTTCTACACGCTCTTCGGGCTCTCGTGGCGCGTGCTGGCCGTCGGCGCGGTGGCGACGCTCCTCAACCCCGCCGGGTGGCGCGTCTACGCCGTCTTGGCCGAGCATGCCGCCGACGCCGGGCGCCTCGCCCATTGGATCATCGAGTGGCGCGCGCCCGACCCCGCCAATCCCTGGCGTTGGGCGGAGCTCGCGCTGCTTCCCGCCGCGGCCGCCGCCGCCGCCCTGGCCGGCCGCCGCGGCCGTGTGCCGCACCCGGCTCCCGCGCTCGTGCTCGTCGCGCTGGCCGCCGCCGGGTTACGTCACGCGCGGACGAACGTCTACTTCGCCTCGGCCGCCGTGCCGCTCGCGCTGTCGTGGCTGGCCGACTCGGGCCGGCGCGTGAAGGCCGCGCTCCCGATCGGAGTCGCCGCGTTTCTCATGGCGTGGTCGTTCTGGCGCGCGAGCGAGTTCGGCGTCCTCACGCGCGTCTTCGAGCCGAGGCTCGCCCCTGTGCGCGCGGCCGACTTCCTCGAGCGCGAGGCGCACGTCCTCGCCCCGCGGCCGCTGTACAACCCGTGGGGCTGGGGGGGCTATCTCGGCTGGCGTCTGGGCGGGCGCTACCCCGTCTTCCAGGACGGCCGCTACCTCTTCCATCGGCTCCTGCTCGAGGCCGGCTCCGCGACGGAGTCGCCCGAGACGTGGCGCGATTTCCTTGACGCGCGAGGCGTGGAGCTGGCTCTGCTCGAGAACGCCCCGGCGATGGTGCCGACGCGGCGGCGCTACCCCGACGGCACCGAGCGGGTCTTCCAGCGGCCTTACCACGTGACGTACATGCCGCGAGAGCGCTGGGCGCTGATCTACTTCGACGATCAGTCGCTCGTCTTCGTGCGCCGCGACGGCGCGCCGCGGGACTGGCTCGCCGCGCGCGAGTTCCGGTGGCTGCGCCCGCGCGACGACGCGGCCTTCCAAGACGCGCTGTCGCGCGGCGAGATCCCCGAGGCCGAGTTGGCCGCCGAGCGGTCCCGCCTTCAATAGCGGAACAAATCAACGTGGTGCCTGGCACCACGTTGCATGGTCCGCTAGGGCCTGACCCTAGTCGGCCCAGGAGGCGACGAGCTGGCGGTAGCGGATCGTCCACCATCCGTCCAGCATGGAGGCCTGGTTGTAGGTGCTGACCGGGCCCTGACTCCACGCCATCGACGGGGCGCCGGCGAGCTTCACGCCGTGCCACACGTGCACGGCGCGCAGGTCGCCGCCGCCGCCGGACTGGAAGTCGACGCGGGTGGCGGTGAGCATGTCGCCCACGCGTGTCGCGCGGTAGGTCACGAGGAAGACCGCGACCGGCCGGTCGGGCGCGCTCGCGCGGGCCTGCACGTACACGACGTCGCCCCAATGCCGGGCCTCATCCAGAGAGGCCGGGGCGGTCTGACCGCGTCCGCGGCCGCGCTGCAGCTCGCCGCCTTCCACCGGGATCGCCGGGCCGCCGGCCTCGCGCACCTTCGCGAGCAGGCGGTCCCACGCGGACGAGAACGCCGCCGGGTCCTCCAGCGGCGCCGAGCGGCAGGTCTTGTACAATGGATCGGAATCGGGGATCGCGTCCGTGTGGTCGCCGAAGCCGACGCAGGGGGCGTCGGGCGGGGCTACCGCGCCGCGAGCGGGAACGGTTAGGAGCGCGACGAGCAGCAGCCGGGTCATCCTTCCGATGATACCCCGGGCCTTCCGCAGGTAGGAAGGGTCCTTCGCACCAGCGGGCCTGGGCCGAACGGTCCGGCCCCCCTTAGGGCCTATCCTAGAACCAGCGCTCCTAAGTTAATTTCGCTGTCAACGAGGAAAACGGACTAACGCGAAGGTACGCGAAGGAATTCACGGAGAGGAACGCGGAGGACTACTCACAATTAACGTCGTCCTTTGCGTGCCTTTTCGTCACTTCCTCTGCGCACCTTTGCGTTACTCCGTAATTAGCTTAGGAGCAATGTATCCTAGAACCGGTCGACGTCGTACCAGGCGCGCTTGGCGGCCGGGCCGTGGCGGCGGGCGACGTGGGAGATCAACGTCTCGATCGCCGCCTCGAAGCGCGAGTCCTGGGCGACGCGGGCTTGCGAGAGATCGAGCGAGAAGCGAGCCGACGTCAGCACGGCGTCGACCGGCGGCTGGCCCGGGAGGTCGCGGCGGATGACCTCGATCAGGGTCCCGAGCCAGTAGAGGCCGATGGCGCTGGGCCCGTCGTCGCCTCGAAACCGGAACGCGCCCACGCACCCGTCCAACTCGAACGGGTAAGCTCCCTCTCCGAGCTCGGACCCGGCCGCGAGCCGCCGGCGGTCGAGCGTAAGGGCGGTCGCCGACAGCCCGTAGGCCTGCGCGAGCCGATCCACCGCGCTGCGCCCCGTCCACCACGAGCGCACGCCGGCCCAGCGCACGTGCAGCAGCGTGCCCTCGCCGCGGTTGATCCCGATCTCCGGAGGCGTGCGGCCGCGACCGGAGAGCACGAGGGAAGACTGCCCGTTCGGCCCTCCGGAGGTCACCTGCACGGCGGCGACCCCCAAGCGGGCCAAGGCCAGGAGTCCGTAGGCGAGCTGGCGCCCGCGCAGGCCGTCGGCCTCGTCGCCCTCGAAGAGCGAGCGGAACGGGTCGTTGAGCTCGCGGGCCGAGAAGGGCCGACCGTCGAAGCGCAGGTGCAGGTCGAAGCCCTTGCGCGCGACCTCGACGGCGGTCGCCCCGGAGGCCGCGGCCGCGCGGAAGATGGGCAGCAGGCAGTCCCGCCGCTCGGCGAACTGCCGCTCCTTGAGCCGCTCGAGCATCCGGGGCACGTCGACGCGGAAGGAGCCCGAGGAGACCAGGCGGCCGCCCTCGGGATCGCGAGGGTTCTGCGCGGGCGGGGTCTCGAGCTCGACGGCCTGGACGGAGAACGAGAAGTCGTAGCGGCCGATCGGCTCGGGCAGCCTGCCCATCAGGCGACGATGCCTTTCTCGCGGAGGAAGTGGCGGATCTTCGAGCGGGCGCGCGCCGTCTTCACGATGCCGAGCCAGTCCTTCTTGGGGACGGAGCCCTTCTTGGTCTGGATCTCGCAGATGTCGCCCGACTTGAGCTGGTAGTCGAGGCGGACCATCTTGTTGTTGACGCGCGCGCCGACGCAGGTCATGCCGACGTCGGTGTGGACCGAGAACGCGAAGTCGATGGGCGTGGCGCCTCCGGGCAGGGCCTTCACCTCGCCGGCGGGCGTGAAGACGAACACTTGATGGAGCTCGAGATCGGTCTTGAGGCTCTCGAGGAACTCTCGAGGGCTCTTGAGGTCCTGGAGCCACTCGATCCACTGCCTGAGCCAGTTGAGCTTCTCCTCGAGGTGCGGGTCCTGGCCGTGCTCGCCCGACTTGTAGCGCCAGTGGGCCGCGATGCCGTACTCGGAGGTGCGGTGCATCTCCTCGGTGCGGATCTGGATTTCGACGAGGTCGCCGTTGAGGCCCATGACCGTCGTGTGGAGGCTCTGGTACAGGTTGATCTTCGGGACGGAGATGTAATCGGTGAACGTCCCCGCGACGGGCTTGAACAAGGTGTGCATGATGCCGAGCAGCGCGTAGCAGTTCGAGACCGTGTCGGTGATCACGCGGACGCCGAGGGAGTCCTGGATCTCCTCGAAGGGCTTGTTCTGCCGGAGCATCTTCTGGTAGATCGACCAGAGGCTCTTGGTGCGCGCGAGGATGCGGTGCGGGATGTTCGTCCCCGCGAGGTGCTGCTCCACCGTCGTCTTGAAGTTGGCGAGCACCGACTCGCGGTTGGCCTGCAGCGCCTCCATCTTCGCCGAGAGCTCGGCGTACTCCTCGCGGTGGGTGTACTGGAACGCGAGGTCTTCGAGCTGGCTCTTCAGGCGGAACATGCCGAGCCGGTGCGCGAGCGGCGCGTAGAGGCTCGCGGTCTCGTGGGCGATGCGCTCCTGTTTCTCCGGCTTGAGGAACTGCAGCGTCTTCATGTTGTGAAGCCGGTCGGCCAGCTTGATCAGGATGACGCGGATGTCCTGGGCCGTGGCCAGCATCATCTTCCGCCAGTTCTCGGCCTGGGCGTCGTCGTGGGACGTGAAGTGGAGGCTGTCGAGCTTCGTGACGCCCTCGACGAGCCGGGTGATCTCATCGCCGAACTCCTTGCGGAGCTGCTCGGGCGTCGTGGGCGTGTCCTCGAGGACGTCGTGGAGCAGGCCCGCGCAGATGGTGGGCATGTCGAGCTTGAGCTCGATCAGGCTCTCGGCGACGGCCGAGCAGTGGACGAAGTAGTGCTCGCCGGAGGCCCGGGCCTGGTCGGCGTGGGCGTTGACCGAGTACTCGTAGGCCAGCTCGATCGCCGTCGTGTCGACGTGCGGGGCGTACTCCTTGAACTTTACCAGCAGCTCGGGGAGCTCCATCGGTTCAGTGGGCCTGCAGGGCCGCCATGCCGAGGAGGCCTACCATGAAGTATAGCAGGCTGAGGCGGTCCTGGCCCCGGTGGATCCGGCGGAGCAGATCGGAGGCGGCTATATAAAGGAAGGAGCCGCCCGCAAATCCGAGGACGCCCGCGGCGACCCCGGGGTCGAAGGACGGCGCCCCGGCGGCGCTGACCAGGGCCCCCAAGGGGGTCGCGAGGGCCACGAGGAAGAGGCCCCAGGCGGACTGGCGGGGGGAGTACCCGGCCTGCTGGAAGAGCGTCGTCAGGGTGAAGCCGTCGGCGACCTTGTGGAGGGTCAAGGCGAGGCCGACGGCGGCGCCGGCGGACTCGCCGGCCGAGAAGGAGACGCCGAGGTTGAATCCGTCGAGGAAGGAGTGGGAGGCTAAGGCCGCGAGGGCGGTCCAGCTGAGCGCGTGGACGTCGCACTCCTCCAGGTACTCGGGGCAGGAGTCGACCATCGCGAAGGTCTCCATGAGGAGGAGCAGCGTGAAGGCGGCCAGGGCGCCCCAGCCCGCCCAGGTCGGCTGCAGCTTCCAGGCCTCGGGCAGGATGCCGGTGAACGTCACGCCGATGAGGATGCCGGCCCGGAGCGAGAACATCCGCTGCATGCCCGCGCGGGAGAGAAACGCCTTGGCGGTCGGGACCCAGCCGCCGACGAACGTCGCGCCGACGGCGGTGGCGTTGAAGATGAGGAGCGAGGCCGAGGCGCCCATCAGGATCCCGTGACCCCCGCCTCCTCGTTGCCGGCGGCGCCCACCTGCAGGTCGTGGAGGCGGCGGTAGAAGCCGCCTTGGCGCAGGAGATGCGGGTGCGTGCCGGCCTCGACGATCTCGCCGGCCTTCAGCACGAAGATCGTGTCCGCCTCGGCGGCGGCGGCGACGCGGTCCGTCAGGAGGAGCACCGTGCGGCCTTCCATCGCGCGCTTGAGGGCGCGGCCGGTCTCGTCGCCGGCCGTCTCGTCCGGCTCGCCCGCGCCGTCGAGCACGATGAGACACGCGTCCTTGAGCAGCGCGCGGGCCACCGCCAGGCGCTGGCGCTGGCCGCGGGTCAGCCGGACGGTGCGGTCGCCGAGCTTGGTGAGAAATCCCTGCGGCAGCGCGGCGATGAACTCGGAGGCGCAGGCGGCCTTGCAGGCCTCCTCGACCTGGCTCAAGGTCACGACCGTCCGGCCCATCGTCACGTTCTGAAGGACCGAGTCGTTGAGGATGAGCGGCTCGCGGGTGATCAGCGCGATGCGCTCGCGGACGGAGCGGGCGTCGAGCTCGGGCAGCGGCAGGCCGTCGTAGAGGATCGCGCCCCGCGACGGCTCGTAGAGGCGCACCAGCAGGTGCACGAGCGTGCTCTTGCCGGCGCCGGAGGGACCGACCACGGCGACCCTCTCGCCGCGGCGTATCTTCAAGCCGACGTTGCGCAGCGCCGGCCGGTCCGCGCCCGGATACTGGAAGGAGACCCCGGAGAACTCGATCTCGGTCTCCAGGCTCTTGAAGGGACGAGCGCCGGGGTTCGCGAGGATCCGGGGCTTCTCGTCGAGGAGCTGGAAGATCCGCTCGCCGGAGGCGAGGCCGCGCTGCAGCTCGGAGTTGAGCCGGGCGATGTTCTTGGCGGGCGCGTAGGCCGCGAAGAACGAGCCCATGAAGGCGAAGAACGCGCCCGGGGTCATGTGGTTGTCGATGACCTCGGTGGCGCCGTAATAGAGCAGCAGCGCCACGACGAGGGAGGCCGCCAGCTCCATGAGCGGCGCGGTGAGGGCCGTCGCGCGCAGGTAGCGCATCATCTCGTTGAAGAACAGGAGGTTCTCGTCGCGGAACTTCTCGATCGCGCCCTCCTCGTAGTTGTAGGCCTGGATGACGGCCATGCCGCTCAGCGATTCCTGGAAGCGGCGGTAGATCCGAGCCATGAGCACCTGGCTTTGGAGGCTCGACTGCCGCATCTTCCGTCCGAGCACGACGAGCGTGATCCCGATCGCGGGGAGGCTCAGGAGGGCGAGCACCGTGAACCGCCAGTCGACCCAGAACAGCACGAAGGAGAGGATGAGCACGGTGAGGCTGTCGCGGATGAGGTAGAGGGGGACGGAGTTCAGCGTCGACTGGAGCGTGTTCAGGTCGTTGGTGACGCGGGACAGGATCTCGCCGGAATCGCGCTCGGCGAAGTAGTCGAGCGAGAGCCCGTGGAGGTGGCGGAAGAGGTCCTCGCGGAGCTCTTGGATCGCGCGCTGCCCGATCCAGCTCATGAGGTAGTTCTGCATGTAGGAGAACACCGTCTTGAGCCCGACGAGCACCGGGATCCCGACGATGACGAGCCAGAGCATCGTGAAGTCGCGCGAGACGAAGACGTGGTCGACGATCGGCTTGAGCAGGTAGAGGGAGCCGCCGTTGAAGACCGCCACGCCGAGCATCGCGACGCTCGCCTGCGCGAAGCGCAGGCGGTGCGGCTTGATGTAGGGCCAGAGCCGGGCGTAGACGTTCATCAGGCCGGCACCGCCTTCTTGCTGGCTAACCCCGCCAAGAGCGCCTGCGCGGCGCGGTCGGCCGCCCCGGGGCCGCCGAGCTGCGCGCGCAGTCCGACGAGGTCCTCGCGCAGCTTGGCCAGCCGTCGCGGGTCCTCGAGGAGCCGGAGCGCCGCCTCCGCCACCGCGGCGCCGGTCGCGTCGCGCTGGATGAGCTCCGGCACGAGCTTGCGGCCGGCGAGGAGGTTGGCCATCGAGATGTACGGGACGCGGATGAGCGCCCGGGCGATCGCGTAGGTCGGCCAGGACATCTTATAGATCACGACCATCGGCAGGCCGAGGAGCGCGTTCTCGAGCGTCGCGGTCCCCGAGGACGTCAGGACGAGGTCGAGCCCCGCGCGCCGCCGGTAGTCGGTCTCGCGGACGAGCTCGAGCCCCTTCGCGCGCGCCGCGGCGTAGGCCGAGTCGGGCAGGGCTGCCGCCGCGAAGACCGCCGCGCTCGTCTTCGGGTAGTCCTTGCGGATGCGCTCGACCGCGTCGAGGAAGACGGGCAGGTGGCGGCTGACCTCGCTCGCGCGGCTGCCGGGCAGGAGCCCGAGGCGGAGCCCGTCGCCGGGCGCGTGCCGCGCCTCCGGGAGGACGTCGAGGAGCGGGTGGCCGACGAAGGTGTGCGGGATGCGCGCTTCCTGGTAGACGCGCCGCTCGAAAGGGAATATGAGGAGCATCCGCTCGACCAGGCGCTTGAGCGTCTTCAGTCGCCCCGCGCGGGTCGCCCAGACCTGGGGGCTGATGTAGTAGTAGGCCGGCACGCCCGCCCGCTTGGCCAGCGACAGCACGCGGCGGTTGAAGCCGTAGTAGTCGATGCAGACGAGCGCCGCGGGCCGCTCGCGCTCCATGAAATCGGCCAGCCGGCGACCGAGGCCGATCAGGAAAGGCAGCTGCTTGATCGGCTCGACGAAGCCCACGATCCCGAGCTCCGCCAGGTCCGCGAAGAAGACGTCCGACTCCGCCCGCAGGAGGCGGCCGCCGGCCGAGGCGATCCTCAGGCCGGGCTCGCGCGCCTTGAGCGCTCGCGCCAGGCGCTGTCCGTGGAGGTCGCCGGAGGGGTCTCCGGCCACGATCAGGATGTACTTCCCTTGCGTCATTCGTCCGGGCCGAGGACCGTGTTGGTGGCGGTTCGCGCGAGCTGGTTCACCCAACTGGGAAGGATCGGGCGCGTCTGCTTGTGATCCGACAGCTCGTAGCGCTCGAGCTCCTCGGTGATCTGGAGGGCGAGCTTCAGGGCCTCGATCCCGTGCTCGCCCGAGGGCCAGGGCTTGCGGTTGTGGCGGATGCAGTCCAGGAAATGGAGGAGCTCGTTTTTGAGAGGCTCCGACTTGTCGAGCTTCGGGCTCGTGAGCTCGACGTCGGCCAGGCTCTTGATGACCGGCGCCTTCTTGCGCGCCACCTTGAGCGAGCCGCCCGCGTAGTCCACGGAGACGTAGGAATCCTCTTGGAAGACGCGGATCTTGCGCGACTTCGTCAGGGACACGCGGCTCGCGGTGACGTCGGCGATGCAGCCCGTCTTGAAGCGCACGCGCACGTTGGCGATGTCCTCGTGCTTCGAGAGGAGGCTCGCGCCGATCGCCTCGAGGCTCTCGACCTCGGAGCCGACGAGCGTCAGGAGGATGTCCAGGTCGTGGATCATGAGGTCCATGACCACGCCGATCTGCGCGACGCGGGGGTCGTAGGGCCCCAGGCGCTCGACGGTGATGAAGCGCGGTTGGCGGATGTGGCGGATCGCCTCGAGGACCGCTGGGTTGAAGCGCTCGACGTGCCCGACCTGGAGCACGACCTTCTTCTCTTCGGAGAGCGCGAGCAGCCCCTTGGCCTCCTCGAGGGAGCCCGCGAGCGGCTTCTCGATGAGGACGTGCACGCCCGCCGACAGCGCCGCGCGGCCGACCGGGTAATGCAGCTCGGTGGGGACCGCGATGATCGCCGCGTCGACCTGGCGCAGGAGGTCGTCGTGGTTGCGGTAGGCCACGGAGCCGCAGCGCCACGCGACCAGCTGCGCGCGCCACAGGTTGACGTCGCAGACGCCGACGAGCTGCACGCCCGGGAGCTTGCTCAGGATGCGGGCGTGGTGGCTGCCGATCTTTCCGGCGCCGACGACGCCGAGCTTGATCGTCGACGTCATGCCGGCTTCGCCTCCAGCCCCACGACGGCGATTTTCAATTGGTCGGCTTTTTTGAGGAATTCTTCCTTATCGAAGATCAAAGTCTTGTCGGCCTCGACCGCTAACGCGGTCGAGCCCGACTTCGACAGGACGTCGAGCGTCGCCAGGCCGATCACGGGCAGGTCGTAGCGGAAGTCCTGCTTCGGCTTGGCGACCTTGACCACCACCAGCCCGCCTTTGCCGCGGGCGAGCTCGCCCGCCCGCAGGACGCAGGCGTCGGTCCCTTCCATCCCCTCGACGGCGACGATGGCGTTCTGGCCCGCGACGACGGTCTGACCGATATCGAACCCGGCGACCGCCTTCGCCGCCCGCCAGCCGAGGTCGATGTCCATCGACTCGGCGGCGGAGGGCTTCCGCTTCGTCATCGCGCCGGGCGTGGCGAGAAGGTCCGCTAGGTACGTGTGCGACGGCAGGAGCGTGATCCCCTCGCGGCCGAACTCCTCGGCCACGGCCGCGAGGATCGTGTCCGTGCGCTTGTCCTTCAAGCGGGCGAGGAGCTTCATCGCCTTGAGGTCCGGCATGACGCCGCCGAAGACGGAGGCGTGCTGGACCTTGCCGGCCATCACGGCCTGCGTGACGCCTTCGGACTTGAGCACCTCGATCGGCTTGGAGATCTGCCCCAGCTTGTACTGCTCGAAGCGCTTGACGCGTTTCGCGAGCTCGGGGTCGGTGACGCCGGTGATGCCGAGGGCGATGACCTCGAGCCCTTTGCGGCTCGCCGCCTCGGCGACCAGGATCGGGAACTGCCCCGAGCCCGCGATGAGTCCGAGCTTAGGCATCGCCCTCCAGCTGCCCGTCGGCCGCGGCGCGCATGATGCCGCGCTTCGACGGCGCCTCGATGAAGCGGATCCACTCCTGGACCTCGGGCCCGGGACTCCCGGCCCTGAGCTTGGCCACGGCGTCCTGCATGGACAGGCCCTGCATGAAGAGCGTCTTGTAGGCGTCTTTGACCGCCGAGATCGCGTCGCGGGAGAACCCGGCCCGGCGCATCCCGAGCACGTTCAGGCCGCGCAGCGACGCGCGGTCGCCCTGGGTGTTGCAGTACGGGAGCACGTCCTGCCCGTTCATCGAGCCGCCGCCGAGCATGGCGAGCCGGCCGATGCGCACGAACTGGTGGATCGCGCAGATCCCCCCGAGCACGGCGAAGTCGCCGACCTCGATGTGGCCCGCCAGCGCGACCGAGTTTACGACGATGACGTTGTTGCCGAGGCGGCAGTCGTGGGCGACGTGCGAGTACGCCATGAACAGGCAGTTGCTGCCGATCCGGGTCTCGCCCGTGGCGGTCGTGCCCCGGTTGAGGGTCACGCACTCGCGCACGGTGTTGTTGTCGCCCATGACGAGCCGCGTCTTCTCGCCGGCGTA
>JACQPK010000441.1 GCA_016207565.1 Elusimicrobiota bacterium
GCCACGCACGTCCTAACGGCGCGGCGAGGACAGAGCGGCCGCGTCGACGCGGCCGCGTACCCGCCGGACCTACGCCCCGCCGGCCGCCGCAACCGGGCGCTACTCCAACCCGTAACGCTTCAGCTTCGCGTAGAGCGCCTTGCGGTCGATGCCGAGCAGGCGCGCCGCTTCGGACTTGTTGCGGTTGGACCGCTCGAGGGCCTGGACGATCAGGCGGCGCTCGGTGGCGGCGGTGGCCTCGCGGACGCTGTCTTTGAGGGCGAGGCGCTCGGGGGCGGCGGCTACGGGCGGGACGGCCGCGATCAGCACGGGCTGCGGAGCGGGCGCCGGGGCCAAGACGGTCTCTCGGGCCGTGCCGGGCAGGTTCAGGTGAGGGGGCTCGATCGTGCCGTCGGAGAGGAGCGCGGCCCGGAGGACCGTGTTGCGCAGCTCGCGGATGTTGCCGGGCCAGTGGTAGCCGGCGAGGCGCCGGAGCGCCTCGGCGGAAAATCCGGCGACGGAGCGGCCCAAGGTGCGGTTGGCCTCCTCCAGGAAGTGACGGGCGAGCGGGATGAGGTCCTCCATGCGCTCGCGCAGCGGAGGCAAGGTGATCGTGAACTGGTCGATGCGATGGAAGAGGTCCTCGCGGAAGCGCCCCTCGCGGACGGCCCTCGGGAGGTCGGCGTTGGTCGCGGCGACGACCCGGGCGTCGACGGGGATGTCCTTGCGGCCGCCGAGGCGGCGGATCCGGCGCTCCTGGAGAACGCGCAAAAGCTTCTGCTGCACCTCGAGCGAGAGGTTCGCGATCTCGTCGAGGAACAGGGTCCCCTCGGCCGCGAGCTCGAAGTGGCCCAGGCGCGTCGAGTCCGCGCCGGTGAAAGCGCCTTTCTCGTAGCCGAAGAGCTCGGTCTCGACCAGCGTCGTCGGGAGGCTCCCGCAGTCGACGGCGACGAACGGAGCTTTGCGCCGCTGGCTCATGTCGTGGACGAGCCGCGCGAAGACCTCCTTGCCGCAGCCGGACTCCCCCCCCAGCACGACGGTCAAGTCGGTCGGAGCCACCTTCCGAAGCTGGTCGAGCGCGGCGCGGATCGCCGGTCCGTCCCCGACGACGATGCTCGGGCGGCTCTGGCGGCCGAGCTGCGCGCGCAGCCGGGTGACCTCGCGCCGCAAGCGGCTCTCGCGCAGCACCTTGTCGACGTGCAGGGCGAGCTCCTCGTTCGTGAACGGCTTCAGGAGGTAGTCGGCCGCGCCCAGCTTCATCGCGTTGACCGCCGTCGGCACGTCGGCGTGCCCGGTGAGGATCAGCACGGGCAGGTCCGGCTCCAGGCCGCGGATGCCGCGCAGGACGTCCATGCCGTCGGTCGCCCCGAGGAACAGGTCGAGCAGGACCGCGTCGAACGGTTCGTCGCCGGCGGTCCGCAGCGCGCCCTCGGGGTCGTGGGCGGCGCGCACCGAGTAGCCCTTGGCGGAGAGGAACCGGGTCAGGGCCAGGCAGAGGTCGCGGTCGTCGTCGACGAGGAGCAGCGAGGGTCCGCTCATCGCGCCGCTCCGGCCGCCCGGGCGCCTTCGACGACGGGCGCAAACGAGACCATGACCGCGGTGCCGCGCCCCGGCGCGCTCTCGATCTTCATCTGCGCCCCGTGCTCGGAGAGGATTCGGCGCGTGAGGTAGAGCCCGAGTCCGCTCCCGGTCTCCTTGGTGCTGAAGAAGCCTTCCTCGACCCGGCGGAGGACGTCCGGCTCCATCCCGGCGCCGTCGTCGGCCACGGTCAGCAGCACCCGGCCGGAGACCGCCTCGATGCCGGTCGTCAGGGTCATCCGCCCCCCCTTCGACATCGCGTCCATCGCGTTGGTCATCAGGTTGTAGATCGCGGCTCCCAGATGGTGCGGATCGACGAGCAGCGGCGGGAGCTCCGCCATACGCCGCTCGATCGCGATGCCGCGCTTCTTGCACGAGGACTCCAGGAACTCGGACGCGGTCTTCACGACGTCGTTGAGCGAGCCCGGGCGCAGCTCGCACCGGCCGGCCCGCGCGAACTCCAAGAGCGCCTTGATCGAGGCGGTGGCGCGCCGGGCGTTGCGGCCGATCATGTCGAGGCTCTCCCGGAGCTCGGGCCCCGGCTTGAGGTAGTCGATGGCGTACTCGGCGGTGCTCGCGACGACGTGAAGCGGTCCCCGAACGTCGTGCGCGAAGGCCGCCGCCATCTGCCCCACCGCGCTGAAGCGCTCCAGCCTCGGCAGGGCCTCTCGCACGGCGTTCTCCGCGCCGTCCTCCTTGGTCGTCGAGGATGCGCGAATGAGATAGCCGTCGGCGCGTCCGTTCTCGGAGAACGCGCGCGCGGTGAGCCAGGCGAACTGGCGGGAGCCGTCCGCGCGGCGCAGGGGCGCGCGGAACTGCCGCACGAGTCCTGAGGCGACCGCCAGCTCCAGCAGGCGCTCGCCCTCGTCCGGCCGCTCGAAGAGCTCGGCGAACGGGCGCCCGCGCGCCTCGTCGGCCCCGAGCCCGAGCAGCTCCACGGCGCCGCGGCTGAACGTGCGCACCCTGCCGTCGCCGTCGAGCGCGATGACGGCGTCCGCCGTCTCCAGGTACGCCGCAGAGAACAGCCGGTCCTCGAGGCTCACGCGCGGCCTCCCCGGCGCAGGTTCACGAGCCGCCGCGTGACGCGGAGGCCGAAGCGCGACTCGAGGTCGCGCCGGAGCTGCTCGTCGGTCGCGTCGGGCCGCTCGGCGGCCGCGAGGGCGATCAGCCGCTCGGTCCGCGGGCGCGTCGTCGGGAAGAAGTCCGCCAACGCGACCAGGCGTCCCTGCGAGAGCCGGACGGCTCGCCCGGCCAACGCGCGGCAGATCGTGCTCGCCGAGACGGCGAGCTCGCGCGCGAGCGCGTTTTGGCGCGCGGGCCGCAGGGCGTCGGGATCGCCCGTCGCGAGGAAGGCCGGCTGGAGGCGAGGCAGCGCCTCGAGGATCCTCCCAAGAGCGCTGAGCTTGTGATTGGCCAGCTCGAGCTGCCGAACCAGCTCGCGCACCCGCGACGCCTCGTCGGGCGACCATGCTCCGCGGGCCGCCGCGAGCGCGTCGTAGTCCACCCGGTAGCGTCCGCGTAGGTAATGCGGGGAGTAGTAGGCGACCGACCAGCCTTCCCCCTCGCGCTCGAGCGCGGCGACGCACGACACCGGCGCCTCGAGGGCCGGCGCGGGCGCGGGAGGTTCGCAGGTCCACAGGGAGTCCACCAACGCGCAGACGCGCTCCGCCTCGCCCGTGCCGAGGCCCGCCGCCGCGGCGGCCGCCGCGCGCTCTCCGGGGTCCTCGCCTCGGAGGAACGCCCGCTCGAACGTCTCGCGCCCGAGACGCCGGATGCAGCGGACGAGCTCGTCGTCGAGCCCGGGCAAGGACGTCGCGGGGCCGGCCAACAGCTCGCCGTCCGCCGGAGCGCCGGTGGGCCACGCGAAACGGGCGTCGCGGCGAGGCTCCCGCCGCACCAGGCGCCCGGCCCTCAACCGCGCGTACAGCGGATCGGCCTCGATGCCGGCAAGCCAACGCCGGTATTCGGGCTCGGCCAACTCCAAGAGCCCGGAAAGCCGGATCGAGGTCCAGAGGCTTGGCCGCGGCTCCGGGCGGGGCAGCACGACTACATCGGGGCTGTTCACCGGGGTCAACACGCGAAGTATTGGGCTCCTCCCTAAAAAAAGCAATGTCTTGGTTGTTACAGCGATCGTGGCGTCGCCGCCACACTGTGGCGCCGGCGCCACACAAATGGCGCATAGCCGTCGAGAAAACGAATTGCTACGGATGAAAGCGGAGAGCCTATGAAAACGATCTGGATCATGTGCATCGCGGCTGCCGCCGCGACGGCGGGAGCCGCGACGGCTGAAGCCGCGACGCTGGAATTGCGCGGCAAGCTCACCGACCGCCGCGGCTTCCCGCTCGACGGCGCCTGCCTCCTGCGCTTCACCGTCGGCGACGCGTGGAGCGACGCGTTCTACGTCGAGGTCGAGGAAGGCCTCTTCCGGACGACGCTCGGCAAGAAGAGCCCGATCCCCGAGTCGGCGCTCGAGGGAGCGCTCCGGCTCGGCGTCTGGCCGCCCAAGGGCACGGGCTGGCAAGCCTCCGCGAGCCCGGTCGCCTCCCGTCCGGCGGCGGAGGCCGCCGACGAGCGGGCGTTGCTGCGGGCCCGCATCGAGGCGCTCGAGCGTCAGGTCCCGCAAGAGCCGCGCGAGCGTCGCGCGCGCCTCTACGAGGTGCGCGCGGGCGACACCTTGCAGAGCGTCGCCGCCGGTCTCTGGGGCGACTCATCGCGCTGGTCCGAGCTTTACGCGGCGAACTCGGACCGGATCGGCCGCGGCGGCGAGCTCCGAGCGGGGCAGAAGCTGGTCGTGCCCGAGGTCCCGCGGTGAGAGCGCCCGGCACGCTCCGCCTCGTCCCGATCGCGGCGGCGCTCGCGGTCGCGGCCGTCGCCCCGCCGGAGGCCGCCTTCGTGGTGATCGGGCTCCCCGCCGGAACGGCTCAACTGCGCGCCGGGTCGGAGCCGCTCAGCCTCGGCCCCGGCTCCCCCTCCTGGGCGCTTCCGCCGGACACTCCCGTCACCGTCGTCTCCGGCGGCATCTGGGCGCAGTTCGGAGACACGACCGTCAAAGCGCGGCCCGGCGACGGGCTGCGATTCTCGACCGTCGAGGGCGGCGTCCGGGTCTCGGCGACGGCCGGAACGCTCCTGCTCGAGCGTCCGGACGGCTCGACGCGGCACCTCGCGGCCGGCGAGTCGTTCGCGCTGACCGCGCCCGGAGCGCCGCGTCCCCCGGCGAGACCCTCGGGGGGCGGCTGCGGCGCCGGAGCGCGCCGATGAGCGAGCGAGACGCTCCTGACACACGCGCGCGACACCAAAGTCATCTTGCGCGGTGCCGGTTTATGGTCTACAATAAGCCCGACGACAGCCGCGGCTTAGAATGAAAAGCGAAACTTCCGCGCCCAAACTCGACGCGACCAAGATCGACGAAGGCATTTGGCGCGTCAAGCTCACCCACGGAAAGGGCTATTTCAAGGTCGGCGTGGGGAAAAAGCACGGCGAGGCCAACTCCCTCTTCCTGGAGATCAACGGCTCGCGAAAGTTCGAGATCGGCAACGACTGCGACACCTGCCACTTCTGGTTCAAGGTCCTGGCCGAGCCCCGCGCGCTCACGCAGAAGAAGGTCGTCAACCTCCCGAAGACGATTTCGATCCCGCGGCCCGTCGACCAGCCGATGCTCGAGGAGATGACGCCGATCTTCGAGATGCTCGACAAGGGCGAGTACTACATCTTCAACACTTCGCTCCCGCTCCAGGGCCCGTTCAATTTCGACGACGAGAACTCGTACTTCTACAACAACGAGTTCATGGAGATTTGGAGCATCGAGGACCCCGCGCAGGAGGACCTCCTGAGCGGCTGGGAGCACTACGAAGGCTCGAAGCCGCGGCTCTACCGCCATACGGACATCATGGAGAAGCAGTACGACTTCGTGATCCCGCTGGTGCCGAAGCGCACGCTGCGCGACGAATACGTGAAGCTCTACCAGCA
>JACQPK010000049.1 GCA_016207565.1 Elusimicrobiota bacterium
AAGTTCCGTCCTCTGCGTTCCTTTTCTTTAATTTCCTCTGCGTACCTCTGCGTTATTCCGTTTTCCCTGCTACCGGGGAAACTTGGAGACCAGATGAGACTTGACGCCTGAACATGCGTTCACCTATACTTCTCCCATGCCCGAACTCACCGCCCTCCAGCGCAAGATCCTCGCCTTCATCAACGACTGCGTCGAGGAACGCGGCCTCCCCCCCACCCTCCGCGAGATCGGCGCCAAGTGCGGCGTCACCTCGACCGGCTCGGTGACGTACCATCTGCGCGTCCTCGAGGACCACGGCCTGCTCAAGCGCCAAGAGCGCTCCAGCCGGGCGATCGAGACGCTCGAGTCGGGCCACAAGCTGCCCATCGTCGGACGCGTCGGCGCCGGCAGCGCCGTCATCGCCGAGGAGGACGTCGAGGGGACCCTCGCCGTCGGCAAGGACATCGCCAGAGGCGCCGACTATCTTCTGAAGGTGCGCGGCGAGAGCATGCGGGACGCCGGCATCTACGAGGGCGACCTGGTGCAGGTCCGCAAGCAGGACGACGCGCGCGACGGCGAATTGGTGGTGGCGCTCGTCGGCGAGGCGGCGGTCGTCAAGACGCTGCGACGGCGGGCGGGCGGGGGATGGCAGTTGGACAGCGCTCACCCGGAATTCAAGCCGATCGTGGAGGAGTTCCGCGTGCTCGGGAAGGTCGTGGGCCTACTTCGCCGCTATTAGACCCCGGCTCATCAGATAGAGCATCAGCGCCCCGGGGATCCAGTACGCCCCCCCGCCCAACGCCATCATCCAACTGCCCAGGAGTCCCACGACGATCGTGCCCGCGATCAGCGCCAAGGACAGCCGGCGCGCGAGCCCCGGGCTCATGGCGTACGGCACGATCCGACCGGCCCGGCGGTCCGCGCGGTCGCGCCACAGGCTCTGCGCCGCCCAGATCACGGCCGGAAATCCCACGAAGATGAGGAGCGCCGCGGGCACCGCGAGCGCGAGACCGAAGAGCTCGGCGAGCATCAGGCTTCCCAACAAGACGTTATACGTCGCGTGCGCGGCCATCGCGGCGAGGACGCCCTCTTTATAGTAGACGCGGCTCAGGACCAGCGAGAGGCCGGCGTAGACCGCCATCGTCACGGGGTCGACCCGCTCGTGCTGGTAGACGAAGACCGCGGCCGAAAGCGCCGCGGGGAGCCAGAAGCGCCCGAGTTCGCCCAGTTTCCCGAAGGCGCGCTTCGTCACGCTCATGATCGTGCCGCGGAATAGCGCCTCCTCGGCGACGGGAGCCTGAAACCAGAGGAAGAGCGCGAGCGCCGCGCCGCCGGCGAGCGTCTCCGACGGGAGCGGCGGCGGCTGGTAGGTCGCGTCCTGGCCGAACCCGAGCGCGCTCGCGATCACGGGAAAGCCGAAGTTGAAGGCCATCCCCAGCCAGCCGGCCACGTAGCCGATCTTGAAGGTCCGCGAGAGGCTCGACCGGGGGGCCTGCGGCGCGGGCGGTTCCGGCGCGCGGGACGCGTCCTCGCCGCGCGAGGGCGCGAGCTCGCTGCGCTCCGGCGCCCCGGTCCCTCGGACCTCGAGGGCCGTCGGGCCGAACCGGCCCGACTTGTCGAAGACGGCGCCGAGCTCCCCGAACGTCGAGGCCGCGCCCGGCCAGGCCACGACGGGCCGCAGCGCCTCCGTATGCGCCGCGACGATCTGATGGGGCCCAACCTCGGGCGCGGCAGACGGATTCTCGCGGAAGCCCGTGGCGGGCGAGCGCGGGCGCGCCTCGGCGCCGGCGAGCCCGGTCGCCGCGCTGGCGCGGCCCAAACCCGTGACGGGCGCGCTCGGCGCCGTCGCCCCGGCCGCGCGCAGCGGCGCGACCGCGACGGTCACGCCGACTCGCAGCGGCGCGGCACCCGGAGAGAACGAAGGCCCGGCCCCAGGCGCGACGAGGGAGCCCGCGCCCCGGGCCGCGGCGCCGGCCACGCCGGAGGCGGCGCCGGGGACGGCGGCGCGCGGGAGCTGGACGGTCTGAGCGAAGACGAGCCCGCGCGGGACCACGAGGGCCAGCGCGAGCGCCAAGCGCAGCATCGGTCCAGGATAGCCTCCCGCGTGAGACCTCGGCTGAGCCGTTCGGGCCCCCCGAGGCGTCCGTTCAGCCTACTCCCCGGTGGGCCTTCTGGGCTGAAATAAGGCGGCGCCCGCAAGCGTAATCCGGGAGACGGCGGAGGCCGCGATGAACCTGATCGAAACCGGACTGATCCACGACGAAATGAGGACGCGCGGCGTCCGGAGCGGGCGGCTCGTCATCGCGTGCCTCGCGCTGGCCGCCGCCCTCGCCTGGGCCGCCGGCCGCCGCTTGGGGCCTCGCCCCTGGACGCCGCCGCCGGTCAGCGCCGAGGATTTCGTGGTCGGAATCCCGGTCCCGCACGACCGCCTGAGGCTGATCGTCAGCGTGCTCGAGCTGCACAAAAGCGTCCTGGGCGAGAGCCCGAAGACCGTGCTGGGCGTCGACCTGGGCACGACCAAGGTCTCGCTCTCGATGCCGGCGCGGGTCCACTACGCCGTCGATCTGTCGGGCGTCCGGCCGGTGGAGTTCCGCCTCGACGCCGAGCGGCGCGAGCTGATCGCGACGTTCCCCGATCCCCAGGTCGAAGCGGTGGAGCTCGATCCGTCGGGCAAGCGTGTCGCCGTCGAGGCCGGCTGGGGGCGGCTGCGGGCCTACTCGGGCCGGGCGGTCGAGGACGCGCTCGAGCGCGGGCTCTACGCCGCGGTGAAAGCCGACGCCGGAGCGCCCGCGGTCGTCGAGCAGATCAAGGAACGGGCGCGACCGCTCTTGGCGCGGCTCCTCAACGACTATCTCCGGCGCGTCTCGACCCCGGGCCCCGACGGCGTGACGGTCACCCGCGTCCGCTTCCGCAGCGACGTGCAGACGGACCGCCTGGCCATGCTCCCCCGGCCGCAGGAGCCGCGGTAGCTACGGCTGCTCGGCGGCCTTCTTCTTGAGGTAGTCTTCGAACGAGTTGCCCGCGGCGTAGTCCTTGCCCGTGAGCTCGACTTTCGCGAGCTCGGCGATCGGGATCCGCAGGCGCTCCTCGGAGTCCTTCGGGATGACCTCGATCCAGTGCTGCTCGGCGGCGCGCGGGTTCGCGTACTCGCGGTTGAAGATGTAGGCGACGAGGGTGCGCCCGTCCTTGAAGGTGATGCTCGCGTGGCCGCGGAAGTCGTAGGCGGCCTCGATCTGGCGCTCGATCTCGCTCGACGGGGTCATGCGTTTCTCTCCGGTGCGTGCCTGGCCTCACCGTTACGCAGATAGATCGAGGCCTGGCACGCTACCTCTCGATTATACCGTGTTGTTATACTGAGCGCGAGGAGGGAATATGGCGGTCCTCGATACGATCCATAACGTGATGACGGCGGTCGACTTCTTCAAGGCGAAGCTGCAGTTCGAGCAGACCCCGCACGGGCTCAAAAAGCTCATGGACGAGAAGCTGCCGACGCTGCTCGTAGTGGACGTGCGCGACCGGGAGTCCTACGAGCGCGAGCACATCGCCGGCGCGATCAACATCCCGCTCGACCAGCTCTCGAGCCGGCTGCGGGAGCTTCCGAAGGACAAGACGGTCGTCTGCTACTGCTGGAACATCACCTGCGCCATGGCCACGAAGGCGTGCTTGGAGCTCGCCCACAAAGGCTACAAGGTGCAGGAGCTCCTCGGCGGCATCGACCGCTGGAAGGCGGCGGGATTTACGATCCAAGGCGACCGGCTACACCAACTCTAGGACCCATGGCTCCTAAGTTAACTGCGCCGTCGACGAGGAAAACGGACTAACGCAAAGGTACGCTAAGGAATTCACTGAAAGGATCGCAGAGGAAGAAATC
>JACQPK010000426.1 GCA_016207565.1 Elusimicrobiota bacterium
GTGCATCCCCAAAGAAAGCCCCATGTCCTTGAGGCGATCCTTGATCTCGTCCAACGACTTCTTGCCGAAGTTCTTCACCGCCATGAGCTCCTCGGGCTTCTTCGACACGAGGTCGCGGATGGTCTTGATGCGCGCCACCTTCAAGCAGTTCGATGCCCGCGACGAGAGCTCGATCATCTCGACAGGCTGATTCAGCAGCTCGCGGAGCTTCGCGTCCAGCGCGACGCCGCCGCCCCCGTCTCCCTCGCCGCCGACCACGCCGCCTTCGAGCCCGGGCTGCGCCGCATATTCGCCTTCGGCGGGAGCCTGCTCCTGCGCCAGCTCGCTCTCCGGGATGAAGATGTTGAGCGACTCGCGGAGCAGCTTCGCCGCCTTGATGAGCGCGTCCGCGGGCGTGATCGAGCCGTCCGTCCAGATCTCGAGGATCAGGCGGTCGTAGTCGGTGATCTGCCCGACGCGGGCGTTCTCGACGTCGTAGTGGACCTTCACGACGGGCGAGAACAGCGCGTCGACCGGCAAAAAGCCCGCCGGCCAGTGGGCCTGCGCGCGGAGCTCCTCGGCCGGGATGTAGCCCCGGCCCTTCGAGATCTCGAGCTCCATCTCGAGCTTGCCGCCGGCCTCCAGGTTCGCGATGGCGAGATCGCCGTTGACGACCTCGACGTTCGAGTTCACTTGGATCATCTTCGCGGTGACCGGCCCTTCCTTCTTGGCGGACAAATACACCGTCTCGGGGCCGTTGGAGAACATCTTGAACCGCAGCTTCTTGAGGTTCAGGAGGATGTTGATGACGTCCTCGCGGACGCCGGTGATCGTGCCGTACTCGTGCCGCGCGCCCTCGATCCGCACCGCGGTGACCGCGGCGCCCTCGAGCGACGACAACAGCACGCGGCGAAACGAGTTGCCGATCGTGTGTCCGTAGCCCCGCTCGTACGGCTCGGCGACGAACTTCGCGTAAGAGTCCGTCATCGTCTTGTCGTCGACGGCGAGCTTCTGGGGCAGGATCAGTTCTTTGTAGGCCATCTCTAATGTTCTCCCGGTTTTGAGTCCGTTACTTGGAATAATACTCGACGATCAGCTGCTCGGTCACGGGGAAGGTGCACTCCTCCCGGGACGGCTCGCGAACCATCTTGGCGGACAGCGTCGCCTCGTCGAACTCGAAGAACGACGGCCGCGTCGACTTGCGGGCCGCGGTATCGAGGCTCAGCTTGACGTTGACGTTCTCTTTGAGCGTCGGGTCGAGTTGGACGACGTCGCCGGGCGCCACCTCATAGGCCGGGATGTTGACGTACCGGCCGTTGACCTTGACGTGCCCGTGAGCCACGAGCTGGCGCGACCCCTTGATGGAGGTCGAGTAGCCGAGGCGCCGGCAGACGTTGTCGAGGCGGCACTCGAGGTAACGCAGGAGCGCCTCTCCCGTCCGGCCGGTGGCCTTGGTCGCGCGCTCGTAGAGCCGCTCGAACGGCCGCTCGGTCATGAGGACGAGGCGGCGCAGCTTCTGCTTCTCGCGCAGCCGGATCGCGTACTCCGACGGCTTGCCGCGCTGGGGCTTGGCCATGCCCGGCGTCGTCGGGCGCTTGTCCAAAACGCACTTAGTGTAGCACTTGTCGCCTTTGAGGAACAGCTTCACCTGCTCCCGCCGGCAAAGCCGGCAAACGGGTCCGATGTGTCGTGCCATGTGTTTATACTCTCCGAGGCTTAGGCGGACGGCACCCGTTGTGGGGGAGCGGCGTCACGTCCTTGATGCTGAGGATGTGCAGACCGGAGGTCTGCAAGGCGCGGATCGCGGTCTCGCGGCCCGGCCCGGGGCCGCTGATGAAAACGGCGACCTGCTTCACGCCGAGCTCGACCGCCCGGCGACCGACCTTCTGGGAGGTCATCTGCGCCGCGAACGGCGTGCCCTTCCGCGTGCCCTTGAAGCCCGACGCGCCGGCCGAGGCCCAGGCGATGGTGTCGCCACGCTCGTCGGTAATCGTCACGATCGTGTTGTTGAAGGAGGACTGGATGAATACCTTCGCGAACGTGACGTTCTTCCAGGTCCGCTTTCCGCGCGGCGCGCTCTTGGCGCCGGGCTTCGCCCCTGCCTCCTGGGCGGGAGGAGCCACCAGGTTCGGGAGCTCCGGTTTCGGTTCGTCTTTCTTCTCGTCAGCCATGATTGTGTGACCTCTATGCCTTCTTCGCGGGAGCGGCTGCCGCGGACTTTCCTCCGCCGACCGTCTTGCGGCGGCCGCGGCGGGTGCGGGCGTTCGTCCGGCTGCGCTGTCCGCGGACGGGGAGATTGCGGCGGTGGCGCACTCCGCGCCACGAGCCGATCTCGATATAGCGGTGGATGTGCTGCTGGATGACCCGCTTGAGCTCGCCTTCGACCTTGTACTCCTTGGTCAGGAGATTATTCAGGAGGCCGACCTGGCTTTCCGTGAGGTCCTTGACCTTGGTTTTCGGGTCGATCGCGCCGTTGAGCTTGCCCAGGATCTCTCTGACGTTGTTGCGGCCCACGCCGTAGAGATAGGTCAACGCGACGTCGACGCGCTTCTGCTTCGGAAGATCTACGCCTGCAACACGTGCCATTTATGATAGCTCCTGGACTAGCCCTGTCTCTGCTTATGGCGGGGGTTCGAGCACAACACGCGCACGACGCCCGCCCGCTTGATGACCTTGCACTTCTGACAAATCGGCTTCACCGACGCTCTGACTTTCATTTTATTTCTCGCGATAAGTGATCCGGCCCCGGGTCAGGTCGTACGGCGAGAGCTCCAGCCGCACCTTGTCGCCCGGGAGGATCTTGATGTAGTGCATCCGCATCTTCCCCGAGATCGTCGCCAAGATCACCTTCTCACCGGGGATCTGTACCCGGAACATGGCGTTCGGCAGGGCCTCCAGTACGTTGCCCTCCACTTCGATCTTGTCTTCTTTGCTCATTCGGTTCTGTTTACCTCTCCACCGTCAGGATCTCGGGACCGTCCTTCGTGACGGCGATCGTATGCTCAAAATGGGCGGACCACTTGCCGTCGCGCGTTACCGCGGTCCAGCCGTCGTCGAGGATGCGCACGTCGTGCCCGCCCATGTTGACCATGGGCTCGACGGCCAATACCATGCCCGGCGCGAGGCGGAGGCCGGTGCCGGCGCGGCCGAAGTTCGGGACAGGCGGATCTTCGTGCAGCGCGCGGCCGATGCCGTGTCCGACGAAGGAGCGCACGACGGAAAATCCCTTCGATTCGACGTGCGTCTGCACGGCGGCGGCGATGTCGCCCAGCCGCTTGTCCGGCCACATCTGGTCGATCCCCTTCTCGAGGGACTGTTTCGTCGCTTCGACGAGCTGGAGCACGTTCGGGGCGACCTTGCCGACGGGCACGGTCACGGCGGCGTCCGCGAAGTACCCCTTCACGATCACGCCGAAATCGAGGCTGACGATGTCCCCCGCCTTGAGCACCTTGTCGGGCCGCGGGATGCCGTGCACGACCTCCTCGTTGACCGAGACGCAGAGGGTCTTCGGGTAGCCTCGATAGTGCAAAAACGCCGGCTGCGCGCCCTTCTTGGCGATCTCGGAGGCGGCGATCTTGTCGAGCTCTTCGGTCGTCACGCCCGGTTGGGCATGCTCGGAGAGCACGCGCAGCGTGTAGGCGACGATGGCGCCGGCCTCGCGCATCAGCGCGAGCTCCTTGGCGCTCTTCAGCTCGACGGCGGCCACGGGGCTCATCCTCTAGCGCGCCACCTTGGCCGAATCGACGAGGGCGACCAGTTGTTCGGTCACCTTGTCGGGGGGCTGGTTGCCATCCACCTCGTGGAGGGTCGTTTCCGAGCGGTAGTAGGCGATGAGCGGGCGGGTCAGATCCTCGTAGACCATCAGCCGCTTGCGCACGGTCGACTCCAAGTCGTCCTCGCGCTGCTTGAGCTCGCCGCCGCACTTGTCGCACTTGCCTTCGACCTGCGGCGGCCTGGAGATCGTGTTGTAGAGCTCGCCGCAGGACGCGCAGCTGCGCCGCGTGGTCAGGCGTTGCACCACGGCGTTCTCGTCCATGGCCAGATAGATCACCATGTCGATCTGCTTCGCCGACGCCTTCAGGTACTTGTCGAGCTGCTGCGCCTGCTCGAGCGTGCGCGGGAATCCGTCGAGAAGCCAGCCCGAAGAGGACTCGTCGAGCTTGCCGGCGACCATCTCCACGACGATCGAGTCCGGGACCAGCGTGCCGGCTTTCAGATAGCCCTCGACCTTCTGGCCGAGGGCGGTCTTCTGGGCGATCTGGGCTCGGAAGAGATCGCCGGTGGCGATGTGAGCGAGCCCATAGCGCTGGGTCAAAACCTTCGACTGGGTGCCCTTTCCTGCGCCCGGACAGCCGAGGAGGATGAGGTTCATTGGCTCGCTCCCGTTCCGACGTTGAACCACCGCTGCCGGATGCGGCCCTTCTTGAGGAAGCCCTCGTAGTGCCGCATGATGAGGTGCGCCTCAAGCTGGCCCATGGTGTCGAGGGCCACGCCGACCGCAATGAGGAGCGACGTGCCGCCGAGGTAGAACGGCGCGTTCAGCTGGCTCTGCAGGTAGTCCGGCAGCACCGCGATCACCGCCACGAACATCGCCCCTCCGAGCGTGATCCGCTCGAGGATCCATTCGATGTGCTTGGCCGTCGGCTCGCCGGGGCGGATGCCCGGGATGAAGCCGCCCGACTTCTTCATGTTCTCGGCGAGGTCGTTCGGGTTGATCGAGACCGAGTTGTAGAAGTAGCAGAAGAAGACGATCAGCGCGGCGTAGATGAGCTGGTACATCCAGTTGCTGCTGGACGTGAAGTCCATGATCTTCTGCGCCCACGGGGCGTCCGGCGTGAACTGGACGATCGTGACCGGGACCGCCAGGAGCGACACGGCGAAGATCACCGCGATGACGCCCGACTGGTCCACCTTGAGCGGGAGGAAGCTGGAAGCGCCGCCGTACATCTTCCGGCCGACCATGCGCTTGGCGTATTGGACGGGGATCTTACGCTGCGCCGTCTCCACCTCGACGACCGACAGCAGCACCGCCAGGACCACCGCCGCCAGGATCAAGGCGGCAAACAGCCCGAGCTCCTCCGCCTGCACGAGCTGGATGACGGCGAGGATCGAGCTGGGGATGCCTTCGATGATGCCCGCGAAGATGATGAGCGAAATACCGTTGCCGATGCCGGATTCCGTCATCTGCTCGCCGAGCCACATGATGAAGATCGTGCCGGCGGTCAGGGTCAGCACCGTGACGAAGTAGAAGAACGGCGTAGGGTTGGACACGATCGGCATGCCGCCCGGCGTCGGCATCTTGGTCATGGCGACCGTGAGGCCGAAGGACTGGAAGGCCGCCAAGAACAGGGTGAGGTAGCGCGTCAGTTGGTTGAGCTTACGCCGGCCCAGCTCGCCTTCCTTATGAAGCCGGTCCAGGTACGGGATGACGTGCGCGCCCTGGAGCAGGCTGATGATGATCGAGGAGTTGATGTACGGCATCACGCCCATCGAAAAGATGGAGAAGCGGCCGAGCGCGCCGCCGGAGAAGATGTTGAGGAAGCCGAGCAGGCCGCCGGCGTGGGCCTCGAAAACGGCCCGCAGCGCCTCGCCGTTGATCCCGGGGATCGGGATCGCGGCGCCGACGCGGTACACGGCGAGGGCGAGCAGCGTGAAGCCGACACGCCTTCGAAGGTCAGGAATCTCGACGATCTCAGCGAGGCGCCCGATCACGCTTTCAGCACCTCGGCCGTCCCGCCCGCCTTCTGAATCTTCTCAAGCGCGCTCTTGGAGAACGCGTGGGCCTGGATCTTGAGCGCCCGCTTGAGCTCCCCGTCGCCGAGGACTTTCACGAGGTCCCGGCCGCCGATGAGGCCGTGGAGCTTGAGCGCCTCGATCGAGACCTCCTTCTGGTTCTTGAAGACCCGCTCGAGGTCCGCGAGATGGACGATCTGCACGCGCTTCTTGAAAGCGCCGTTGGTGAACCCGCGCTTCGGGATGCGGCGGAGGAGCGGAGTCTGTCCGCCCTCGAAGCCGACCTGCTTGCCGTCGCCGGAGCGCCCGCGCTGGCCCTTCTGGCCGCGCGTCGCGGTCTGGCCGGTGCCGTAGCCCTCGCCACATCCGAGCCGCCGCTTGTCGCGGCGCGAGCCCGGAGCCGGTTTCAACGTCGACAAAGTGATCGTTTCCTTGGGAGCTTCCTTCGTTTCCGTCATGATTTATTTCCCTCTAAGCCGTGCCACGTCTTCCCGCGTGCGCAACTGCTTGAGCGCGTCGAGGGTCGCGTATACCATGTTGAAGTTGTTGGAGGAGCCGAGGCTCTTGGTTAGGATGTTCTTCACCCCGCCCGCCTCGAGCACCGCGCGGACGCCGCCGCCCGCGATGACGCCCGTTCCAGGCGCAGCGGGCTTCATCCAGACCTTGCCGGCCCCGAAGCGGCCGATCACCTCATGCGGGATCGTGCTGCCTTCGAGCAGAGGGAAAGGCACCATGTGCTTTCTCGCGTGGCTGGAGCCCTTCTGGATCGACGGCTGGACTTCCTTCGCCTTGCCGAGCCCGACCCCGACCTTGCCTTTCATGTCGCCGACGACCACGATGGTGCTGAAGGAGAAGCGCTTGCCGCCCTTCACGACCTTCGCCACGCGGTTGATCGCGACGACGGTCTCCTTGAGGCCGAGCGACTCGGCCTCGCTCTGCCGCTGGAAGCGGCCGCGCCCGCGAGGGCCTCCGGGGCCGCGGCGATTGTCGTGGCGTTGGGGTCCCGACGGCTGGGTCGGGGCGCTGGGAGCGGCGGTGGGGGCGGCGGCGGTTTCGGACATTTTGTTCTCCACTAAAAGTCCAGCCCGGCTTGGCGGGCTGCTTCGGCGACGGCCTTCACGCGGCCGTGGTAGACGAGCCCGCCGCGGTCGAAGGCGACCTGCTTCACGCCGACCTTCAACGCCTTCTCGGCGATGAGCTGCCCGAGGGCCTTGGCGGCCTCGAGGTTCTTGCCGGACTTGGGGCATCGCGCCTTGAGCTCCTTCGAGAGCGTCGACGCGAATGCCAGCGTCTTGCCTTGGGCGTCGTCGATCACCTGCGCGTAAAGGTACTTCAGCGAACGGTGCACCGAGAGGCGCGGCCGTCCGTTGGCGTGCTCCGCGAGTCGCTCGCGGGTCCGCTCCCTGCGATATTCGTAGCGTTCGGTTTTGGTCTTCATTTCTTCGCGCCGCCTCCGGCGGCTCCGCCGCCGACGCCGGCCGCGGTCTTTCCCGCCTTCTTGACGATGTGCTCGCCGCGATAGCGGATGCCCGTTCCCTTATACGGCTCCGGCGGCTTGATCGCCCGGATGCTGGCGGCCGTCTGTCCGACGACGTCCTTATCGGCGCCGGTGAGCGTGATCGCCTGGGTCTTGGGGTCCACCGTGACGGTGACGCCCTTCGGGACAAAGAAGTCGTACGGGTGCGACCAGCCGAGATTCAGCGTGAGCTTGTCCCCCGCGATCGCGGCCTTGAAGCCGAGGCCGACGACGTCGAGCACCTTGGTGAAGCCGTGCTGGACGCCTTCGACGATGTTGTGGACGCGCGCGCGCGACATGCCGTACATCGCGCTCAGCTCCTTGCCTCCGGCGGAAGTGAGGAGGACCTTGCCGTCCTTGAGCTCCGCCTTGATCCCGTCCGGGAGCGGCTGCTCGAGCTGGCCCTTGGGGCCCTTCGCGGTCACCTTCCCCTGGGTGATGGTCACCTGCACGCCTTGGGGGACGACGACCGGCATCTTTCCGATTCTAGACATGGCGATTTACCAGACCTGGCAGAGGATCTCGCCGCCGACCTTCTTCTCCTTCGCCTGCTTGTCCGTGAGGACGCCCTGGGGCGTGGAGAGGATGGTGACGCCGAAGCCGCCGCGGACCTTCGGGATTTCCCGATAGCCGCGGTAGATCCGCAGGCCGGGGCGCGAGACGCGCTGGATGCCGCGGATCACGAGCTCCTTCTCGGGGGAGTACTTGAGGAACACGCGGATCGAGCCGCGGCGTCCCTCGTTGTAAAGCGACTTGTAGTTCGCGATGAAGCCCTCGTCCTTCAAGATGCGGACGACCTCCATCTTGAGATTGGAGTAGGGCACGTCGACGCGATCCTTCATCTTCGCGTTCGCGTTCCGGATTCGCGTCAGGAGATCGGCAATGGGATCCATGTCGTTAACCTACCAGGAGCTCTTCTTCACGCCAGGGATCTGCCCCTGGTGGGCCATCTTCCGGAAGCAGATCCGGCACAGCCCGAAATCGCGATAGTACGCGCGCGGACGGCCGCAGATCTGGCAGCGATTGCGGTACCGCGTCGCGAACTTCTGCGGCTTCTTCATCTTTGCAACCCAAGCGATAGTGGCCATGATCAATCCTAGGCGGCGACGGCTTCTTGAGCCGAAGCCTTGACCTTCTGCTCGCGCTTCTTGAACGGCATGCCGAGCGCGCTCAGCAGGGCTAGGCCCCGCTCGTCCGTGCCGGCGTTGGTGACGAAGGTGATATTCATGCCCCGAGGGCGCGGAGACTTCTCCATGCTGACCTCGGTGAAGATGTGCTGCTCGCGCAGGCCGAGGTTGTAGTTTCCCTGCCCGTCGAAGCCGTTCGGCTCCAGGCCGCGGAAGTCGCGGATGCGGGGGATCGCCACGGCGACCAGCCGGTCGTAGAACTCGTACATCCGATCGTTGCGCAGCGTGACGCGCAACCCGATCGGCATTCCCTGGCGGAGCTTGAAGTTCGAGATCGACTTCTTTGCCCGGCGCACCTGCGGGAGCTGGCCGGTGACGAGCGCGATCTCGTCGCGAGCGACGTCGAGGTTCTGGATATTGTCCTTTGCGTCGGACACGCCCACGTTGACGACGATCTTCACCAACCTCGGCGCCTCCATGGGGTTCTCGAGCTCGAGCTGCTCCATGAGTGCGGGGACGATCTTCTCCCGGTAGAGCTTCTTGAGCCGCGGGACGTCGTGCTTGGTCTCGCCCTGCGACTTGGGAGCCGCCTTGGCGTCCGCCTCGCGCTTCGCTTTGTCGGCGAGCGCCTTCTCGCGCACGCCCTTGGACTTCTGTTCCTTGGTTTCGGCCATTTCAGTTACCTACTAGAGTATAGTCTCGTCGCAGCCGCGGCACTTGCGCACGCGCTCCCCGGTGGAGAGGCGGTCGAGCTTGGGCCGCGTCGGCTTGTCGCACTTCGGGCATACCAGCATGACCTTGGAGACCGCGATCGGCGCCTCCATCTTCTGGATGCCGCCCGGCTCGTTCTGCCGGGGCTTCTTATGCCGGGTCACCATGTTCACCTTGGCGACCAGGATCCGCGACTGCACGCCGGGAATGTACTCCTCCGCCGCGCCGGGCTTTACGTTCGGCGCGTAGACGCGCAGAACCTCGCCGCGCTTGCCCTTATCGCGGCCGGAAATCACCATCACCGTATCCTTCTTCTTCAGCTTCATCTAAATGACCTCAGGGGCGAGCGAGATGATCTTGAGGAAGTTCTTGTCGCGCAGCTCGCGCGCCACGGGACCGAATACGCGCGTGCCCTTCGGCTCGCCTTCGGCGTCGACGACGCATGCGGCGTTGTCGTCGAACCGCACGTAGGAGCCGTCCGGCCGGCGGTGATTGTTGCGCATGCGCACGATGACCGCCTTCACGACCTCGCCTTTCTTGATCGCCGCGGTCGGCGTGGCGTCGCGGACCGAGCAGACGACGATGTCGCCGAGCGATGCGTACGTCCTCGTCGAGCCGCCCAGCACCTTGAAGCACTGGAGCTTGCGCGCGCCGGAGTTGTCGGCGACGTTGAGGATGGTGCGGAGCTGGATCATTTCGCGGCCTCCGCGGGAACCTCGAGCCTTCGGCCGGCCTTGACCACCCGCACGACGCGCCACCGCTTCAGCTTCGACAGCGGGCGCGTGCTCATGATCTCGACGGTGTCCCCCTCATGCGAGAGGCTCTCCTCGTCGTGCGCGTAGAAACGGCTGCGCTTGGTCATGATCTTGTCGTAGAACCGGTGCTGGACGCGACGCTCGACGTCGATGACGCGCGTCTTGGGCGCCTTGTCGCTGACGACGACGCCGACGATGACCTTCCGGCCGGCGCGGCCTTCCTTCTCGGTATTCTCAGCCATGTTATTGTTTCCCGGTCAGCTGCTTCTCGCGGATCCAGGTCTCCAGGCGAGCGATGTGCTTGCGGAGGTGATGGATCTCCATCGGATTGGCGACGGGCATCGCCTTGTGCTTGAAGCGGAGTCTGAAGTGTTTCTCTCGCGTCGTGCGGAGCTCCGCCTGGAGCTCGGGTACCGACAAATTCCTTTTGGCGTCCTTTTCCTTCGCTTTCATGTCTACGCGACCTCGCGTGCGACGAACTTCGTGCGGATGGGCAGCTTGTGCGCGGCCAGGGTCATCGCCTCCTGCGCGGTCTCGACGGCCCAACCCTCGAGCTCGAACAGGATGCGGCCCGGCTTCACGACGGCCGCCCAGTGATCGGGAGCTCCCTTGCCCTTGCCCATGCGGGTCTCGGCGGGGTGCTTCGTGATCGCCTTGTCGGGGAAGATGCGCACCCAGAGCTTGCCGCCCTTCTTAATGTAGCGCGTGAGCGCCACGCGGCTCGCCTCGATCTGCCGCGCCGTGATCCAATGCGGCTCCAGCGCCTTCAGGCCGTACTGCCCGAACGCGATATCGGTGCCGCGCTTCGCCTTCCCCTTGATCCGGGGATGGCTGTGCGGCTTGCGGAACTTGACTCTCTTCGGCATCAACATAAAAGTACCCTTACTCCTTGGGCTCTTCGGGCCGCTCTTGCTCGCCCGTGAGCTGCGCGAGCGCCGACGCGGGGAGCTCGGGCATCTCGCCCTTCTCCTCGCCGGGGAGCGGCCCCTCGGGGACCTCGGCGGTGGCCACGGCGGCCTCGACGGGCACCTCCGGGGCGACCTCGAGCGAAGGGGCCGGCTTCTCGAGGAGCACCGGCTTGACGGAAGCCGCCTCCGCCTTCTTCGCCGCGGCGAGCAGCTCCTTCATGGACTTCGCGAAGAGCTGCTTCTTGAAGATCCAGCACTTGACGCCGATCAGGCCCATGGCGGTGTGCGCCTCGGCCGTCCCGTAGTCGATGTCGGCGCAGAACGTGTGCAGGGGGACGCGCCCTTCGCGCTGCCACTCGCGCCGCGCGATCTCCGCGCCGCCGAGCCGGCCCGCAACCATGACCTTGATGCCGAGCGCGCCGGCCTGCATCGTACGCTCGATCGCGCGCTTGATCGCGCGGCGATGCGCGATACGCTTCTCGAGCTGGAGCGCGATCGCCTCGGCGACGAGCCGGGCGTCGAGCTCGGGCTCCTTGATCTCCA
>JACQPK010000427.1 GCA_016207565.1 Elusimicrobiota bacterium
AACGAGCAGATCATGGGCTGGGTGATGGACACCTACTCCATGACGATCGGGTACTCGGCTCCGGGCGTCGTCACGGGCAAGCCGATCGAGGTCGGCGGCTCCCTCGGCCGCCGCGAGGCGACCGGCCGCGGCGTTTTCTACGTCACCCGCGAGCTCGCCGACAAGCGCGGCTTCGACCTCCGCAAGGCCCCCGTCGCGATCCAGGGCTTCGGCAACGTCGGCATGAACGCCGCCAAGATCTTCCAGCAGCACGGCTGCAAGGTCGTCGCGGTATCCGACGTCATGGGCGGGCTCTACAACGAGGACGGCATCGACATCGACCAGCTGACGGAGTACCGGCGCAAGCACGAGTCGATCGCGAAGTTCCCGAAGGCCGACAAGGTCCCGGTGGACCGCTTCGTCGAGGTCCCCTGCGACGTGCTCATCCCCGCGGCGATGGAAAACACCATCACCGCCGCGAACGCGCCGAGGATCAAGGCGAAGTACATCGTCGAGGGCGCCAACGGCCCGACGTCGACCGCCGCCGACCGCGTGCTCAACCAGCGCGGGATCACCGTGGTGCCGGACATCCTGGCCAACGCCGGCGGCGTGACCGTCTCCTACTTCGAGTGGGTGCAGGACATCCAGGCCTTCTTCTGGGACGAGAAGGCCGTCAACGCGAAGCTGCAGGACATCATCGTCAAGAGCTTCCGCGACATCTACGACATCCACGAGGCGAACAAGGTGGACATGCGCCTGGCCGCGTTCATGCTCGGCCTCCGGCGCCTCGCCCAGGCCGTCCGCATCCGGGGCCTATTTCCCTGAGTGAAGCCTAGGGTCGTCGTCACCCGGAACATCCCGGCGGAGTCGCTGGAGCTGCTCACGCCGCACTTCGACGTCGATTACCGCGAGCGATCGACGCCGATCCCGCGGCGGGAGCTCCTGCGTCGCGTGAAGAACGCGCGGGGGCTGCTCTGCCTGCTCACCGAGCGGGTCAACGGGGAGCTGCTCGACGCCGCGCCCGAGCTCAGGATCGTCTCGACCTTCTCCGTCGGCCTCGACCACGTCGACGTCCCGGAGTGCACGCGGCGGGGGGTGCTCGTGACGCACACCCCCGGGGTCCTGACCGAGACCTGCGCGGATTTCACCTGGGCGCTCATCTTGTCGGTCGCCCGGCGCATCGTCGAGGGGGACCGGATGATGCGCGCCGGCAAGTACAAGGGCTGGGACCCGCTCATGCTCCTCGGCGCCGACGTGCACAATAAGACCCTCGGGATCCTCGGCTTCGGGAGGATCGGCCAGGCGGTCGCCCGGCGCGCCGGCGGGTTCGACATGCGGGTGCTCTACTCGGACGTGCGGCAGGCGCCCGGAGCCGTCGAGCGCGATCTGCACGCCACGTTCGTCGACACGGAGACGCTGCTCAAGGAATCCGACTTCGTCTGCCTCCACACGGTGCTCGACCAGACCACCTACCACCTGCTCGACGAGCGCCGGCTGCGCATGATGAAGAAGACCGCGTACCTCATCAACGGCGCCCGCGGGCCCATCATCGACGAGGGTGCGCTGGTGAAGGCGCTGAAGGGGGGCTGGATCCGCGGCGCGGCGCTGGACGTCTACGAGAACGAGCCCAAGATGGCGGCCGGCCTCGCCGCCCTGCCGAACGCCGTGCTGATCCCGCACCTCGCGAGCGCGACGCTCGAGACCCGAGGCTCCATGGGCCGGCTGGCCGCCGGGAGTATCGCCGATTACCTGGCCTTCGGCCGCGCGCCCTCCAACGCCGTCAACCCGCAGGTGGCCCGATCGGCCTCCGCCGCGTAGCGCCGCCTCCCGTGACCCGCTCACCCCGCGTCCTCGTCGCGCCCAACGCGTTCAAAGGGACGCTCTCCGCCCGGGACGCGGCGCGCGCGATGGCGCGCGGCGTGCGCCGCGCGCTGCCTTCGGCGCGCGTCGACGAGATGCCCGTCTCCGACGGCGGCGACGGCCTCGCCGAGGTGCTGCTCTCCCGGCTCGGGGGACGGCGCGTCGTCCGGGTCGTGACCGGCCCGCTCGGGCGTCCGAAGCGGGCGGCCTACGCGCTCCTCCACGGCGGCCGCGAGGCCGTGATCGAGATGGCGCAGGCCTCCGGCATCGCGGGCTTGAAGCGTCACGAGCTCGATCCCGTGGGCGCGACCTCGCGCGGCGTGGGCGAGCTCATCGCCGATGCGCTGCGTCAAGGCGCGCGCCGCATCCTCGTCGGCATGGGCGGCTCCGCCAGCAGCGACGGCGGCGCGGGCATGGCCCAGGCCCTAGGCGCGCGCCTGCTCGACGCGCGCGGGCGCGAGCTGCCGGCCGGAGCCGGCGCGCTCGCGCGGCTGGAGCGGGTCGAGCTCGGCGCCCTCCCGCGCCTCCTTCGCGGCGCGCGGGTCGTGGCGGTCAGCGACGTGCGCAACCCGCTCTTGGGGCCGTCGGGCTCCGCGCGCGTGTACGGCCCGCAGAAGGGCGCGACCCCTCGCGAGGTGGAGCGCTTGGAGTCCGCGCTCGCGCGCTACGCGCGCGTGCTCGCGCGGGATCTCGGCCGGCGCGTCGAGCGGCTGCCGGGCGCCGGGGCGGCGGGAGGGCTCGGCGCGGGGCTCGCGGCCTTCTTGGGCGCCAGGCTCGTCGGAGGCGCGGACTTCGTGTTGGCCCGGCTAGACGCCCGCGCGCGGGCGGCGAAAAGCGACCTCGTGCTGACGGGAGAGGGCCGCCTCGACGAGCAGAGCTTCTTCGGGAAGGCGCCCGTGGCCGTCGCCCGTCTGGCCCGCTCCGAGGGGGTCCCCGTCCGGTTCCTGTGCGGACAGGTGGCGGCTTCCGCGTCGGGGCTACTGCGGCCGTGGGGCCGAAGAGCCGCGTGGCCTCTGGCCCGGGACGCGCGGGAGGCCGAGCTCGCGATGCGCGACTGCCGTCTCCGGCTGGCGGCCGTCGCGGCCGCGGCGGTCCGCGACGCCGTCGCGGCCGGGCTGCTGGCCCTCGCGCTCGCTCCGGCGGCGTTCGCGCAGAGCACGTCGACGGTCGTCTCGACCGGAGCCTTCGCGGAGGCCGACCGGCTGTACTTCTCGCGGCACCAGCCGGGACGGCTGGAGAAGGCGCACGACCTCCTGCGCGACGCCTCCGACGCGCCCGGCCTCTGGCGGCTCAGCCGATGCCTCGTGCGCCTCGGCGAGCGCGAGACGAAGAAAGGGAAGCGGCTCGAGAGGTTCCGGCAGGCCGAGAAGGCTGCCGCGCGCGCGGTCGAGCTCGATCCCAAGAGCGCCGAGGCGCACTTCGCGCTGGGCCTCTCGCTGGGACGCCGCGGCGAGACGCAGGGCCTCATGAGCTCGCTGTTTCTCGTCGGCCCGATCCGCCGGGCGATGGAGACCACGCTCGCCCTCGACCCGTCGCACTCCGGGGCGCACCACGTCCTGGGCGAGATGCTGCGCCGTCTGCCTAGGCTCGCGGGAGGCTCCAAGACCGAGGGGCTCCGGCACCTCGAGCGCTCGCTGGAGCTCGGGCCCGGCCGCACCGCGGTCTACGTCGACCTGGCGCGCGCGTACCTCGACGCCAAGGAGAAGGCCCGAGCCCGGGAGGTTCTCGAGCGTCTCTTGAAGGTCACCGAGCCCTCCGACCCGGCCGAGCACGAGGACGACGTCGCCGAGGCGCGCCGGTTGTTGGAAAGACTTTAGTCCGGCTTTGGAACCTACGTCACCTTTACGTAACGGCGCCGCCGCCTCGCGTGTGCCATAATTCCCCGCGTTCATCCTCGCATGCGCCAAGCCACGCGACGCCACCAAGTACCCAAGGTCCCCCAAGGGTGCCCTGACGACGGGCTCTCCGGGCCCTTCGGGCCCGGGTGGGAGACCGCCGTCGCCTCCGGCCGGCTCTCGGCGGTCGGCCGGCTGACGACCGGCCTGGCCCATGAGCTCAACAACCCGCTGACGGTCATCCTGGGCTGCGCCCATCTCGCCTCCGAGACCCTGCCCGCCGGCCACGCCGCGGGAGAGCAGCTGCGCGCGATCGCGCGCGCCGCTCACCGCTGCCAGTCGCTCCTCCGGGGCCTGCTCGACTTCGCCTCGAGCCCGTCGGAGGGACCCTCGCGGCTCGACCTAGGGGAGGTCCTCGGTCGCGCGCTGACGCTCGTCTCCCCGGTGGCGCGCCACCGCTCGCTCGAGCTCTCGACCGAGCTGTGCGCCCGGCGTTCGCCGGTGGCGGGCCGCCGCGAGGAGTTGCAGACGGCGTTGGTCCACCTGTGCGCGTGCGTCATCGACACGGCCCCGGCGGGGGGGCGCGTCACCGTCCGTTCGCGCGTCCGCGCCGAGGAAGCCGAGGTGCTCGTCACCGCCCGCGGGGGCGCGGGCGCTCCGCCCTGCCGGGGAGCGGCGCGGCCGCCGGTCGGCCTGCTCTTGGCGCTCGAGATATTCCGGAAGCAGGGAGGTTCGGTGCGCGCGGTGGACGGGGGGCTGCTCCTGCGTCTGCCGCTCGCGACTCGACTCGCATGAGACACAGGGTCCTCGTCGTCGACGACGATCGCCAGAGCTTGGATTTCCTGCGCAAGCTGCTGGAGCGCGAAGGCTACGACGTGGAGATCGCGCTCCAGGGCCCGGAGGCGGTGCTTTCGGCCACCGACAACCGGCCGCACCTCATCCTCTCGGACGTCGCCATGCCGGGGATGGGGGGCTTCTCCCTCTGCCGGGTCCTCCGCGGCGACCGCCGGACGGCGGGGATCCCGGTGATCCTGATGTCCGGCGTGCAGCGAGCCGAGGCGGAGCAGGCGCAGGGCATCGAGCAAGGCGCCGACGACTACGTGCTCAAGCCCTTCACGCCGCGGCTGCTGATGGCCAAGGTCCGCGCGGTGCTGCGTCGCTACGAGACCGCGCCGGACTCGCGCGAGATCCTCCGCGCGCACGGGCTCACGCTCGACATCCCCGCGCGGACCGCGACGCGCGGGAAGGACCGCATCGCGCTCACCCGCAAGGAGTTCGACCTGCTCGCGGCCTTCGTCCGCAAGCCCGAGCGCGTGCTCAGCGTGCCGTTCCTCCTGGAGACCGTGTGGGGCTACGACACCGCGGAGTACAACGACCCCCACACCGTCGAGACGCACGTCTCGTCCCTGCGCCGCAAGCTCGGCCCGAAGTTCGCGCGCAAGCTCGTCAGCGTGCCCGGGCTCGGCTACCGGCTCGATCGCTGACAGCGCGGCTGACCCGCTGACCTTTCGCTGATGAAATATTGTCCAATTGGACAACGTGTCAGGTTACGTGTCAGCGTCGATGCTCCGCCGGCTCCTACTCGGCGCCGGGGCCGCCGCGTTTCTCGCCGTTTCCGTTCCCGCCGCGGTGGTATTCTCCGGCTGGCTCGCCTATAAGAGGATGGAGCCGTCCATCGTCGACAAGATGGACCAGTATTGGCTCAGCCTGTCGCAGATCGGCCGCGAGGAGTATCTCCTCGGCGACGACGAGGTCTTCGAGGTCCCGTACATGGCGTCGACGCTCTCGGTCTCGGCCGAGCCGACGCGGATCTACGACGCCCAAGACCGCCTGATCGGGGAGTTCGTCAGCGAGAAGGGCGTCTACGCGAGCGACCCGGATCAGCTTCCGGCGTACCTCAAGAAGGCGCTCATCGCGTCCGAGGACGCGACTTTCTACGAGCATCGAGGCATCAACGGGAAGGCGCTCGCGCGGGCGATGTGGGTGAACCTGCGGAACCTCCGGTTCTCGCAGGGGGGCAGCACGTTGACCCAACAACTGGCGAAGGTCATGTTCACCACGCGCAAGAAGACCCCGGGCCGGAAGGCCTTCGAGGCGTTCTGCGCCCGCAAGCTCGAGCAGAAGTTCACGAAGGACCAGATCCTCTTGATGTATCTGAACTTCGCGTACTTCGGGCACGGGGCGTTCGGCATCGAGGCGGCCGCCCAGTACTACTTCGGCAAGCCGTCGAGCTCGCTCGAGCTGCCGGAGAGCGCCCTCCTCGTCGGCATCATCCCGAACCCCGCGAGGTACTCGCCGTTCGAGAACGCGGAGCTCTCGGCCGCCCGGACGCGCACCGTGCTGACCCGGATGTCGCGCCTCGGCTTCATCCCGGAGAGCTCGGTGCCGCGCTACGCCGCGGAGGCGGCCGAGCGGATCGCCGCGCGCCAGCGCTCCCCGGAAGTCTCGTTCTGGCGCATGAAGGTGAACGAGGCCCCGTACGTCTCCGAGTTCGTCCGGCGCGATCTGGAGACGCGCTACTCCAAGGAGCGGATCCTCAAGGGCGGCCTGCGCGTCCGGACGACGATCGATCTGGAGATCCAGCGGGCGGCGCAGGAGGCCCTGCGCGCGGGGCTCCTCCGCTTGCAGCGCGAGCTCGGCGCCCCCAAGGGGCCTCCGCTCCAGGGCGGTCTGGCGGTGATCCGCTCCTCCGACGGCGCGGTGCTGGCGCTCGCCGGCGGTACCGGCTTCAACTTCCAGAACCAGCTGATCCGCGCCTCCGACATCCGGCGGCCGGTCGGCTCGGCGGTCAAGCCGTTTGTCTACGCGGCGGCGTTCGCCTCGGGGAAGTTCGCGCCCCAGGACGTGATCGTCGACGAGCCCCTCACGTATAAGTTCGGCGGCCGGAGCTGGAGCCCGCAGAACTACGACAAGAAGTTCCGCGGGGAGGTGACGTTGTCGACCGCGGTCCACCAGTCGATCAACACGGTCTCGGTCCGGGTCTTGGAGAAGACCGGCCTCGACCCCGTCGTCCGGCTCCTCGCCCGCGCGACGGGGGCGCCCCAGCCGCGCTTCCCGCGCAACCTGACGCTGGCCCTCGGGACGTTCGACCTTTCTCCGCTCGAGATGGCTCGCGGCTACGCGGCCTTCGCCAACGGCGGCTTCTCCGTCGCCCCGCACCACCTGCGGGCGGTCGAGGATCGGGAGGGCCGCGCGCTCGAGGCGGGAGGTCCGCCGGCCCCTCCCGAGCGCGTGCTCGAGCCCGCGGTCTGCTCGACGATGACGGCGGTGCTGCGGGGCGTCCTCGAGCCGGGGGGGACGGGGTTCGGCGCCGCCTCGCGGGCCGGCTTCTCGGTCCCCGCGGCGGCTAAGACCGGCACGACGTCGGACTACCGCGACGCCTGGTTCGCGGGCTACACCGCGGACTTCTCAGCGGCGGTGTGGGTCGGCTACGACGACATGCGCGTCTCCCTCGGCAACGCGGGCACCGGCGGCCAGCTCGCCGCCCCGATCTGGATGAGCTTCGTGAAGGAGACCTACAAGAATCGCCCCTCGCGTCCGCTGCTCTCCGACGCGGCGGCGCCCCCCGCGCCCGAGCCGTCGCCGTCGCCCTAAGTGGGGTTAACGGCCATGGCTCCTAAGTTAATTCAACGGAGTGACGCAGAGGTACGCTA
>JACQPK010000432.1 GCA_016207565.1 Elusimicrobiota bacterium
CGTTACTCCGTGCTCTTCGTGCGTCGGGCTGCAACAGCGCATCGCAGAGGCACGCAGAGGAAAGTAACGAAAAGGGACGCAGAGGAGGGATAACGACATTGTCACCAGGCAGGTGAAAGGTGTACCGACGAGGCTCCCGACGTGACTGAGGATTTGGGTGAGCGCGGCCCGCTTGAACCGGCGGGACGTATGAAGTATTATATCTGCCTAAACGGATATATGGCCTCGCGACCCGTCAACCTCCTCTTCAAGGCGTTCGCCGACGAGACTCGGCTCCGCATCCTCCACCTGCTCACCCGCCGCGACGAGCTGTGCGTCTGCGACCTCATGGAGCTCCTGGGCCTCCCTCAATCGAAGGTCTCGCGCCACCTGGCCTACCTGCGCGGAGCGGGCCTCGTCCGCGACCGCAAAGAGGGGCTGTGGTGCTACTACTCCCTCGCCAAGCCCCAGGGGGCGTTCCATAAGAGCCTCATCGGCTGCCTGGGCGGCTGCTTCGGCGAGGTGGAGAGCCTCAAGCGCGACGGCAAGCGGCTCGCCGGGTTCACCCGCAGGGCGGCCGCCTGCCGATGATTTTTTTGCCCGATACATCTGCGTGGCCGAATATAGTTCCGGGGAGGCGAGCATGAGCGAGTCGGTGAGCGGCCACCTGTCGCTCCTGGACCGCTATCTGACCGGGTGGATCTTCGCGGCGATGGCCCTGGGCGTCGGTTTGGGCTGGTGGGTGCCCCAAATCGCGGCAGTCATCAACCGTTTTCAAGTGGGCACGACCAATATCCCGATCGCCGCCGGACTCATCCTGATGATGTATCCGCCGCTGGCCAAGGTGCGCTACGAGGAGCTGGGCGACGTGTTCCGCGACCAGCGGGTGCTCGGCCTCTCGCTCTTGCAGAACTGGGTGATCGGGCCGCTCCTCATGTTCGCCCTCGCGGTGATCTTCCTCCGCGGCTATCCCGAGTACATGGTCGGCCTCATCCTGATCGGGCTCGCCCGGTGCATCGCGATGGTGATCGTTTGGAACGACCTGGCCGGCGGCGACACCGAGTACGCCGCGGGGCTGGTGGCGTTCAACAGCGTGTTCCAGGTGCTCTTCTTCAGCCTCTACGCGTACGTGTTCATCACGCTCCTGCTGCCGGTCTTCGGCCAGTCCGGCGCGGCGGTCCGGGTCGGCATGGGCGAGATCGCCGAAAGCGTCTTCATCTACCTCGGCATCCCGTTTTTCGCGGGCATGCTGACGCGGTTCGCCCTCGTGAAGGCCAAGGGGAAGGCTTGGTACCACGAGCGCTTCATCCCCCGCATCAGCCCGCTCACGCTGGTCTCGCTCTTGTTCACGATCGTCGTCATGTTCAGCCTGAAGGGCGAGACCATCGTCCTCATCCCGCTCGACGTGCTGCGGATCGCGCTCCCGCTCCTCATCTACTTCGTGGTGATGTTCCTCGTGAGCTTCTGGCTGGGCCGCTGGATCGGGGCCGGCTACCGGAAGACGGCGACCCTGTCGTTCACCGCGGCCAGCAACAACTTCGAGCTCGCGATCGCGGTCTCGGTGGCGGTCTTCGGCCTCAACTCCGGCCAGGCGTTCGCGGCCGTCATCGGGCCGCTGGTCGAGGTCCCGGCGCTGATCGCCCTCGTCAACGTCGCCCTATTCCTGAAGGAGCGGCTCTTTCAGGCGGAGGCCCCGTCGGTCGGGGCCGGCGGGCCCCCGGCATAAGGGCCGCCTTGCAAACCTCTTGCCGAAAGAGTTTTCATGCGTCTCCCGTCCTCGGGACCGATCACGATGATTCGGCGTTTGGCGATACTCCTACTACTCGCGCTCCTGCCGGCCCGCGCCGTTCCCGCTGAGTCGTCCCTGTATCCGGTTGTGATGAACGGGCGCTTCGGGTTCGTCGATGCCGACGGCGAGTTGGCGATCCCCTTGAAGTTCTATTACGCCGAGGAGTTTTCGGAGGGCCTCGCGGCGGTCTGGTTCCCGCCGAAGCCGTTTCAAGAGAGAGGTTCGGCGGTTGAGGAGTTGGCGGCGGCCGGAAGAACCGTGCCGGGCGGGATGCTCTCCGACTACCGCAGGACGGGAGCCTCGGAGCCCTATCCGAAGTGGATCGGTGGCGCTGACTGCGGGTATGTCGACTTCGCGGGGCGGACTGTGGTCCAACCCGGCCGGTTTCGGATGTGCGGGCGGTTTCAGGAGGGCCTGGCGCGGGTCTGGCGCGAGGACGGCGCTTTCGAGGGCTACATCGATCGGTCGGGCGCGCTCGTCATCGGGCGGACGGGGGCATATCCCGGTTTCGACTTCTCGGATGGCCTGGCCGCACAAAATTCCGGCAAGTGGTACTTCATCGGCAAGGACGGGCAGAGAGCATTCAAGTACGAATATGACTGGGTGACGAGCTACCACAACGGCGTCGCATTGGCGGCTAATGGCTCGCCACCCAAGATGCGCTGGCTCGCAATCGATGCCTCCGGCAAGACGCTGAAGAAACTTTCCGCATCGCTACTCATTCCATGGCACGCGCTCGCGGGGCACATTCCGTTTGAAGGCGGATTTGAACGCGAGCTGTCATCCGGCCTCGTTCCGGAATGTCGCGAACTGGGGGAGGTCGCCCAATTTCGTTACTTCGATCGAGAGGGCACGCCGATGCCGGGCGCGCTCAACGGCAAGCGGCCCTACTTCACTCATGCGGAGCCTTTTTCGGAGGGCCTCGCGGCCGTCGCGTACTTCGAGGGTTGCGAACGAATCCACGCGCTCATACAGCCGACGGGTGTTCCCGCGGTTCGGCTGCCGTCGAGCATCCACGTCGACGGCCTGCGATTCTCCGAGGGGCTGGCTGCGGTTTCTTTCGGAGGAAGCCTAGAGAACGGGGAGTGGCGCGGAGCGAAATGGGGCTACATCGATACGTCGGGCAAGGTCACGATCGATCCCCGCTTCGACCAAGCGGGACCTTTTTCCCGCGGCGCGGCGTTCGTCGTGCAAGGGCGTCATAGCGGCTACATCGACAAGCGCGGCGAGCTGATCTGGTCCGACGGGCCCTTGGTGACCAAAACCCAGGACTGATACTCCGCGGCGACCGGCCGCATTCGAATTGCAGAAAAGCGTCCGCTAGTTCTTCGTCGGACGATTAGCGCGGCTTATTGAAAGATGAGGGTCACTGGCAGGACCCGATTCGCGTTCGAGTTTCCGATCCGTCCATGATGCAGCACATTCGTGTGCGACCTTGGTAAGGCTCCCCCGGTTCCGGTGCAAGATGATAGCCCTCGGGACAACGGCCCTGGCTCTTCTCCTTCTCTTGCTCCTTGAGGACGTCGGCGATCCCCTTGCCGGTATTCTCGATCAGGTTGATGAACTCCTTGGCCTCGACCTGGTTTCGGGGCTTGGCCGGAGCAGGGCGGAACACCGATTCGTTGGCGGCCTTGGCTTGGCTGCCTTCCGACTTGCCGGCAAGATAGGCGTTTCGATACGCCTCGAAGCCGTCGAAGCAACGCTCGACTCGATCGGAGCGCGTCCCCCTCGCCTTGTCGTTGTAGCCGTCGGCCCTGCCGGTGTCCGCGTTGCACGCGCTCGCCAGGCCCTGGAGCTTTCCCGCGTCGAACTCGGCCCGGAACTTCGAGTCGCGCTCGTAGCAAGTCTCGAACAGGTGCGCGTCGCCGGGCTCGAGGGTTCCCTGGGCTCCCTGCCGGAAGCCGATCTCCTTGGCCGAGGCCTGGGGGCATCGGAGCGAGACGTTCTTCCCTTCATAAGCGTTGCGATACGCGGTGAAGGCTCGGCAGCGCTCGACCCTCGCGTGAAGTCGCCGTCCGAACCCAGTTTGGGCCTCCTCCGCGTCCAGCGTTCCCTGCCGGGCCGTGCAGTCGGGCGAGGGAGGGCCGAGGCGGGGGCCCTTCGGCTTCTTCTCCCAAAGGTCCTTGCTGCTGTGGGTTCCGTCGTGCTTGTTGAGCAGCGGCGCCACGTGCTCGCTTCCGTCATCGAAGGTGTGGGCATCCTTGTCGGACACGCCGCCGGGCCGCTCGGGCGAGCGCGCCTGGCCTTTGCGGGACGGCGGCTGCTTGAGTTTCCAGAGCGGCGTGGCGTCCCGGGGCGGCTCCTTCACCTCCGGCCGGAGCGCCTTGGGGGGCACATCGTGATCGATCCGGGTCTCCGCGTCGGCATTTCGTGCCGCGCTTGATTGCTTGCCTGAGCCCTCTTCGGATGGGCCGCTCTCGCCGGGGAGACGGTTCGGGTCGGTCCTGAGCTTGATCCTCGACGAGCCCGGTGAGCGGAGCGAGCCTGCCGCCGGCCTGTCTCCGCCTACTTGCGGATTAGAGCGGGAACGCTTGCCGCCGTCGTGTTGGCCGGGTTGCAGATCGAGCCCGCTGATATTCGTCTTTCTTGGGTCGCTGTTATCAAACCGCTTGGTATCGCCGGCGACGCGCCGAACCTTGTCCGCTGCCCCGTCCGCCGATCGTTGGGCGCGGGCTCGGACTTCCTCCGTGTCGCCGGGATTCGAGCCTTCCTGGGCGAACGCTCTTACGCTCGCTGCTATCCCGACGATGATCGCGAACATCACCTTCCCGCGCATGCTCCCCCCACCAGTCCGGATCCGGTCCCTTTGATCAAGTTCCCCGGGGCTTCCCTGAGCCCCACCAAGCATAGCACCCGGACGATCTGGGGACCAGGGGAGAGGCGCGGCCCGATTTGGACCGACTCCGGCAAGCGCCCGAAGGCGTCATCCCTCGAGGACCGGTGAAGCCGAAGAGCCCGCCCGGCCGGTGGAGCCCGGGCGGCCACGGCGCCGGATCCGCCAGCGCCGGGTCCGAGCGCGCTATCCACGCGCCATCGCCGCGCAGAGCGGGCAGTCCGGCTCGAAGGCGTCGCCTAAGACGACCTCCTGCACGCCGGGGTGTTTCGGCATCGCCATCGCCGTGAAACTGGGCGGCTGCCCGCTCAGGAAGTCGACGAGCGCCGAGCGGACCGCCTGCTCGCCGCCCTCCGGCACGAGCCAGCCGAAGAGCGCCTTCGGGTCGGTCACGTCGATGAACCAGCCGACCTCCGCCTCGTAGGAGACGCGGATCTTCGTCCTTTCGTCGCGGCGCAGCTCGAGCGCGACGCGCGGCTTCTCCTTCAGCGCGGGCAACGCCCGTTCGATGTCCGCGGCTCCGGCGGCGGGGTGGATGAGCGCCTCGCCCAAGTACAGTCTCATGAGTCCTCCCGAGCCCTAAGGCTCCCCCATGGATACGGGAAAGTCGCGAAAAAGTTCCCTTCTCCGTCGGAGGAGTCCTGCGAGAGACCCTAGGGCCCCGAGCCGCCCCAATACACTCTTACGCCCACTCCCGCGTCGACGTCGGTGCCCGTGTCCGGCGCGAGCACAAACACCGGGCCCGCCTCGAGGAACAGCTCGACCGGGTGGCGGGGCAGCCAGTACGACACGCCGCCCACCGCGCGGATCCCGAAGGTCGCGTCCCGCTTGGTCTCGATCCGCGGGCCCGCGCCGAGGTACGCGCCGAGCGTCCCCTCGCCCGGCTTCGGCAGCAGGTCCCAGGCGTACCACAGCGCGTCGGCGTAGAACGCCGCGTCCCCGCTGAACCCGATGCCCGCGTCGACGGCGAGCGTGCTCCGCGGGAACACCTTCAGCGTGACCCCGGTCGGATCGCCGACGATCACGCCGGCGCCCGCCCGCCCGGCCTCCTGCGCCCCGGCCCCGGCCGCCGAGAGAGCGAGCGCCGAGAATGCCGCTAGGAGCCTCACGGCGGCCCCCTAACGCTTGCCGCGGCCCCGGCCGCGGCGGACGTCGCGATCGACGCGGCCGCGCTCGAGCCGGCCCCGCTTAGGGTCATGGGGCGCGTCGCGCAGCCGCTCCGGGCTCCGGCCTTTCACGGGGCCGAGCGACACGCCGTGCTTTTTGGCGATCTCGCCCCAGCCCATGCCCGAGTCGCGCTGGGCCATGATCTCGGAGAGAGGCTTGCCCGAGCGCTCGGAGATGTCGAGCGCGTGCCGGACCTCGCCCCAGCCCAGGCCCTTGGCCCTCATGTCGACCACGTCCTGCAGGGGTACGCCGTAGCGGCCCGCCAGCTCCGCCGCCTTGCGGTCCTGCTCCGTCTCCTGCGCCCCGAGCGGCGAGAGGAGCAGCAGGCCCACGAGCGCCCACCACGGCCGTTTCGTCACCATGACCCACCTCCTTTGGCCCGTCGTTCGCTCAGAGCCGGCCGGCCGCGCGCTCGCGCTCGTCGGCGCGCGGGGCCGCGGCTGGGCGCCACCGCTCGTAGAGGCGCATGCCCAAGAAGGCCGAGAACGCCGCGCCGAAGACCGCCAGGAGGGTCCACGAGGCGCCCAGGCCGCAGCCCATCGCGGTCTTGAGGACCTCCAGCACGAGCCGGCCCGAGTCCACGGGCGTCCGGGTCCAGGCTTCGAGCTCGCGCACGCGAAGGCCTCCCGCCAGGGAGGCGACGAAGACCGCGAACTTCGCGTACTTGGACCAGGCTTTCGAGAACTCGCCTTCGACGATCCGGCCGATGACGCCGTCGATGGCGGCCGAGAACGTGGTCACCGCCGCCGCGGCGACCGCGACGGCCGTCAGGAGCACGGAGAGCAACGCGAGAGCCTGCATGCGTCACCTCCCGCGGGCTGGACGCCCGCGACCATCCCTTCGCCGCATTATACTCGCCGGTCCTCCGAAAACCTTGGACGGTGCTATAATGGGACCTGGACGTTCTCGCGACGGGCGCGCCCCGTCTCGCCCGCTCGCAGGAGGCCGTGATGTGGGCTCTCCTGTTGCTCGTGTCGCCGGCCCTGGCCGCCGACCCTCACCTGAGACTCGACTCGCTGACGGGGAGCGTGCAGATCCGCAGCGCCCGCGAGATCCGCTCCGTCGCCCGCGGGGCGCCGCTGCCGGCCCGGGTCCCAGCGGGCTCGGAGGTCGTCGTGATGTCGGGGACGGCCGCGTTCTCCTCCGGGCATGTCCGGGTCCGCGCCCGCGCGGGCGAGGCGTTCGCCTTCGCGCTCGTCCTCCGCGGCGGCGAGCCCCAAGGGCTCGCGCTCACGGCGAAAGGGCCCCGGACCCAGCTCGTCGTGGAGATCGGCGACTCCTCGGTGCTGCTCTACGAGGGCGCCGCGGTCTCGGTGGTCGAGGCCGACGACGGCGGCCTCGAGGTGCAGTCCCGCTCGGGCTATCTCACGCTGTCGGAGCCCGGCCTGACGCGCATCCTCGCCCCCGGCGAGTTCGCGGCGCTCTGGCCGTGGCCCGCCTCCCCGCCCCTGCGGGTGACGCCCCCCGGCCCGATCGTCGAGCCGGGCGAGGAGCTCCGGAGCGCGCCGGCGTCGAAGCGCCGATGAGTCGAAGGGCCCAGCCGGCGCCTCGCCCTTGGGCCCAGGTTGTCAGCCGCTCCGCGCCTTAGACTAGGCGTAGGCCTCCCGGCAAGGCTGCGAGGTGGAGCATGGGCGCGTGGATATTGTTCGTGCTGTGGACGCCGATCGGCTGGGCGAACGGAAAGGCCGTCGTGCCGGTCCAGCTACCGGCCGCGGGCGCCCGGGTCCTCCCGCTCGCCCCGGCCGCCTTGCCGGCCGATCCGCGCGGCGTCGCTCTGGCGAGCCTTGCCGACGCGGGACTGCCCCAGCTGCTCCGCTCGGAGGGGCTCGTCTTGTGGAAGATCAACGCCTGGACGCCCCGGTCCGGCGGGCCGAGGGCCGAGCTGACGCTGAGCCTCCCGCACGACGGCCGGCCGTTCGACCGCCGCCAGGCGGACCCGGCCCGGGAGGGTGAGCTCCGGCGGCGCGTCGAGGGCGCGCGCTCCCGCGTGACCGCGCTGGCCGGCGCCGCCCTCGGCATCGCCCCGGAGGACGTCACGACCGACGAGCGCCTCATCGAGACCTGCTGCGGGATGGGCTGCGGCGCGTGCGTGCTGATGAAGCCGCGGCACGCGGAGCTCTGGACGGGCCGCGAGGCGCGAACTAGCTCGCGCTGACCCGGAACGCGGCCTTGGCGCCCGACGGCGCCTTCTTCAGCCGCTGGAAGGACAGGCCGCGGCGCTTCCCGAGGGCCTTTCGCAGAGACCCGGTGACGAGGATGTCCCCCGCCTCCGCCAGCTCCTCGCCGAGCTTGCTCGCCGCGTTGACCTCCGCGCCGAACACGTCGTGGTCGGAGATGCGCAGCATGCGGCCGTAGCCGAGCCCGACGCAGAGCAGGATCTTCTCGGTCGCCGGACGGCTGCGGTTGTAGTCGGCGCAGGCGCGCTGCATCTCGCGGGCGCAGTCGAGCGCGCGGTCGGGGTTGCGGAAGATCACGAGGAGGCTGTCCCCCTCCGTCTTCAAGAGGATGCCGTCGTGCGCCTCGACCACGGGCACCAGGAGGCGCAGCGACTCGTGGATCGTCTGCAGGAAATGGATGATCCCGAACTCGACCACGTCGCGCGAAAACCCCGCGAGGTCGGTGAACATCACGGTCCAGGTCTCGCCGAAGAGGTCCCAGATGCGGCGGTCGATCGCCTCTTGGTCCGACCCGGCCTCGAGACGCGCGGCGATCAGCTTCTCGAGGCGGTCCTCGGACGCGCCGGCGGCGACGCGGGCTACGGTTGGCACGCGCCGATTCTACCAGAATCAGGCCCTTGCGTTCCCGTCTTTGACCTCCGCGTGCCACTTCCACAGGAAGAAGACCGGCGGATAGACCAGCAGCTCCATGAGGAAGCTCGTGAAGAGGCCTCCGATCATGGGCGCCGCGATGCGCTTCATGAGGTCCGCGCCCGTGCCGAGCGTCCATAGGATCGGGAGGAGCCCCATGAACGCCGTTGCCACGGTCATCAGCTTCGGGCGCACCCTTTTGACCGCCCCGTGGACGATCGCCTCGTCGAGGTCGGCGGCGGTGCGCATCCGTCCGGCCCGCACGGCGTCGCCGTAGGCGAGGTCGAGATAGAGCAGCATGAAGACGCCCGTCTCGGCGTCGAGGCCCATGAGCGCGATCATGCCGACCCAGACCGCGATCGACACGTTGTAGTCGAGCGCCCAGAGGAACCACACGGCGCCGACGAGCGAGAAGGGCACCGCCAGCAGGACGATCCCCGTCTTGACCGCCGAGCCGGTGTTCATGTAGAGGAGCGCCACGATGATAAATAGCGTGAGCGGCAGGATGACCTTGAGGCGCTCGCGCACCCGGGCCATGTTCTCGTA
>JACQPK010000433.1 GCA_016207565.1 Elusimicrobiota bacterium
CCGTACACGGACGAGGACGAGGCGTACACGAATCTGCGCACGCCCGCCCGGCGCGCGCGCTCGAGCAGCTTGAGCGTGCCAGCGCCGTTGACCGCGAGATCGCGCTCGGGGTGCTCGACGGAGTTCTGGTTCGCGAAGAAGGCGGCGAGGTGTATGACGACAGCGGGAGGCGGCGAGAAGACCGCATCGAGCGCGGCATCCTCGAGGATCGAACCCCGCACGACGCGCACGGGAAAGCCGCGGAGGTTGTCCTCATGGCCGCTGCTCAGGTCGTCGATCACGGTCACGCGGTGATCGCCGGCGAGCGCGCGCGCGACGTTCGAGCCGATGGCGCCGGCGCCTCCCGTGACGAGGACGGCCTTCGGCCCGTCGCGGTCCGCCTTCGTCGTCACCGCGCGAGCCCGAGCAGCCGCGAGTACGACAGCGTCGGCACGCGGAGCGAGGCCACGAGCTCGATCGCCCGCCAGAACGCCGGGAAGTCGTGGACCTGCGACGGATCGGCGTACGTGTTCAGCAGGCCGGGGAGCCGGCGCGTCGTGAAGAAGCGGACGACGTCCGCGAACTCCTCCCCGTACCGCTCCGCTGGCGGACGTGGTCCCGTCGCGTAGCGGAACCCGAATGGGTCGAGCACGGCGAGCGGCGCGCTGAAGCGCCCGCTCACCGGTATCTCGGCGAAGCCGTCAGCGGACCGGTGGACCGGGCCGTGAATGAGGCCATACAGCGGGAGGGTGGACGACGAGAAACGGTACCCGAGGCGTCGCAGCGACGCATGCAGGAACGATAGGTCCGCCGGAGCCTGGAACGTACCGAAGTGAGGTACGCGAAAGCCGGCAGGAGCGCGGCCGAGGACGTCCCCGAACGTCGCCGTGGCCCGCTCGATGTCCTCCATCACCGCGGCGCGCTCGGCTCGGTCATAGAAGAATGTGGACACGAACGCACCGTCCCGCAGGACGCAGTGCTCACGGTCGCCGTGCGCGATGAACTCATGGCCCACGTCGAAGAGCCGGCGATACACGGTCCGCCCGCGGCGCAGCTGCTCCCCGGGCACGGCGAACGTCGCCGAGATGCCGAAAGCGGCGAGCCTGTCCACGACGCCGCCGATCACCTCGACATCGCGGTCGGTGTCGCAGTCGAAGGACAGCAGCACGTGGAACCGATCGAGCCCGGACCGGCGTGCGAGCGCGGCGTGCCGGCGCCACAGCAGCGAGCGCACGGGGCGCAGCCTCGTCGCGCGATGGAGCGCGCGCGACGCGAGGCGCATCAGGCCGGCCGCCAGGAGAGGATCTCCGCCGCCGCGCGCTCCGCAGCATGCCCGTCCCAGAGCGGCGGCGGCATCCGGTCCACCGGCGGGCACACGCGAGCCTCGCGGGCCGCCGCGAGGATCGACGCAACGGTGCGCTCCACGAGCCGATTCGTCCCGTGCGAGATCGTCACCGGGCGCTCCGTGTTCGGGCGCACCGTGAGGCAGGGCACACCGAGATACGTTGTCTCCTCCTGAATCCCGCCGGAGTCAGTGATGACGAGCGCGGCCGAGTGCTGCAGCGCCAGGAAGTCCAGGTAGCCGAGCGGCGCGAGGACCTCGCATGCGCCGAGGCCCGCACGGAGGTCCGTCCGCTCGAGCGCCGCCATAGTCCGCGGATGGACGGGGAATACGACCCGCATCTCGCGCGCGAGCTCCGAGAGCGCGGAGACGATCTCGCGGAGCGCGCCCGGATCGTCAACGTTCGCCGGCCGGTGCATCGTCACAAGCGCGTAATCGCCCTTCGCGGGACCCAAATCGGTGAGAACCGGCCGCCGCTGCGCCAGCGGGAGAAGCCGGACGAGCGTGTCGATCATGAGGTTGCCCACGAATCGGATCCGCTCGGGGGCGATCCCTTCGCGACGCAGATTCGTGTCCGCCTGCTCCTCGCTCGCGAGGCACAGATCCGCGATCTGATCGGTGAGCACGCGATTGATCTCTTCGGGCATCGTGCGGTCGAACGAGCGGAGACCCGCTTCGACGTGCGCGACGCGGACCTGCATCTTCGCCGCGACCAGCGCAGCGGCGAGCGTGGAGTTCACGTCGCCGACGACCACGAGCCAGTCCGGCCGTGCATCGAGCAGGATCGGCTCGAGCCGCTCCATCACGCGCGCGGTCTGCTCGGCATGTGAGCCGGATCCGACCTCCAGGTCCACGTCAGGCGCCGGGAGCCCGAGCTCCTCGATGAAGACCTCCGACATGCGCGGGTCGTAGTGCTGACCGGTGTGGACGAGCGACTGCCGGATCCCCGCCGCCGCGAACGCGCGCATGAGGGGCGCCGACTTCATGAAGTTCGGCCGCGCGCCGACGACGTGGAGGATCTTCATGCGCGGACGATCGCGCTCCGGACGGCCCTGATGTCCGCCGCGTCGATCCCGCGCAGGAGGAGCAGCATGGCGAAGTACGCGGCGGCGCCCAGCGGGACGGCGAGGATCAGGCCGAGCGGACCCGTCGGCGAGATGCGCCACAGCACGCCGCCCATCGCGGCGGCGGCGACCGCCTGCCTCGCGACCAGCCCGAGGTCCAGGTCGAACGTCGGCCCCCGCCGCGCGAGCGCAGTCGTCATGGCGAGCAGGGCGGCGAACGTCGCGAGGGTGGCGGCAGCGGCGCCGACGAAGCCGGCCGCGTCGACCAGCACGAACGTCAGCACGACATTCAGGATGGCCGCGAGGAGGTACACGACCACGAGCGGCCGATTCTGGAGTCGGAGGTTGAGCACCGTCTCGTTCATCGCAGAGACCATGAAGAGCATGTAGCCGAGGCCGACGAGCGGAATGACGACCGCGCCCGCGACGTACTCGGGCGTGATGAAGAGGTCGAGCAGCGCCGGCCCGAGGACCGTCAGTCCCGCGATCGTGGGAAGCGTGAGCATGATGCCGCCACGCGTGGCCCGCTGGATCACGCGCATCGCCTCCGACGCTTGCCCACCGTCCCATAGCTCCGCCGTCCGAGGCGTGAGGATGAGGAAGATCGGGGTGAAGAACAGCGTCACGTAGTACGACCACTGGTAGCCGACGGAGTACACGCCGACCGGCGCCAGCCCGTCGATCGCCCCGAGAATGAACCGGTCCGCGGCGTTCAAGACCCATAGGAAGATCCCGGTCGGCAGGAGGGGCAGACCGAACGCGAAGTACGGCCGCAGGGAGCCGAGGTCCGGGCGGCCGAGGCCTATGCGGCCGATGACGACCGACAGGCCGACCGCCGCGATGACCCCCTCGACGATGAGGGGACCCGCGAGGGCCCCGACGAGCCCGAGGCCTCCGAGCACCAGGAGCGCCGTCGCGCCGACCGAGAGGTAGGCATCGGCCAGCTGAAGTCCGGAGTACATGGTGACGTTGCGGCGGGCCCGGAACCAGAGGAGCGCGACGCGTTGCACGGAGGCGAGGAGGACCGATAGCGACGCGAGGCGGACGAGCGTCTCGCCATCGGGATCGGCCGTCAGCTCTCCGAGCGGACGTGCCAGACCCCAGCCGACGAGCGCGACGAGCGCCGATGATGCGGCGACGAGCGCGGCGACCGAGAAGAACGACGTCGCAGCGGCCCTGCGTTCCCGCGCGCTTGGCCACATCCGGGCGGCCCCGTTGTCGAGACCGAGGGCAACGAGCGGGAGGAGCAGGCCAAGGCCAGCCGTGATCTGCGCCCACGATCCGTACGCTGGCAGCGCGATGTTCTTCGTCAGGATCGGCAGCAGCACGAGTCCGCGCCCGAGCAGCAGGAGGCCCACCCAGAACGAGAGCACCACCTGACCGGAGCCGGAGGCGGAAGAAGGCTCGATCGGCCGATCCGCGGCGGCCGTCACGGCGCGGTCCCAGTGATCAGGATCGCGCGCTCCATGCGATCGACCCAGGCGTTCCACAGCGGGCGTGGCACGATCGCGGACGCGAGGCGCCCGCGGAGCGACGACGTGTTCAGGCGCACCTGCGGATCGCGCCACCCTCCCGCTCGCAGCAGGCGGACCCAGTCCGCGCACGTCAGCGTCGCGACGCCCTCGGCCTGCCCCGTGCTCGCGTACGTTCCGGCGAGCCGCTCCAGCGTCCGGCGCGAATAGTCGAAGATCGCCACTCTTCCGCCTCGCCGCAGCGTCCGCCGTGCCTCGCTCAGCGCCCGCGGCGGATCAACGAGAAGGTGGAACGCGGCGGAGAAGAGGACGATGTCGAACGCCGCGTCCTTGAACGGCAGCCCATGGGCGTCCGCGAGGACATCGGGATCCCGCGGCAGTTCCGGCGCGTAGGCGCGCGCGGTGATGTCGACCCCGACGTAGTCACCGCGGACCACGCCTCGGTACTGCGCGGGGCCGCAGCCGACCTCCAGGATCCGCATCCCGGGCGCGGTCGACCGCCGGAGCCACGATGCCGACGCCGGATGCCGGGTCCGCTCGAGGCGCGAAGCGGCGGTCACTTCGGGCGTGCGGCGATGCGCACGAGGGGCGCCTCGACCAGGGTCCCGCCCCACTTCTCCTTGAATTGACGGATCCCGACCTCTTTCGGCGTGCGTGGACGCGGAGCGACACCGGCGAGGTCGAAGTACGACGCGCCCGCTGATCGAGCGCGTCGGAGAGCGAACCACTTCACCAGATCCGAAGCGTAGAGACGCTCTCGCACGGCGCGATCGGACTGCGCGCTTGAGAACTCGATCGCTGCGTGGCCGAACGTCCAAATCCCCAGAGTCGCGACCAGCTCGCCAGCGTGTTCCGCCACGATCAGTTCGAAGTCGGCGCCCGGGGTGAGGCAATCCCACATCTCATTCAGGTTCGCGATCGAGTACGTCTGGAGTCCGATCCTTTGGCGAGCGCCGCATAGCAGGCGCCAGAACGACTCGAGCTCTGAGCGATCCGTGACTCGACGGACGGTGACGCCGTACCGCTCGGCTCGCTTCACATCCTTCCGTGCTGAAGGCTTTAGGTCGCGCCAGATCGCGTCCTCGCTCCGGTCAAGATCGACCAGAAATGTCGCCTCACGCCCGTGACACCACCCGCGCCGCTCGACCTGCTCCAGGAAGATCGGATGTGGGAGGCCCGGCCCGTGCAGCGGTAGCGTGCAGTCGACCGGTCCGAATGTGGCGGCAAGTTCGCTGAGCACGTCGGCCATCGCGGCGATGTCCGCTGCGTGCGCCTGCGGAGAGAAGAGCGGCCCACGAACGATCGCGATCGTTGGCGACAGCCTTCGGGCGATGGCCCCGAGCGCGGCGGCGAATGGCAGGTCCAACAGACGCGGATGGAAGGGCGAGCGCCGCACCGCTACGAGCCACGCTCGAGGTCGGCCCTCGGCGATCACACGGACGAATCGCGGATCATCACGGAGGTACGAGGTCGCGAAGTGCGCCCACGCGCTGGTCTGGAAGAGGGTCGCGCCCGGTAACTCGCGGACGTCCTGGTCCCAGCTGGGTGGCGACGATGTCGCGAACTCGATATCCGTCACTGCGCAGGGCCACGTCGACCCGAGAGACTCTCATAGCAGATGACGAAGCGATCCAGACAGTGATCCCAGCGGTGATGCGCTACGGCCCAGCTGGCAGCTCGACGCCCGAGGAAGCACAACTCCTGTCGATCCGCCGCCCCCATGAGTCGGGTCCGAATCTCCTCTTCCACAGAGGCGTTCAGCACCGGGGGCAAGTCCGCGCCGTACTGAACGCGAGCCGCTCGTTCATCTACGTACGTCAGGACCGGAGCCCCGAGGGACATGGCTTCAACCGCGATTCCACCCAGGCCGCCGACGTCAAACTGGTCGACGACGACGTCCGCCTCAATCATCTGCAGGAATAGCTCGTCACGTTCCAGTTCGGGAAGCCACTCGACTCGCGGGTCGAGCGCCAGATCTCGCACGAGTTGCCGGGCCGGACCGAGGTCAGGTCCGCGAGCCACGATCATCAATCGCGCGTCCAGCCCGGCGTCGAGCGCGCTCGCGAATGCGCGCAGGAATCTGTCGTTTCCCTTTGCCGACCGCCGCTCGGGACCCGGATCAGTCACGCCCCAATCAAGGTTCGAACTGTGGAAGATGCGGAGGGGTCCGGAGCGCCGGAGATGACGTTCAAGATCGACGTTCAGTTCCTCCGAGGCACGCAGGTCATAAGGGAAGTCCATGAACGCCACGCGCGGGATACGTAGACGTCTAATGTTCTCAAGCACTGACGGATACGGCAGGCACCAGTTGACCTCGACCGAGCGCAGATACGCCCGCAGCGCCCAACCGAGACGACCGTCTGCTACCGCGAGTTCCGCGAGATCTGATCCCGTTGAACACGCGACGACGGGCGGCGTGCCGAACATCCGGCGTACAAACCAGAGCGGGCCTAACCCGAACAGGAGACCACCGGTCATGCTGACGACTATCCGGCACGTCCGCGCCCATGACAGGAGCTCCAATCTGCTGCGGTATTCGCTGAGCCCTGCGGCGTCCCAGGCCGTACGAAGCCGCGCCGGAGGACGCGTCGTGCGAGAGTCAAGTTCCCCTTCTTTGATCGCGACCGAACAGTGGAATCCTTTGCGTGCGAGGCCCTCGGCGAGCACGAAATCGAAGCCGGCAACACCACCAACGATGCCGACTTCGTACACGGCGCTAACGCAGGTGATCCGTCGCGGCCTCAGGCGATGTCCCTAGCGAGCCATCCGACGCGGCGGCCCGCAGCATCTCCTCTGCGATCCGTACAGCCGCGAGCCCATCGGATCCCGATGCGAGCACCGTTGTACGCCCAGCGAGGAGGTCGAGGAATGAGGCGAGTTCGACCGCGAGTGGCTCGGTGCGGCCCACCGCAAAGCGCGTCATGTCACCCTCTACGACGCCGACCAGGTTGTCCAAGGACGTCCAACCCTGGGCACGCGCGCCATTCTGATAGAAGGACAACTCTTGCGACAGATGCTCGACGACGAACATCCCGCGATCCCCGGTGACCTCCAGCATCCTGATCTTTCGAGGCGTCACCCAGTCCGCCTCCAGGACGCCGACCGTCCCGCCGCGGAAAGTCAGCAGCGCGATCAGGGAATCCTCATGCGTCGGGTGGAACCGCCGCACGGTCCGCGCAGAAACTTGTACCGGCTCGTCACCGAGGAGGTGGCGCATCAGATCGATGTCATGCGTGGCGAGATCGATCGCGACGCCGCAGTCCATGACGCGCGCAGGGAAGGGTGTCCGCCGGCGTGAGGCTATCTGGAAGACACGGCCGAGCTCGCCGGCCACCAGCCGGCGCCTCAACTCGACGACGGCGGGGTTGCAGCGCTCGACGTGACCTACAGCCAGGTGCAGACCTCGCTGCTCCGCCATCGCGAGAAGGTCGGCGGCCTGTCCGCTCTTAGCGGCGAGCGGCTTCTCGACCAGCAGGTGGACCCCGCCCTCCAACAGCGTGCGCGCGACGCTATGGTGTTCGCTTGTCGGAACGGCGACGATCGCGGCGTCAGGACTCTGCTGAAGCAGCATCTGTCCCAGATTCTCGTAGTAGGGGGCACGCAATCGCCGACGTGCGAACCGCTCAGCGGAGGACGCCGGATCGCACACGGCGACCAAGTCCGCGCCCTCGAGGTCCGCAAGGACACGTGCGTGGTTGCGCCCCATGTTGCCCAGGCCGACGACAGCGATGCGCCAAGCCATCGCCGGAAGTATCGCGCCCTGGGACCTCGGCCCGCTCGCGTGCGCGACAAACGTTCGGTCCCTGACCGTACGCGCATCTTCGCCTGACCTCTGGATCGCCGAAGCCGCATGTGCGTCCCGTATGCTCGCCTCGATGACAGAGGGTCGTTGGATCTTCGTCGGTGGACGGCGTCAGGGACGTGAGTTGCTGGAGCGACTCTTCCGCAAAGGCTCACCGCCGGTCTTCGCGTACATCTTGAAAGAGGATCAGCACGAACACGAGAAGTGCTCGGTCGAGATCGCGACCCTTTGCACTGAGCGACATGTCGCATTCAAGATCGCCCGCCGGGTCGGACCCGCCGAGGTCCCGCGCATCCGAGCTCTCGCGGTAGACCTCATCCTGGTGATGGGATGGCGCACGATCATCCCCAACGAGATCCTCATGCTGCCCCGTTTCGGGGTGGTCGCGCTGCACAACTCACTTCTGCCGAAATACCGCGGCTTCGCACCGATCAACTGGGCAATGCTCAGTGGCGAACATGAGACTGGCGTGTCCCTGTTCTATGTGGACGGCGGCATAGATAGTGGTCCGGTAATCGAGCAGCGACGCATCCCAATCACTGCAAATGACACCGCCGCGGACGTGTACTCCCGCGCGACGGACCTGTCGGTCGCGCTGATGCTGGAGAACATGCCCCGTCTCATCCGTTCCCGCCTGGAGGGGATCCCGCAGGACCCCGAGGAAGCGACGTTCGGGTGCAGTAGAACGCCAGACGACGGCAAGATCGACTGGGTGGCACCGACCGGCAGGATCAATGACCTAATCCGCGCGCTCGCGTTTCCCTACCCGGGTGCATTCACCACCTTCGAGGGCCACCGCCTGACCGTTTGGAGCGCTAGGCCCATGGAGCCGGCGCGCGCCTACGTCGGGCGCATCCCTGGACGTGTCGTGGCGGTCAGCACGGACGGCGTGGACGTGCTGACGGGTGACGGCGTGCTGCGTCTCATTGAAGTGCAACTCGAAGGTCACGAGCGTGAGCCGGCCCGCTCGGTGCTCCGCTCGATCCACACGACGCTGGGGCGTGACGTGTATCGCCCTCGAGTCCGGTCCTCAGTGCGAAGAGTCGGGACGAATGTGTGATCAAGCCTGGCCCGCGGGGCTGCGGCGCCTCTGCTGCTGACTGATTGCCCGCTCAAGGGGAATCCGTGGCACGAGAAACCCAGTTCGGCTCAGTTGGACGAGCCGACGACCTCGTTATCGGCGGCGCGGGCTTCATCGGCAGCCACATCGTCGACGAGCTCCTCGAGCGGGGCCGGACCGTCTGCGTCCTGGATGACCTCAGTCTCGGTTCGCCATCCAACCTCGCCTCGCTGGCGGCCGGCTCGGTTGACCTGGTGGTCGGCGACGCGACCGATCCCGAGACCGTGGACACGCTCGTGCGGCGGGTCGCTCCTTCGCGGATCTGGGACCTCGCGGTCATCCCGCTCCCGCGCAGTCTCCGGGCACCTTCGGCGGTCGTCGGGTCCATCGTCGGGATCGCCCGGAACGTCGCGGAGGTCGCCCGCGAACACGGTCCGGAGCTCATCCACTTCTCGTCGTCGGAGGTCTACGGATCGGCGGTCGGTGACGCCATGAATGAAAGCCATCCGCTGGCGCCCAGGACGCCATATGCAGCAGCGAAGGCGGCATCCGACCTGATCACACAGAGCTACGTGCACACGTTCCGCGTCAGGGCCATCGTCATCCGGCCGTTCAACACGTACGGTCCGCGCCAGAACTGGCGCCGGGACGCGGCCGTCGTCCCGCGGACGATCCGGCGCGGCCGGCTGAAGCTCCCCGCGCAGCTGGCGATCCCTGGAACGCAAACACGTGACTTCGTGTTCGTATCGGACGTCGCGCGTCTGGCCGTCCAGCTCGCGGACCGGGGACCCCTGGACGGAACGGTCGTGAACGTCGGCTCGGGTGTGGAGACCCCTATCGCCGACGTGGTCGGCGCGATCGCCCGCGGGATGGACGTCGGGATCGAACGGATCGGCACGCGCCCGGCCGACGTGACGCGACACCGCGCCGACATCGGCCGGCTTCGTAGCCGCCTCGGAGATCCCGCTCTCACCCCGCTCGACGTGGGCCTAGAGCGCACGATCGATTGGTACTCGCGCCTCGACGATGACGACGCGCGCTCCGCGCAGGCCGACGAGACCGCAAGGTCCTCCGAATGAACGTTCTGCCCGACGCGGCCGTCGCCGGCGCGCTGCTCGCGCTCCTCGCGCTCGCCCTCCGGCTCGTCGTGCACGTCGGCGTGACGCCCAGCGGGGTCGACACCTGGTACTACCTCGCGAGCGCGGAGGCGCTCCGCCGCACGCGCCGTCTCCCCATCAGCCTGCCTCGATACCTCCTGCAGGACCGGACGGAGTCCTACCCGCCGGGGCTGATCGTGCTCCTGGCCTTGCTCCCACGGCGCTTCGTCACGGGCAACTTCTGGTTGATCGCGCCGGCCATCGACGTGCTCCACCTCCTCCTGCTCTTCGCGATCGTCCACCGGCTCACGGACAGCCTGCCCACCGCGGTGGTCGCCGGGCTGATCTACGCGCTCGTCCCGCAGCTCGTCGCCGAGACGCGAAGCCTGAACCCGAGATCGCTCGGCGGGCTGATGTTGTCGGTGTCGATGTTGCTGGTCTTCCGCTTCACGCTGCCGACCGACGAGGCGAGCTCGCTCACGCTCGGCGCTGAGCCGACCGCGGTCGCCGTGGCGGCGGTCGTCGCGATCGCCCTCCTCCTGCTGACGCAGTCGGCGACTGGCGCGGCGTCGCTCGCCGTCGTGGTCACCACCCTGAGCCTCGTGTACGGGGACGTTCGCTACGTCGCGTTCGCGCTGGCGGGGTTCGTCCTCGCGTTCCTGATCAGTGGCGGCTTCTACGCCCGGGTGCTCGCGAACCTCGTCGAGGCCGTCCGGTTCTGGCGGCGGAACCGGCACTTTCGCGGGGCCGAGCCGATCCGGGATTCGCCAATCTACGGCTCGGCGGCACGGACGACCCGCGGACCCACGAGGTGGCGCAGCATCCGCTGGCAGGTCGTCCGGCTCGTGGCGGAGAACCCGTTCGTCATCCCCATGGTCCTCACTCCGCTCCCGGCGGGCGAATGGTGGGGCGGGCGGATGTACTGGTGGGCCGTCACCGTGCTCGCCTGGGCGCTCGCGACCACGTTCGTGCCCCCGCTGCGCGTCTTCGGCCCCGGCTATATGTACCTCAAAGCGTCCGTGTTCCCCACGGCGCTCACGCTCGCGTTCGCCATCGGGCCGCGAGCGGCCGGGGCGCCGTTCGATCGCATCGTCGCGGTCGCCGCGGTCATCAGCGTCGCTGCGGTCGCGTTCTTCGTCGCGTACACGCGCCGCCAGCGGACGCAGCGCACCTCGTCCGTCCCGGACGACCTCGCCCGGATGAGTGAGGCGCTCGCCGCGCGGCCGAAGGACGGAGTGCTCGTGCTGCCGCTCATGTACGCGGACTACGTCTGCTACCACTCGGGGAAGAAGACGCTGTGGGGAGGCCATAGCGGCTCCCTCAAACGGTTCGAGGACATCTACCCGGTCGTGCGCCGGCCGTTCGGCGACCTCATCGCCGAGTACGACCTCCACTACGCGCTGCTTGACCTGTCGTACGTCGATCCAGCGGGGATCCGGCTCGAGGGGAGCTTCCGCGAGATCGCCCGCGCAGGGCAATTCGCGCTCTACGAGATCGCGCGAGCCTAGAGCTTCCGCTCCGCCGGCATCGGCTTGTTCGCGCCCCGCTCCGCGACGAGCTCGGCCGCCCGCTGCAGCATCCGTATCGACTCGCCGCAGTCCGCCCAGTAGCCGGGCATCGTGTCGTACCGGAGCAGGCCCTTCTTGAGGTAGAGGTTGTTCACGTCGGTGATCTCAAGCTCGCCGCGGGCGGAGGGGGTCAGACCCTTGAGGAGATCGAACACGCCGGCGTCGTAGAGATACAGCCCCGTGACGGCGAGCCTGCTCGGCGGGTCCTTCGGCTTCTCGACGACGCGGACGAGCTGTCCGTCCTCCATGACGGCGATGCCGTAGGAGCCGGGGTTGTCGACTTCGGTCAAGACGATCCTCGCCCCGGCCGGACTGTCGAGGAACCTCCGGACGATCGGAGCGACGGAGAACTCGAAGATGTTGTCGCCGAGCATGACGGCGATCGGCTCGCCGCCCGCGAACCACTCCGTGAGCCCGAGCGCGTCGGCGATCCCGCCGACGCCCTCCTGGTAGGCGTAGTCGAGATGGCGCAGGCCGAACGCGGAGCCGTTCCCAAGCAAGCGGAGGAACTCGCCCGCATGGTTGCCGCCGGTGACGATCATGATCCGGTCGATCCCGGCGCCCGCGAGCTGCTCGATCGGGTAGTAGATCATCGGCCGGTCGTAGACCGGCAGCAGGTGCTTGTTCGTGACGCGCGTGAGCGGGAGCAGGCGCGAGCCGGAGCCACCGGCGAGGATCACGCCCCTCACGGCAGGATACGGGCGATCGGGACTGGATGGATGAACCGACCACCTCCGCTCACGTAGTCAGCGAACCGCCCGATGATCTCGTCGGCGTAGTTCCATGCGAGCAGGAGCGTAAGGTCCGGGCGCTCCGCGGCGATCGCCTCCTCGGACCTCACGGGGATGTGCATCCCGGGCGTCACGCGCCCCTGCTTCAGCGGAGTCGAGTCGGCGATGAACGAGACCAGATCCGGCCCGATCCCACAGTAGTTCAGCAGCGTGTTCCCCTTGGCGGTGGCGCCCAGCGCGGCGATGGTGTGGCCCTCCCGACGCGACCGCCGCAGCAGGTCCAGGAGCGCCCGGCGGGAGGCCCAGACCCGCGCGGCGAACCGGTCGTACGCGGAGGCGTCGAGCAGGCCGGAGGCGCGCTCCTCCTCCAGCGTACGCGGGACCGCGTCGCTCACCGGACGCCGTCCGGATCGCCCGACGTAGATCCGGATGGATCCGCCGTGCACCAGGAGACGACGGACGTCGAACAACTCCATGCCCGCCCGCGAGAACAGCGTCCGCAGCGGCGTGAGCGCGAAGTACGAGAGGTGCTCGTGGTAGATCGTGTCGTACTCCACCCGGTCGAGGAGGTCAGCGACGTACGGGACCTCCGCGACGAAGACCCCGTCGTCCTCGAGGAGCGCATCGAGCGCGGCGAGCACCTCGTGGAGGTCGTCGATGTGCGCGAGCACGTTGTTCGCGACGACGAGCCTGGCCCGTCCCTTCTCGGCGACGACCCGCGACGCGGTCGCTCGATCGAAGTAGCCGACGATCGTCTCGAGGCCCCGGGCATTCGCGATGGCGGCCTGACGCGCGGCGGGGTCCACGCCCAGGACGCGCGCGCCGCGAGCGGCCAGCGACGCGAGAAGGACCCCGTCGTTGCTGCCGACCTCGACGACGCGTCGCCCGGCCAGATCGAAGCGCTCGACGACCTCGCTGGCGAGCTCGTCGAAGTGCCGCACCGCCGGCGCGGACGCCGACGAGGAATACGCGTAGTCGCTGAACATGAGCTCGGGTCTGACCACGACCCCGAGCTGTACCAGGTAACAGCGCGCGCACCGTAGCGCGTCCAGCGGGAATCGTGGCTCCGGCTCGCGAGCCCGCTCAGCTGCTAGGAAGGCGTTCGCGAGCGGCGTCGCGCCGAGCGAGACGACGGGGTCGAGGCGAGCGGATCCGCAGATCCGGCACCGCTCGACGGTCCGGTACGCGCCGTCCGGCACGCTCATCGCTCGCGCACGCCATATCCGTGCCAGTGCGGCGGACCGTCGGAGAGCCGTACCTCGGACAGCCCGCTCGACCGCATCAGCTCCTCCATCGCCGCGCGCGTGTACCGGTGCTCCACCGATGTCCCGAAGCGGTCGAGGCTGTCGTTGCGCATTATCTCGAGGGATCGATGACGATAGAAGCTGAGCGGCATGGCGTCCGCGACCGACCCGAGCCCCGCCTTCGCGAGGGCGGCTGAGGCGCGCGCCAGGGGCCAGTACACGAGCAGAGCGACGAGCGACGACGCCCCGACGAGCAGACTTCGAGGCGAGCGGCTCAGGACCCGGCGAAGCGCATCGACGATCCGGAACGCTGCTCGGTACATCGGCCCGCGGTGGTCGAGCGCGTAATACAGGTAGAGCAAGACCGCACCGCGCGGCCGCACGGCACGCACGATGTTGCGCAGCGCGTCGGCCGCCGCGTCGATGTGATGCAAGACACCGAGCGAATACGCCCAGTCGGTCGCACCGTCGGCCAGCGGGAGCGCGCGCAGGTCCGCCTGCACGCAGGCGACGCGATCGGTGGCCGCGGTGTTGCGCCGCGCCACTTCGACGCTCCGGCCCAGGTCCACGGCGATCACGCGAGGACCCCGCGCCGCGACCTCCGCGGCCCAGCGGCCACCGCCGCAGCCCGCGTCCAGCACCGTCAGGTCGCTCGCGAAGGAATGGGCCGGCACGAGGTCGAAGTACAGAGCGAAGATGCTCCGGAGCTCCGACGAACCGACGTCGTCGAATCGGGACCACTCCGCGTCGAAGGCACGGACGACGGGATCGTGCGCGGCCCGGCCGGACCACCGCTCGGCGATCTCACGGCGCGTCGCCACCGCGGAGAACCAGTCCGCGCGGTCCCGCACGAGGACGCCCCGGGCGGGCCCGACCAGCAGCCGTGGGATACCGTCGATCACCGGGTAGGACTCCTGGCACGGCCCGTCGTCATGCGCGAGGTGTCCTTGGGCGTCGTCGGCCGCGTCGGCGCATAGCGTCAACGCGCCGCGACACACCGGGCAGCGCAGGAGCGGGATGGCCCACTCGAGCGACCCGATCACCGCGCCGCCGCCCGCCTGAGCACGTCCGCGAGCAACGGCGCCTTCACGTGCAGCGAGTGATGCTCCTCAGCTCGACGCCGGCCTGCCGATCCCATCCGTGTGCGGAGCTCGGGGTCCGCCGCGAGCCGTTCCAAAGCGCTCACCCACGATGGGGCGTCGCTCACGCAGTACCCGGTCACGCCGTCGATCACCACCTCCGGATTGACGCCGACGTCCGACGCGACGACGGGGATCCCCGCGGCCATGTACACAAGGGCCTTGAACGCTCCCTTGCCCCGGGTCCATGGATCGTCCGGCTCCGGGAGGACGCCGACGTCGAACGTCGCGACATCCTCCGGCTCCTTGTCCAGACGATAGGGCCAGCACTCGACCCGCGCGCGCGGATGCGCGTATCTTCCGCCGATCACACGGACGACGAGATCCGACCGGGTACCGACCTCGTCGAGGACGGAATCGAGCAGGTGAAGGTACGGCGCCGTCGTGCTGGAACCGACCCAGCCGATGACCAGGGGACCGTCGCGCCGTGTGGTGGCCGTCTGGTGACGATCGGTGTCGATCGGCGTCGCGATCACGCTGACGTTCGGATTGAGGCGGCGTGCCCACGCGGCGAGGTACTCGTTCCCGGCGATCACCGCGGTCGCCCCTCGGACGGCCGCGTCGACACGGGCGGGCCGGCGCAGCCAGGCCCATCGCCGGTTCGAGGGGTGCATGGGACCGAGGAAGATCGCGTCATCGAAATCGAACACGTACGGGACGCGGGCGCGGCGCAGCAGACGCTCGATCACCGGCGGACCGAGCGGGGCCGACTCCCGGTACACGAGCACGAGGTCGAAGCGCCCGATCCGCAGGATGTCACGGAGGCGGCGCAGCAGGCCACGGACGACACCCAGGGCCTTACGGATCGCGTGCCCGCGCTCGTACAGCACAGCGTAGGTCGCGTCGTCGAAGAACGGCGAGATGACCAGTTCGATGCCCTCGTCCCTGAGCAGCGGTGCGTACTGCTCGACGCGCAGCCGGTTGCCGGCGCCGATCGTCGGCAGCGTCGTGAGGCAGAGGACCCGGATGCGATCAGGTCCCTGCGACAACGGCCCGGTGCGTGATGGCGCGGAGCGACAGCCGCAGCGCACGGCGGACATCGCCCGCACGCAGCCACGCCTTGGCGAACATGAGATCGAGCCCAGTATCGTAGCTGCGGCGGAACCGTCCGATGCGCGCGGCCGCTGGATCGGCGAACATGCGGACTGAGGCGGCGCGGACGTCGGCCTCGTACGCCGCGAGGCGTCGGTGCAGGCCCGCACCGTGCTGGCGATAGAGGACCAGTGGCTCGTCGACGAGCTCGACCAGATAGCGCGTCGCGATGCGGCGCCACAGGTCCCACCCGCCGCTGATCGAGAGCCCGGTGTCGAAGCGTCCGACCGCGTCGAGGGCGGTGCGCCGGACGACCGCGCTGCTCTCGCCGCCGACGACGATGGCGCGTCCAGGCCATCGGGCGAACGCGTCGAGCACGTCACCCCGGAATGCCGCCCGCACCTTCTCGCCCGTCGGCCGCAGGGTCGCGTCGGTCATCTGCAGTGAGCAGTAGACCAGCCCGATCCCCGAATCCCGTCCGAAGCGCTCGATCTGGCGCTCGAGCTTCTGCGGTCGCCAGGCGTCGTCCGCGTCCAGGAACGCGATGAACGATCCGGCCGCCTCCTCGATCCCGCGGTTCCTGGCAGCGGATTGGCCAAGGTCCGGTTGCGCGACGACCCGGCATCGTCCGTCGTAGCGCCGCAGGACGTCGAGCGACCCGTCCGTTGAGCCGTTGTCCACGACGATGACCTCGATCGGGGCGTATGTCTGCGCCAGGACGCTGTCGATGGCCTGGCCGACGTACCGCCCGTAATCGTGGTTCGGGATGACCACGCTGACGAGCGCGCTCACGAGGATCCGATGCCCTCCATCCCCAGCTTGGCGAGGTCGTCGACGGTATCCACGGTGATCCAGCGCTTCGGGTAGACCGATGACACCCAGAGTTGCCGAACGGCAATGAGCTGGTCCCAGACCGCGTAGAAGTCGCCGCCTGGTGCGGTCAGCGCGCCCACGCGCGCGGGGTTCAGGACCTGGATCCCCGAGCAGTAGATGTCGGTCGGGTCGGTCCGGCTGATCCGCGTGACCCGTCCGCTGTCGTGCGAGATGAAGTCGCCCTCGAGGCCCGCGATCGGCCGGACCGGTACGAGCATGCCGGCCGGCGCGCCGAGAGCGACGTGGTCCTGCTCCAGGAGGCCGAAGTCGAGGTCGGTGACGTTGTCCGCCGTCAGCACGAAGATCGGCTCGTCGAGCTCTCGCAGCAGCGTGTGGTGGATCCACCACGAGTTCGACCTCCCTTCGGTGTTGAAGATCGTATCGACGCGCTGCTGCACGAGGTGATGAGCGAGCATCGCGCCCTTGTACCCGACCGTCACGTGTACATGCTCGATGTGCTCACGGACGCGCGCGATCCCGTGAGCGATCAGCGTGGAGTTCAGGTAGGGCGCCATCGCCTTCGGCATCGTGGCCGTCAGCGGCATCATCCGCTGACCCCGTCCGGCGGCCATGATCAACGCGTGGCGGATGCGCCGCTCCGTCATAGCTCCTCGACCGGTGGATGCTCGATCAGCGCGATCATCTCCGCCTCGCTGAGCCGCTCCGCGTTGGCCGAGCTGAGCACCGATGACACGGGACGCTCGGCGCGCTCGTTGAAGCGGGTGACGAAGTGGCGGATCCCGCCGTAGTCGACCTCCCGCGTGTGCGGCAGCTCGAGCTCGCCGATGAGGAACTCGTCGCTGCGTTCGCCGGGGCGCCCCTCGATCCGCTCCCAGCGGCCACCCCTGCGGGCGACCCATAGATCGAGGATGTCTTGGATCAACGCCGAGCGCATTGAGCGCCCGAGGACGCCGCCGCCGACGTCGTCGATGTGCTCGAGCGCGGCGCGCACGAGTTCGACGGCCTCATCGACAGTGAAGAAGAAGCGTCGCATCTCCGGCCCCGTCGTCCCGATGACGCCGTCGCGCTCGTGCATCTGCTTCCAAATGGGCAGCACCGAGCCGGTCGACCACGCGACGTTCCCGTATCGGACGCACGCGAAGCGGGTCCCGGTCGCCGAGTCGAGCGCGCAGAACAGCCGCTCCATCAGCGCCTTCGAGAGCCCGTATGTGTTGCGGACGGGCGGAGCGGCCTTGTCGGTGGAGATGCCGAGCACGACACG
>JACQPK010000423.1 GCA_016207565.1 Elusimicrobiota bacterium
GCCCCGCGTCCCCGCCGAACCATGATCGCCTCCGGCCGCCCCAACCGCCGGCCGGCCGCGCGTCACAGCCACGTCGCCGCCTCGTCGTCGCTCCTGGACGGGAACCCTGTCTAGAATCCGTGCGATCCCCGGAGGAATCACATGAAGCCTATCCATCACACGTTGTTGCCGCTGCTGCTCGGCGCGTTCGCCGTCGTGCCCGCGTTCGGCGCCGTCGACCGCGCCGCGGAGTCGGAGCGGGCCGAGGAGACGTACCGCGACATCCAGACGGAGCTCGGCATGGTGCCGTCCTTCTTCCGGATGTTCCCGCAGTCCGCCGTGCCCGGAGCCTGGGCGCACATGAAGTCCCTTCAGCTCGGCCGCTCCACCGCGCTCGACGGGCGCATCAAGGAGCTCATCGGTCTGGCGGCCGCCTCGCAGATCCCGTGCCGCTACTGCGCGTACTTCCACGAGTCCGCGGCCAAGGCGAACGGGGCGACCGACGAGGAGATCCGCGAGACGGTCGCCGTCTCCGCCCTCACCCGCGAGTGGAGCACGCTGCTCGCGGGCAACCAGATCGAGGAGTCCGCGTTCCGCCGCGACGTCGACCGGCTCGTCCGAAACGCCGGGCGCACGGCGCGCGCGACCACGGGCCGCGAGGCGGACATGCGCGAAGCCCCGGCGGGACAGGGAACGGCCACCGGACGCGTGCCGGCGGAAGGAGGCATCAATGGGGTCGTGGCAGGCCGCGCGACGGTCGAGGACGTCCGGCGCGACGTCGAGCGCCACGCGGGCTTCTTCCCCTCGTTCATGCGCAGCGTTCCGGACGCCGCCCTGCCCGGGCTATGGCTCGAGACGCGCCAGCTCATGCTCAATCCCGACACCCGTCTGACCGCGAAGGAGAAGGACCTGATCGGCCTCGGCACGGCGGCGGCGGTGCCGGACCGCTACGGGATCTACGCCAGGACGAAGTCGGCGCTCCACCACGGCGCCTCGGAGGCTGAGGTCCGTGAGGCCGTCGCGATCGCCGCGATGACGCGCCACTGGAGCTCCTTCCTCAACGGCCTGCGGGTCGACGAGAAGCAGTTCCAGCGCGACACCGACGAGGCGCTCGACCGCATGCAGCGGCAGCGCGGCGGCAAGTAGCTCATCTGCTAGAATCCGAGCGCTTGCTCGGAAAAGACGCGATCGCCCAGGCCGTGCGCGACCACGCGGGGGACCTCCTCCGCGGCGCGCTCGGCCTGGGCTTTTCGGAGGCCGACGCCGAGGAGCTCGTCCAGGCGACCTTCGCGGCGCTCGTCGAGGCCGCCGGCCGCTTCGAGGGACGCTCGACGGTCCGGACGTACCTCTTCGGGATCCTCTACCGGAAGGCCTTGGAGCGCCGCCGGGCCCTGGGCCGCGAGCTGGCGGTGGACCCTCAAGATCAGGTCTTCGAAGGCCGGTTCTTGCCGGGAGGCCACTGGGCCCGCCCGCCCCGGGGGCCGGAGCAGGAGGCCGACGCGCGGGAGGCGGCCGAGCTCATCGCCTCCTGCCTGGAGCGCCTGCCGGAGCCGCAGCGCGCGGCCTTTCACCTTCGCGAGGTCCTGCAGGAGGACGCCGGCCGAACGTGTAACGTCCTGGGCGTGACCGACACTCATCTTCGGGTCCTCTTGTTCCGAGCCCGCGCCAAGCTCCGCGAATGCCTCGAGGCGAAATGGAAGGGATGATCGGCGGCTGGTTCAGCCCCCGCTCCTGCCGGGAGGCGGCGAAGCGCCTGGCCGCGGGCGTCCTCGAGGACGGCCTCTCCTGGGAGCGCATGCTGCTGCGTCTCCACCTCCTCATCTGCCCGCCGTGCCGCCGCTTCCGCCGCGAGCTGCGGGTCCTCTCCGCTGCCGCTCGCGCGTGGTCCGGCGCGCTCGTCTCCCCCGCCCGCCGGGCGGAGCTCGAGAAGCGCCTGCTCTCGCGCTTCACGTAGACCTCATCCCGCGCCGCTACACTGTGGGGAGGAGGACCGTATGGATACCGTGAAAGACCTCATGACGTCGAACCCGGCCTTCTGCACGCCCGACACCTCGCTTCAAGACGTCGCGCGGATGATGTGCGACTGCGACTGCGGCGAGATCCCGGTCGTGGAGGGCCAGCAGAACCGCCGTCCGATCGGCGTGATCACCGACCGGGACATCGTCTGCCGCTCGATCGCGCGGGGGAAGGACCCGATGCAGCTCAAGGTGAAGGACTGCATGACGCCCAACCCGGTGACGATCAAGGCGGAGACCGGCGCGGACCAGGTGGTGCAGCTCATGGAGAAGCACCAGATCCGGCGCGTGCCCGTGGTCGACGAGAAAGGCATCCTCTGCGGGATCGTCGCCCAGGCCGACATCGCCCGGAAGGAGCAGCACCAGGCGGCCGAGGTCCTGCAGAAGGTCTCGCAGCCGGCCGGAGCCGGCCGCTAGTGCTGCGTCCGTCGTATAACGCGCGTTATAGCACGGACGGAGCACTAGATCCGGCCGGAGACGAGCCAGTGGCGGTCGGACGACTGCACGGGCCAGAGCGTTCCCAGCCCGGCGGCGGCGACCTGCTCCGCCACCTCGTCGATCGTGAAGGCGGCGAGCAGCGAGTTGTAGAAGTCCTCTTTCAAGAGGGGATGCTCCTTCGCAGCCGCCGCCTCGACGATCTCAGCCGCGCGCTGCGGCGTCTCGGGCCGGATCAGGTCCATCACGTGGATATACGCGCCCGGCGCGGCGAGGCGCGCGATCTCCTGCCAGAACGCGACCGGCTCGGGCAGGTGGTGGACGAGGCTGTTCGACATCGCCAGGTCGAAGGAGCGCGGAGCCAGCGGAAGCCCCGGCAGCCTGGCCTCGACGAGCGTGACGCGATCGTCGAGGCCGGTCTCGCCGACGGCCTGGCGGGCCAGCGCCATCATCGCCGGCGACGCGTCGACCGCGGTGATCCTCGCGGCCGGCGCCGCGTGCGCCAGGCGGATCGGGATGTCGGCGGGCCCGCAGCCGAGATCGAGGACGAGGGCCGGGGCGGGGCAGCGGAGCAGCACCTCGTTGACGAAGCGCTGGTTGACCTCGGAGAAGTCGGCCGCCGCGTACGCCTCGGCGCGCGCCGGCTCGTCCATCACCTCCGGCTCCATCTTCCTTTCCATCAAAACACCCGGCACCAGAGGGCCTTGAGATACTCGCCCTCGGGATAGTCGACCGCGAAGGGATGATCGGCCCCCGCCCCGGACTTGCGGAAGATCTGCACGCGGCGGCCCGCGGAGCCGGCGGCGGCGCGCACGAACTGCTGGAACTCCTCCATCGGCACGATGCCGCTGCAGGAGAAGGTCAAGAACAGCCCGCCCTCGCGCACGACGGAGAGGCCGAGCCGGTTGAGATCGATGTACTTCTGGCGGCCCTCGGCGTAGCGCTCGCGGCTGCTGATCAGCTTGTACGGATCGAGCACGACCACGTCCCAGCGCTCCTCGTTGAAGGCCATCTGGCGCAGGAAGGGGAACGCGTCCGCCGTGACCGCGCGCAGCCGGACCTGGTTGATGTTGGCGTTCTTCTTGGCGGCCTCCGACGCCTCGGGGTCGAGCTCGACGGACGTGACCTCTTCCGCGCCGCCGAGCTTCTTCGCGTAGAGGCCAAACCCGCCCGTGTAGGCGCATACGTCGAGGACTCGCTTTCCGGAGGCGTGCTTCGAGAGGGCGAGGCGGTTGTCACGCTGGTCGCAGAAGAACCCGGTCTTGTAGCCGCCGGAGGGCGTGACCTCGAAGGCGACGCCGTTCTCGCGCACGCGGACCCGCAGCTCGGGCCCGGGCTTCACCTGGAACCCCTCCATCTTCTCGGTGTACTCGCTCGCGCGCCGGACGACGCGGCAGCCCGGGAAGCGCGCGCGCAGCAGGCGTTCGAGCCGCTCGGCCTGGCGGAACATGCCGAGCGAGTAGAACTCCAGCACGAAGACGTCTCCGTAGCGGTCGATCACGAGCCCGGGCAGCCCGTCCCCGTAGTCGTGCGCGAGCCGGTAGGCCTCGCTCGCGGCCTCGATGCCGAAGTCGACGCGGAGTCGGTGCGCCTGGTCCAGCCGCGCGGCGAAGAAAGCGTCGGCGTCGCTCGCCCCGGTCTCCCGGCCTAGGATGCGCAGCGAAATCAGGCTCCTCGGGTTGTAGAAACCCACGCCGTAGGGCGAGCCGTTCTTGTCGTAGACGCTGACCAAATCCCCCGCCTTGGCCTGCGGGTCGACCGAGTCGAGCATGCGCTTGAACGCCTGAGGGCCGGCCGGGGCGGAGCGGAGCTTGGCCCACGGGAGCGGCCCGGAGTGTCCGGGGGGCGCGGCGGCGTCTTTTTTCAGCACGACGGTATCATAGCACTCCCGGGTGCCGAATAACCCCTTGCCGACGGGGCGTTCCGGGGCTATCTTCCCCATATATGCTCCCTTCCTTGGTATCTAGGGTCCGGGAGAGCCGGTCGAAGAAGAAGCTGCTCATCCCGTTGGCGGTCGGGTTGGCCGCGAGCATCGCCGTGGAGGCGATCGTACGCGCGGGTTCTCCCGCCGGCGGCGCGTCGGCCGGATTCCTGTTTCCCCCGTCCAAGCCGGGCCTGAAGCCGCCCGTTCCGATCGGGAGCGCCTCGCGCGCGGCGGGCGACTCCATGGTCTTGGGCGGCCAGCCCGGGGAAAAGGACCTCACCCTCGACGAGTTCCTAGGACTGCTGTCGGAGAGCGCTCCCCCCGCCGTCGCCGAGCGCTTCACGAAGGAGTTCAAGCAGCAGCCGCGCCTCCAGCAGGCGTGGAACGTCTTCCAGAAGAAGGCCGGAGGCAAGGCGCCGGCCAAGGAGTTCCTCGCGTTCGTGGGACGCATGTCCGAGTTCCGCCAGCTCGTGGCCAAGTTCCGCTCCGAGCCAGGCGCGCAGCAGGCGTTCGCGGCCATCGCCAAGAACGCGGCGGTCGGCGAGGCGGTCCGAGACGGGCTCCGCGCCTTCGCCGGCCCCGTGACCGGGGGCCGCGCGGGAGCGCGGTCCGCGGACGCGATCGCCCGCGAATGGGCGCGCAAGGCGGTGTCGGGAGTCGACTCCCGGGTCAAGACGGCGGGCGGAGGCGTCGCCCGCGGACGCGGCGCCGCGGCCTCCGGCGCCGCCGGCTCGGCGGGCGGCGCGCCGGGGGCGGCGCAGCTCGCGGCGGCGGGGCCGGCGGGGGCTGCGGACGCGGCGCTGAAAGCCGCCGGGGCGGGGCCGTCGGCGGCCGCCGCCGGAAGGTCGGGAGCGCAGGGGGCCCTCAAGCTCGACAGGTCCTGGCAGGCCAAACCGATCGACGACACCGCCAACTTCGCCGACGACCGCAAGTGGATCACGAAGTTCCTGCTTGCCCTCACCGAGTCCACCCGCCGCGCGGTGCAACCGCTCCTCGAGTCGGGCGCCGAGGACGTCTGGGGCGCGTGCTACATCACGGGCAACTACGACGAGTGCCGCAACGTCTGCGCGGCGGTGCCCGAGGCGCAATGCGAGGACAAGGACCGCTGGGAGGCCTGCCGCAGCGCCGGAACGCGGAACGCGGCGCAGTGCGTGACCTCCTGCATCACCGGCTCGGCCGCTTTGCAGTGCGTGCCCCACAGCGACGAGTGGGATCCGCTTTGCGCGGACAAGCAGGTCGCCCGAAACCTCTGCCTCACGTCGCAGGCGTACGGCCCGAAGACCTGCCTGCCGGGGCGCGAGTACTGCTCCCAGGATTTCGGCACGCTCGGCGGCGCGGTCGATCCTTCCATCACCTCCGGCGGCAGCGGACCCGCGAACACGTGCGGCTCCGAGGTCGAGATGAGCCAGCCGCCGTGCCCGCAGCTCGCGGCGATGCTCGCGCGCCTGCAGGCGGCGGCCGCCGCGGCCGCAGCCGCCGCTCGACAGCAGCAGCAGCAGAACCAAGGCCAGGATCTGACCGAAGGGCCGGTCACCTGCGAGCCGCCTTACCAGGGGCCGTGCCCCGACGGCGGGGTCGTCAATCCCTGCACGGGAGCCTGCGACCCGGGCAGGCGCCTTAGGCTCCCCGACGGGAACGACCCGCAAGGAAACCAGGGGAACGACAATAACAACAACGGCGGCGGGGGCAGCAGCTTCTGGTCCGACGTCCTCCGCGGCGCCGGCGAGGGCGCCGTCGTCGGCGGGGTTACGGGCGCCCTGACGGGCGCGGTGACCCTTCCGGTCGTGGGGACCGTGCCGGGAGTCATCGCGGGCGCGGCCATCGGCGCCATCGGCGGCGGCATCGGCGCCGCGCTAAAGCACATCAAGCTGCCCAAGATCGAGCTGCCGAAGATCAAGCTGCCCTGGGGCTGACGATGGAGCTCCCGACTCTCCCCGGGCAGAGGGATCCCGAATCCGCGAACCGGAGGCTCTGGCGGGCACTTGGCGCCGTCGTGGCGGGCGCGCTGCTGCTCGGCTTTTTGACCCTGGGGTTGCGCAAGGCGCGCTCCTCGGGCGAGGCGGCGGCCCGCGGTTTCGCGATAGGCCTCCCCGCGCAGCCGGGAGGGACCCGCCTCACGCTCCCGGCGCAGCCGCCCCCCGGCGAAAAGCCCCTCGCCTTCGACGAGTTCATGGGCCTGCTCGACGGGCTCAAGCACGATCCGCTGGCGGCCGAGTTCGCCCGCGAGCTGATGAAGGATCCGGAGCTCGCGAAGATCGTGAGGAAATACCAGCAGCCGGGGGTCGGAGACAAGCCGGGCTCGATGGTCGCCTTCTACCGCGAGCTGGCCGAGCGCCCGGAGTTCCGCGCCCTCGTCGCCCGTTTCGCGGGGCAGCCCGGGGCGGACGCCTTGATGGTCCGCCTGAACCAGCTCCCGGGCCTCAAGCAGCTCGTCCGCGGCGAGGCCGCGCCCGCCGGCGCTCCGGCCGCGGCGGGCTCGGCGTCGGCCCGCCCTTCGTTTCGCTCGGCGACGCAGCTCGGAACGGGACTCCGCCACGGGGCCGGCCCGGTGCAGTCGGCCGGGGCGGGCCCCTCCGCAGGCGCGTTCGCCGCCCGAGGCGCGGGACCCGGCGGGTTCGGAGCCGCGGGCGCGGGGGCCGAGGGGACCGCGCAGATCGAGGCGGGCGCCCCCGGGCGCGCCGGCGACCGGCCGCCCGGCGCGGGCAGCGCGCACGACGCCAATCCCTTGGCGACTCTCGACGGCGCCGGGCCGAGCACGACGCGAGACTCCTTCATGTCGCTGTGCATCAAGCAGAGCAACATCTCGCGCTCCGAGTGCGAGGCGATCAACGCGAACCTCGGGCCGTTCGGGATCTGGGAGGCCTGCTGGCTCGCGAGCCTCTACGACAAGTGCGTCGGGCTCTGCGCGAGCGTGCCCGAGCTCCAGTGCTCGGGCCGCGCCCCCGGCTGGACGGAGGCGTGCATCGCCGCCGCCCCTGGAGAGGCAGACCGCGCCGCGACCTGCTATGGGCTCTGCCAGGCCGCCGGCCGCTCCGACTGCGGCCCGGCGCCCACGGACACCGACACCGGCACGACGACGGGGACCTCCGCGGGCGGGACCTACACGATCCGCCCCGGCGACAACATGACCCGGATCGTGATGAACGTCTACGGCATCACCGATCCCCGCACGGCGTACTTGACCGCGCTCGAGCTCTACCGCTACGGCGAGAACCGGCGGGCCAGCGGCACGAACCCGTATAACCCCAACCTGATCTTCCCGGGCCGGGTGCTGACGCTGCCGCCCTTGCCCGAGCTCGGCGGCATGACGATCACCCGCCCATGAGAGGCCTCCTCCTCGCCGCGTTCGCGTCGTGGGCCGCCGCCGCCCCGCTCGGAAAGGCGCGCGTCTTCTCCGGGCACTCGGGCGAGGTGTACGGCGTCGCGTTCTCGCCCGACGGCCGTCTGTTGGCCTCCTGCGGGCTCGACCGCCGCGTGGTGCTCTGGGACCTGGGCACCGGCAAGCAGAAGTCCCAGCTCAAGGGGCACTCCGGCACGGTCGCGGCCGTCGCGTTCTCGCCGACCAGCGGGCGCCTCGCCTCCGGCGGCTGGGACGGAGCGATCATCATCCACGACGTCGCCACGGGCGCCGGGCGCGCGATCAAGGCCGGCGGCGGCCGCGTGGTGGCCGTCGCGTTCTCGCCCGACGGCGGGACGCTCGCCTCCGGCACCGGCGACGGGATCATCCGGCTCTGGGACCCGGCTACGGGGAAAGCGCTCTCCTCCCTCGAGGGCCACGGCGACCTGGTCGCCTCCGTCGCCTTCTCGGCGGACGGTACCAAGCTCGTCTCCGCGAGCTGGGACGGCACCTTCATCGTCTGGGACGCCGCCACCGGCAAGCGCGAGGGCACCGGCCGCGGCCACACGACGAAGGTCGCGGGCGCCGCCATCGGCGCCGACGGACGCACGATCGCCTCCGCCAGTTGGGACAAGACGATCGGCCTCTGGGACTGGGAGACGGGGAAGGCCAAGGCGCTCTTGAAGGGCCACACCGCGCCCGTCAACACCGTCGCGCTCTCCCCCGGCGGCCGCTGGGTCGCCTCCGGCGCGCGCGACGGCACGCTGCGGCTGTGGGACGCGAAGACGGGGCGGCAGCAGGCGCTGGAGCAGGGGCTCAAGTCGGTCGCGGCGGCGGCGTTCTCGCCAGACGGCAAGTGGCTTGCCACCGCGAACTGGGATCGCACGGTCCGGCTGTATCCCGTCGGTGACTAGCGTCGCCGTGCCGTCACAGCGTCCACTCTCCGAGGCAGAAGCATGGTAATCTAAAGGCGAATTCGAAATCTCGCGCAACCACACGGAATTGAAAATTCCTCTGCGATTCTCATATTTTCCTGGATCCCAGGCATCTCCCGTAGGCCGGCGAGAGAATCCTGACGGAATCCTGACAAGGGGTCTGGCCCTAATGCTTGATTCGCATGACGCGGTCGCCGTCTAGCCAGACGGACACGGGCCGCCCGAAGGTCCGGCCGCCGTCGCGGCTGACGCGGATCAGCCGGCGGTCGCGGCGGCGCTCCTCGCGGTAGCGCGTCGCGTCCGTCGTGGCGTAGCCCCGCTCGACCGCGAGGTCCGTGAAGCGCAGCTCGCCGTCCTCGACCCAAAACGACTCCAGCGGAGCGACGTCCTTGGCGGCCAGCCAGCGCCGGCCGCACGCGTCCCGCCTCAGCGCCAGCGTCTTCACCAGGTGCTCCCGCGCGCCGGGCGTCGGGAAGAAGCCGACGGAGGCGATCGCGCCGAGGTCTTCGTCGGTGAAGCTCGTCACGAGCTTCGCCGCCCAGTACGCGTCGGCCGGCGCCGCCCGCTCGAACGCGGGGTTGGCGAAGCTCGGCTTCCAAAACTCCGGCTCGAACCCCTCGGCGTCGAACGGCCCGAGCTCCGGGTAGGGGTCCGCGCGCGACGCCTCCCAGGGCTTCACCCAGGCGCCGAGCGTCGTGGCCGACACGAAGGCCGCGCCGGCGTCGAAGAAGTACTCGTGCCCTTCCTCCGGGGCCTTCGGCTCGTTGTTGCCCGAGCCGAACGACGCGGAGAAGTCCAGGAGGTAGTGCCGCAGGAACCGGCGGCCCCCGTCCTCCACGTACATGTCCAGCGTGTTCCCCCGGCGCGAATCCGTGTTGTTGAGCCACGCGAAGAGGAGCTGCAGGCCCCGGAGCTCGCGGCGGTCCTCGTGGCGCACGCTGTCGTTCGGGTCGTCGCGCCGCACGCCGAAGTACGAGAACGGCCCCTTCGGCTTGCCGGAGAGCCCGAGCGTCGCGACCGCGAACCGGCCGCCGCCGGCGCCGCGGGGCGCGAGATACAGCAGGCTCTCGAGGTGCCCCGGCTGCATCGGCAGCTCCTGGCCCTTGTAACGCCCGGCGACGACCGCCCCTTCGCCAAGGCGAAGCGAGCCCGAGGCCAGCGGCACGATGAACGTCGACGGCACGTGGTAGCCCGCCGCGTGAAGGATCCGAGAGGCGATCATCTCCCCGTTGGTCGAAAGCCCCGGTCGGTCGAGCGCGTCGAGCTTGAAGAAGATCCGCCTCCCGAGGGCGTCCTCGGCGACGAAGCGCGGAGTCTGCGCCGCGGGATGCGCCGACCGCACCGAGAACGGCGGCCGCGGCGGCTCGCCCCCGGGGCCCGCCGCGAGCTCGGCCGCCGAGAGCCTCCGGCGCGCGTGCCGGTTCGTGAACCACGTCGAGTCGTCCACCTCGTCTTGCGCGTCGACGTTGGCGGCCGGAGGCCGGGCGAGGAGCCCGAGCTTGCGGAGCAGCCAGACCGGATCGAACGCCTTCTTCGCCTGATGCACGCTCATCCAGTAGGCGCCGTCGGACCAGAAGAGGTCTCCGGTCGAGGCGGCGGGCTCCGGGATGTCGAAGTCGTCGTTGTCGCGGCCGGCCGCGAACGACGACGCAGCCAGCCACGCCGCCAGCGCCGCCGCGATCAAAACGCCTTCCCGACCGCGATCACGAGCTCGCGGCCTTCGCTGCCGAAGCCCCATTGCACCAGGAGCACCTCGCGTCCGCCGGCGAAGAACCGGCAGCCCCCGCCGCGGGAGGCCCGCCAGGCGCGCGCGGCCGGCGGCTCCCCGGGACCCACCGTCTGGCCGCCGTCGACGAAGAGGAAGAGGTCCCACGCGCTCCAGGCGGGCCAACGGAACTCCGCGGACGCGGAGGCGACGCCCCGATTGCGGAAGCGGCCCGTCGGGTAGGAGCGAAGCCCGGAATGCGCGTCGAGCGCCGGCGCGAGATACGCCGGCACCCGGCCGCGGCCCGCCGGGCGGACGCGCTCCCAGGAGGCTCGCAGCGCGAGGACCCGGCGAGGCGCCCACAGAGGCACAAACGCCGAGCCGTGCGCGGCCTCGCGCAGGAGCGCGGCGTCGCCGCCCGGCTCCGCCGCCGCGCCCCACTCGACCGAGAGTCGCGCGCCGCTCGTCGGCCGCGCGCCCCCGGCCGCGCCGTCGAGCGCCGCGCGCAGCCCGCCGCCCGCGAGCCGGGCTCGCCCGAGGGAAGGCCCGCCCGGCGCCACGGGACTCACGCCCGGCGCGGCGGCGATCTCGCGCAGCGCCTCGCCCGTCGCGAAGACGCCGAGCTCGGCGGCGCGACCCGCGCCTCGCGTGGCCTCGACCCGCAGCGCGACCCGCTCGAGACCCGCGCCGCGGCGGTCGGCGGGCGTCGTGGCCATGCCGAGCCCGCCGCCCGGCGCCACGTAGAGCTCCACGTCGCGATCTTTCGACGCCTCGATCGAGACGGAGCCCACCCGCCAGTGCCGCGCGGGTCGCCGCCACGACCCTCGCGCGAAGTACTGCCCCCCGCCCGGGCTCGTGGCGCGCAGCTCCAGGCGGTCCCCGTCCTCCCGCCGGTCGTCGCGGAAGACGAGCGCTCCGACGCCCGTGCCCGCGCCGCGCGCCCCGGCGGCGGGGAACCAGCCGGCGGTCCGCTCCCGGTTGAAGTAGAACGCGTCCATGACGCGCTTGGGGACGTCGCGGCTCTGCGCCCAGTCGAGCGTGCGCCCGACCGGGAGCCACGGGAGGTCGAGGAGCCGGGCCGGAGCCGCGAGCCAGCGCTCCACACCGGGCGGGGAGCGGTAGCGGCGGCGCTCGCGGACCTCGGCGGACCCGATGCCCCCATGCGCCAGGAGCAGCGACGCGGCGACGCACGCCGCTCGCGCGGCGATCATCCGGGGATTCTAGCGCGCGGAGCCCGTTCCCCCGGCGACGCCGGGATGACCGCCGTGAGAACCTAACGGCGCGGACGCCCGGCGGCAGTGGCGGCCGCCACAACCGCCGACCGACTAGTGCACCTCCAAACTGATGCCTAACGAACGAAGCAACGCGGAGGTACGCAGAGGAAGTGTGACAAAGGCGCGCAAAGCGAGAAACTCCCTCCGTCCTTCGCGTTCCTTTCCGTCACTTCCCTTCGCGTACCTCTGCGTTACGCAGTCTCGGTAGGCATCATGTTGGAGGTGCACTAGGCCGACGTTAGAAGCGGTGGTGGAAGTAGAGCCCGCGGCCGTCGGTCGACAGACGGGAGGCGAACCTTCGGGCGGGGCCCCAGCGCGAAAGCCCCTTGCCGACCGCCCAGCCGAGGGCGGCTCCGGCCAAGACGTCGGTCGCCCAGTGCTGGTCCTGGTGGACGCGCGCGGCGCCGACGCCCGTGGCCAAGCCGTAGACCGCCACGTCGCCCCACGTCGGCAGCTCCTCGGCGGCCACGGCCGCCATCGTGAAGGCCATCGAGGTGTGCCCCGACGGGAAGGAGCCCTGCGAGTGGCCGGAGCCGCCCGGGCCCCGGAACATCCCGGCGCCTTCGCCCGCGTAGGGACGGGAGCGCCCCGCCAAGGCCTTCAGGCCCGCGGTCGCCAGCCCGGTCGTCGAGAGGGCGGCGAAGCCGAGCACGCCCACGCGCTGCGCCGCGGGGCTGCCCGCGAGGCGCCCGCCCGCGTAGACCGCGGCCGCGATGCCGAACTGCGAGTAGGGACGGCCGAGGTGGTCGAAGGCGGACCCGCTTCCGGTGAAGAAACCGGCGCTCCCCGCGTACTCGGCGGAGCCGACGGGACGCCGGAGAGCGGAGTCCAGCGCGGCGGCCGGACCGGCGGCGAAGGTGGAGAGAACGAGCGTGAGGGAAACGGCGAGTCTCTTCGTAGGCATGCTCCCCCACGATAGAAAACGCCTTATTGCCGTCTTGTTACACGCGGTAGAACGCGCCGAGCGTCGTCCCGTAGACGAGATGCGCGGCGATCGTCCACAGAGGCGTCTGCACCCCGTAGTGCAGGCCGAAGAACCCCGGCGGCTCGAGCAGGCGGGCGGCCTCCGGCCCATGGCGCTCGGAAGCCATGCGGCGGTGCAGGCTCGGCAGCAGCCGCATCCCGGCCGTGAGGACGAAGAGCGCGTGCAGGAAGCCGATGGCCGCGCCGCTCCACCACTGGGCGTCCCCGATCGACTCGAAGGCCGCGACGTAGAGCAGCGAGAAGATCCAGCCGTTGAGGAGATGGATGCCGAAGCCGAGCAGTTCGGCCCGGTCCCGGTCCGGCGTCACCAGCGCGCCGAGGAGGAACGGGAGGTTCATGCGCGTCCACCCGAACCCCTGGCCGGCCGCGAGGAGCGTCGTCATGATCAAGGTCGACACGAAGCCCCAGAGCAGCCAGTCGCCCCAGTTCACGCGGCCGCCGCCTTAGGCTCCCGCGCCCGGCGCGCCTCGAGCGCCAGCGCCGCGTTGATGAGCCCGACATGCGTGAAGGCCTGCGGAAAGTTCCCGAGCGGCTCCCCCGACGCCGGGTCCGTCTCCTCGGCGAAGAGGCCGACGTCGTTGGCGTAGTCGAGGATACGCTCGAACAAGCCCAGGGCGTCCTCGTACGGGCCGCCTCCCGCCGCGAGATGCCGCACGGCCCAGAACCCGCAAACCCCGAAGGCGCCTTCGCCCGGCGAATCGCCGTCGCGGTAGCGGTAGAGGAACGGCCCGGCGCCGAGGCCGCGCCGCAGCGCCTCATAGGTCGACCGCATCCGGCCCGAGCCCGCGGGCTCGAAGCCGAGCCAGGACATGGCCAGAACGCTCGCGTCGAGCTCGTCGCCGTCGAGCTCGTCGACGTAGGACTGCAGCCGCTCGCTCCACGCGCGCCTCCGGATCTCGGCGGCGATGCGGTCTCGCTCGGCCTCGAGCCGCTCCAGGTGGTCCCGGCACAGCCAGCCCTCCCGGTGAAGGCGGGCCAAGCGGTCGAGGGCGACCCAGCACAGGAGCATCGAGTGCGTGTTGCGCCGGTCGCGCGACCTGCGCTCCCAGAGCCCCGAGTCCGGCTCGTCCCAGTGCTCGCAGACGTACTCCCCGATCGAGCACAGCATCTTCCGCTCGTCGCGGCTCATCCGCTCGTCGCGGAGGAAGTGCTCCCGCGCCGCCTCGACGACCTGTCCGTAGACGTCGAACTGGACCTGGTCGCGCGCTAGGTTGCCGACGCGCACGGGCCGGGCGCCGCCGTAGCCCTCGAGCCCCTCCACCGCGCGCTCGCGCGGCGGGCGGTTGCCGTAGACGTCGTAGATCGGCCGCAGGCGCGGCCAGGTCAGGCGCGTCGCGTGCAGGAGCCAGTGCGTCCACGCCTCGGCCTCGGCCGAAAACCCGAGCCCATAAAGCGCGCCCGCGGTCAGGGCCGCGTCGCGCAGCCAGCAGTAGCGGTAGTCCCAGTTCAGGTCTCCGCGGGGGCGCTCGGGCAAGGACGTCGTCGGCGCGGCCACGATCGCCCCGGATGGCGAATAGCTCAAGAGCTTGAGCGTGAGCGCGCTGCGCAGCACCATGTCGCGACGCGGCCCGTCGTAGCGCATCCGTCCGCACCAGCGGCGCCACCACTGCGCGGTGCGCTCGACCGCGTGCTCGCTCGCGTCGCCCACGAGGGGCAGCACGGCCGGGCCGTCGTCGGCGTAGACGAGCGAGAACCGCGCGCGCTCGCCGGCCGACAGCCGGAGCCGCGCCCGCGCGCCGCCCTCGGCCGCCGAGACGGGAACGTCGGCCCGCAGCCACATCACCGCGGCGGGGCCCGTCTCGATCCGGACGCCGAGCTCGCCCACCGCGCTCGCGCGGGCCCGCGCGCGGCCGAAGTCGGGGCGCGCGTCGAGCTCGCAGACGAGCTCCACCTCGCCGCTCTCGCAGCACGCGATGCGGAGCACCTCGTGGTCGCCGACGAGCATGCGCCGCCGGTCCGCCGCCGGCGCGACCGGCATCAGATCGACCAGCGTGAGCGCGCCGGTCCGCGTCCGAAACCGCGTCTCGAGCACCGCGGTCCCCGGCAGGTAGGCGCGCTCGACGGTGAACGGTCCCGCGGGCGAGAGGCGCCAGCGTCCCGCGCGCGAGTCCAGGAGCCGCCCGAAGACGGGAGGGCTGTCGAAGCGTGGCCAGCACAGCCAATCCAGCTCGCCTCCTTTGGAGACGAGCGCCGCCGAGCGACAGTCGCCGATCAGGGCGTAGTCCTGTATCCCAGGCACCGGTCCCCGTAGGATACCCGGACGGCGTGATGACCCGGCGACGGCGGGGTTGCGGCCCTGGGGAGGTCCTCCTATACTAGCCTCGATGCTTCCCGCGCTACCCGAACCCCGGGGCGACCGCCGGCGGCGCCTGCTCCTCGCCCTGGGCGGCCTCGGGCTGCTCGCGGTCGGTTGGGCGCTCGGGCGCGGCTCGCTCCCGGAGCCCGCGCGGGCGCTCCTCGCCTCCGCGTTGCCGGGCGTTGGGCGCGCCGAGATCCGGGCGCCCAAGGCGGCGCGCTCGCTTATGGAGCCCTTCGCGCCGCAGGGAGGCGACACCGCCTGGAACGCGGGTCCCTCCGCGCTCACGTTCGAGCGGCTGAAGAGCCTCTTGGCTACGAACCGGAGAGGGGCGGCCGAGCAGTTCGTCCAACGGGCCGCTCCGGCGGCGAATCCGGACGCTCCCGGCTCCGAGCCGGCCCTCGAGGCGCGCCACCCCCCGCGATTCGCGACTTACCTGGACCGCCTCGCGAGAAATGGGCCGGCGGCGACGGTCGCGCGCGGCCTGCTGAGAGAGCCGGAGACGACGGAGGCATTGCGAGAGGCTCTCCTCGAGCGCGAGCGCGCCCTAGCCCCGGCGAGCCGGGTCTTGGTCCGTCCGGGCGCGGCCGCGGCCGGAGCGCCGCCCGCGGACCCGGCTCGGCAGGCCCTCGCGGGGCGGACCGGAGAGCCGCCGAGCGGCTTCCGAGCCCAGACCGCGTCCGCGCGTGGGTTCTCGGCGGTCGAGGCCGGCTCGGCCGCGGGTCGCCGAGACCGCGCGAGCGCCGAAGGCGGGTCGGGCGCTTCCCCCCATGGCGTCGATCCCAGGCTCGCAGCGCTCAACGCCAGCGGACCCGGCAAGGACGCGCGGAAGTTCCTCGAGTCGATGTTCGCCTCCTTCCCGAAGTCGAGCCGGGACAAGCTGCTCGACGCGTGCGAGAACAAGGGCATCTGCGACTTCGTCCAGGCCTGCATCACGGCCCAGGTCTACGACGAGTGTCTGTCGGCCTGCCGCGCCAACCCGCTGTGCTCGATCCCCCCGCCCCCGGCCGCTCCGGGCCCGACGCCGGCCGCGCCCGGTCCCGCCGAGCCCGGCGGCTGCGGCGGCTCCATCCCTGACAACTCGCGGGCGCCGGGTCCCGCCGCCGCGGGGAAGGGAAAGGTCTGCGTGAACTCGAACAGCTCGCGGGCCTACTTCGTCGTGGGACCGGCGCAGAGCTGGGGCTGGAACAACAGCCACTGTTGGGATGGGCACCCGGCTGGCGTCTACAGCGTCAACACCAACGGGAGCTACGGCTATCCCGCGGAGCAGCAGGCGATGATCTCGCCTTCGGCGCAGACGCTGTCCGACGGAGGCACGATCACCTTCAACGTGAGCTTCTGCACGCCGGAGATCGGAGACTAGCCCTTGCGATCGATTCCCGCTCTTTTCGCCGCGCTGGCCCTTGGCGCTCCGGCGGCCTCGGCCCGCTCGGAAGCCGCGCCGGAGCCGCCCGGGCAGCTCCGCTTCTTCGGCTACTGGAACGCCGAACCGGGTCCAGCCCACCCCGACGACATCAGCTACCTGAAGCGGATGATCTCCGACACGAAGGGCTACGCGAACTTGGTCCAGATCGGCATGGGAGCGAGGATCGACGAGGCGTTCGCGGAGGCGAAGGCCGCGGGCATGAAGGCCCTGGTGTGGGCCGAGGACGTCGATGAGAAAGCCTTCGAGGCCGCCGTCCGGCCGCACCTACCCGACATCGCGGCATTCCTCGTCGCCTCGGAGCCCTACAACCGCTGCAAGACCGGCGCGGAGCCCTGCGCGCCGAGCGCGCGCGAGACCCGCCGCGAGACCCGCGAGCGAGTCGAGGCGAGGATCCGTTTTCTACGCGAGGCGTTCCCCGGCAAGCCGCTGATGGCCAACTTCGTGCCCGAGTCGATCGGCGTCTATCCGGGCTACGAATGGACGAACGACGCCGACGTTCCGCGGGACCTCGATTGGATCTCGTTCGACGAGTACGGCTGCGACGCCCAGTGCGTCCTCTCCGAGATGCCGAAGAGGCTCGCGAAGCTCCGCGCGACGTTCCCGGGAAAGCGCTACCTCTTCCTGCCGACCGCCCACCGCGATCCGGCGCTCAAGCTCGACTTCGCGGACGCCGAGCTCGTCCGGATCGCGAAGAACTACTACCGGGTGGCCTACGAGGCGCACGACGTCATCGGCCTGGTGCCCTTCGTCTGGTACAGCTCCGGCTACGACGCGGAGAACAAGCCGAACGCAGGGGGCTACATCGCGGCCCGCGACATCCCCGACGTCCGCGATGAGTACGCGCAGATCGGCAAGCAGATCCTCGCCCCGCCGCCGCCCGGCCCGGGAGAGGGGACGGTCTGCGTCGACGTTCGGCCGGAAGAGAAGCGCGGCTACTTCGTGAGCCGCCTCAACGGCGAGACCTGGGGCTGGGAGGGGTCGAAGTGCTTTCCCGGTCACCGGACCGGATACTACAGCGTGAGGGCGTCCGGAGGCGAGGTCGCGGAGGAGCAGCTCCTGCTGCGCGCTGGCGAGACGATCCGATTCACGGTGACGTTCCCCGCGCTCCCGCCCGAGGCGCCTCCGCTGCTCCCGGGCGACCCCGCATCGGAGTTCTTGGCCGCGGTCCGGCCGGGCGTCGATCCCAAGACGCTGGCCGGCGAGGTCGGCGACAAGCTCGCGTCGCCGCAGCCTTTCACGATCTGGCTCGAGGGGCTCGCCAACACCGCGCCCAAGGGCGCGCGTCCGCTGGTCCATCAGGTCCTGCGGGACAAGGCCGTGCAGGCCGACCTGCTGTCGGCCCTGCGCGGCTGGTTCGCGCGCCAACACTCGCCCCGGCCCGGGATGCAGCCGGTGCCCGTGCCCCATCCCGGCGTCACCACGGTCCCCGTCCCCGGCCCGCACGGAGTCGATCCGAGGCTGACCGGGCTCGCCACGGTGGACAAGAGCACCCAGGCCATCGCGACGATCCGGACGCTGTTCGCCTCCATGGAGAAGGACGACCGGCTGAAACTCATCGCCTACTGCGAGAAGACGGAGGACTGCGACGTGGCTCGCGCGTGCGTCGAGACCGGGCTCTACGACGCGTGCCGGGCCGCCTGCGCCGCGCACGCGCAGTGCGTTTGGCCGTCGACGGCGGGGACGACGCCGACGCCGACGGGCAGCCTGCCTGACCCGTGCAAACAGGCCGACAACTCGCAGGCGGCGGGGAGCGCGGCGGCTTCCGGTTCCGGCGAGGTCTGCGTCGCCGTGGAGAACGACCCCGGCGGCGCGTATTTCGTGGTCGGCCCGAAGCAGAGCTGGGGCTGGAACGGGAGCAAGTGCTTTCCCGGGCATCCCGCCGGCGTCTACAGCGTCAATACCAACGGCGGCTACGGCTACGCCAAGGCGAGCGTCTCGCCGAGGAAAGGGACGCTGGGCCCGGACGGCCGCCTGACCTTCCGGGTTAGGTTCTGCCGGGACTAGAGCGGAGCCACTCGGCCAGACCGGCCGCCTGAGCCTCGCGCAGCCGGATGCCCAGCTCGATCGCCTCGAGGGTCTGGGCGAGCGATCGCTCGCCGGACTCGACCTGATGGTCCGGGTCGGCGAAGAACGAGCGGACCTCCTCGAGCCATTCGCGGCGCGCCAGGGCGGCCATGCCTTCGATCACGCGGATCGCGCCTTTCGGGCCGGCCTTCTCCCGGATCTCGGCCCAGCGCTCGCGGATGCACTTCCACGCCTCGCCCTGCGTCCCGGAGTTGTCGAGGAGGCGCGTGAGCGGCTTCCAGATGTCCTGGCCCCGGACCTGGTCGGTCAACGACAGGTCGACGACGCGCCGCGCCAGCGCCGGGCTGCGGAAGTCCGCCAGCGCGGTCATCAAGAGATCGCGCTGCTCCGGCGTCGTGGCCTCGCCCATGCGGCGGCGGTACTCCTCGAAGCGTTTCTCGTCGCCCAGCCGGGCCCCGATCTCGAGCAGGGGCCCCGCCAACGCGGGTTCGACCGATTTCGGGTCCTTCAGGTAGCGCGCGAGCCTCGTGGACGCCTCTTTCGCCAGGCCGTCCGTCGGCGCCACGGCGAGGGCCGCCAGCGCGGCCGCGCGGCCGAGCTTGGCGTCGTCGGGCTCGGACCTCGGACCGGACCAGCCGAGGCGCCTCCAGTGCGCGCCGAAGAAGGCGTCGACGGCGCGGCCGAACGCGGCGCGCTCGCCGTCGCCGACGATCGTCTCGATGCGGCGCAGGTACGCGGCGGCGTCCTCGAGGAGGTAGCGGCCGCGCTCCTCGCGCATGTCGAAGAGGGTGTCCAGGAATTTCTCGATCGGCAGCTGCCCGGCCCGGACGCGGGCCCACAGGTGGTTGAGCAGCCCGCCGCGCTCGACCTCGGCCAAGCCGCGCCAGTCGGCCCGGAGCGCGGCCAGGAGCGCCGGGGCGAGCGCGAGGCGGTAGAGCCCGGTCTCCTCGAGATTCGGGTACGCCCAGACGAGCTCCCGCGAGCCCGGCAGGCGGACCTCCTGCTTCTCCCGCTCGATCAGCACGCGGTGGGCGCGGCTGCGCGCCTCTCCCTTGAGCCGGTAGCGGATCACGACCGGGACGGGCCAGACGCCCTCCGGCGCGCCGCCGTGGGCGTCGAAACGCCGCTGCGTCATCGTGAGCGCGCGCTCCGTCGCGGAGGCCACGCCGACCGTGAGCAGCGGATAGCCGGGCCGGGTCAGCCACGCGGAGGCGAGCTTGCCGACCGGGACGCCGGAGGCCTGCTCCAGAGCCCGCCACAGGTCCCCGTTGACCGTGTTGGCGTACTGGTGGCGCTTCATGTACGCGCGGATGCCTTTCCGGAACTTCGTCTCGCCGAGATAGGCCTCGACCATCCGCAGCGTCCCGCCGCCCTTCTCGTAGCTGAGCGCGTCGAACTGGGCCTCGATCTCGTCGGAGGTGTTCGCCGGAGCGATGATCGGCCTCGTCTTACGGAGCGCGTCGATCATGAGCGCCCGGCGCTTACGCGTCTCGAAGTCGAGCCAGGACTTCCACGCCGGCTTCCAGTCGTCGAGCACCTTGAAGGCGAGCCAGGTGGCGAACGCCTCGTTGAGCCAGAGATCGTCCCACCACTCCATCGTGACGAGGTTGCCGAACCACTGGTGGACGAGCTCGTGCGCCACGACTTCCGCCACGCGGCGGCGGGCCCGCGCCGACGAGAGCCTGGGGTCCGCCAGGAGCGCCGAGTCCCGGAAGAAGATCGCCCCCCAGTTCTCCATGGCGCCGGCCGCGAAGTCCGGCAGCGCCACGAGGTCGACCTTCGGCAGGCGGTATTTGATCGCGAAGTATCGGTTGAGGCGCTTCAGCGACGCCTCGGCCACGTCGAGCGCGAAATCCGCCTGGCGCAGGTCCTCAGGCCGGGTCCACACGGCCACGGGAGTCCCGTCGACCCGGCGGCGCTTGGGGGCGAGTCGCGCGACGGCGAGGGCCAGGAGGTAAGACGACATGACCGGGCTGTCTTCGAACGTCACGGTCTGCCAGCCGCCCTGGACCTTGCGGCGTCGGGCCGGCTGGTTCGAGAGGACGGTCAGCCCGGCGGGGGCCGTGACGGTCAACGAGAAGACCGCCTTCAGCGCCGGCTCGTCAAAGCACGGGACCATCCGCCGCGCGCTCGTGGGCTCGAAATGGGTGAAAGCGTAGCGCTCGACCTTGCCGCGATGCTTGGCGGTCGAGAGGTAGAGGCCGCGCATCTGCCGGTTCAGCTCACCGTCGAACTCGAGCTCGACGGTGACGCGTCCGGGCTTCACCGGCTCGCGCGGCGCGAGCGTGACCGTTTCGGCCCGGCGATCGAGCCGGATCCGGTCGGCGGGCAGCTCCGCGCCCGCCACGCGGGCGCGCGGGATGCGGAGCTCCAGCGCGTGGAGCACGAGCTCGGTGACGCGCTCCGAGACCTGCACGTCGATCGCGACGCGGCCATGGAACGTGCCCGAGTCCGGATCGACCTTCAGGGAGACGGCGTAGCGCGCGGGCCGAACGCCGCGAGGGAGACGCCCCGCCGGGGCGGGCGCGCCGCGGGAGGCGCCGGTGTTGCCTTTCATGGCCTGCATTGGAACACACCCCCCGCGCCGTGTTCAAGGGTCTTTGGTAGAATGCCGTAGCGCGCCAGGCCTCGATTCACCGGAGCAACGGCGAGGCCAGGCACGCGCCAAATAGAAACGCAATGAACTTCCTGTCCTCGCTCCTGCTCGCCGCCTGCGCCGCCGCCGCGCCCGCGCCCGTCTGGGAGGTCCGAGAGGGCCTGAGCGCGCCCGAGAGCGCGCTGGTCGTGCCCTCCAAGGGCTGGGTCCTCGTGTCGAACGTCGCGGGAACGCCGCACGAGAAGGACGGGAACGGCTGGATCTCCAAGCTCTCCCTCGAAGGCAAGGTGCTGGACCTCAAATGGGCGATCGGGCTCGACGCGCCCAAAGGGATGAAAGTCTCCGGAGGGAAGCTGTACGTCGCCGACGTCGACCAGCTAGTCGAGATCCGGCTCGAGTCAGGCAAGATCCTGCGCAAGCACCGCGCGTCCGACGCCAAGCTGCTCAACGACGTCGCGCTCGACGCGGCGGGCCGGGTCTACGTCAGCGACACGATGGGAGGCCGGGTCTACCGGCTCGAGAAGGCCGGCCTCGTCGCGTTCCTCGAGGGAGACGCCCTCGAGAGCCCCAACGGGCTGGCGATCCGAGGCGACGCGCTCTACGTCGCGGGCTGGGGACCGGGCATCGGCCCGGACTGGTCCTCGAAGGCGCCGGGACGCCTGCTCTCGTTTGGCCTCAAGACGAAGACGCGCCGCGAGCACTCCCAGCCTCTCGGGAATCTGGACGGGCTCGAGTGGGCCGGCGACCATTGGCTCGTCTCCGATTGGGTCGCGGGGAAGGTATATCGCGTGGACGGCAACGGCGCCGCCGAGCTCCTGCTCGAGGGCCTCAAGGGCGCCGCCGACATCGGATTCGACCGCAAGACGAGGCTGCTGATCGTCCCGCGGATGAACGAGAACGCGGTCTCCGCGTACAAGCTGTAGGGCTCGGGTCAGCGCTCCCAGGAGAACTTGGCGCCGCAAAAGCGCGAATTGCGCCCGCCGGTCCGGCACGTCAGCTCCTGAAGGCACTGCGCGAGGTCGATCTGCGTCGTGCCTTGGCACCGGTGGCCGGCGAACGCGGCGGCTTCGAGCGCCTTGAGGTAGGTCCCGAACACGTAGTCCTGGCAGTTCGTACCGAGCTCGATCGCCATGTCGTGCTTGGCCACCTCGTCGGCCACCGCGTTGACCTCGCTCCATGGGAGCTGCGGGTAAGCGGCACGGAGCGCGGCCTTGGCCTTCTCCAGCTCCGGGAAAGGGCTCGCCGAGTCCGTCCGGCACGAGAGCTTGGAGGTATCGGTGCGAGAGCGGGCCGCCCGGTCGATCTCCTGCAGGAGCCGGTCGTCGGCGGACGGAACGGGCCCCTGCGCCCAAGCCGTGCCTGCCGCCGCCGCGACCGACGCGAGCCAACCGCACGCGCGAGCCAACCAATGACGAGTCATGACATACCTCCCGTGGGGACGATCGAGACGAGGAAAAGCGCCGTGAGCCGGTCGAAGTCCGCGGGACGGCCTTCGATCAGGTACCGATCGATCAGGTCGAAACCCAGGAGCCGGTAGCCGAGCCGCTCGAGCTCAGATCGCAGGAACGCCTTCGCGGTCCGGCCGTTGCCGTCGACGAAAGGGTGAATGGCGACGAACGCCAGCCAAAAGCGCGCGACGCTGCGGGCGAGCTCCGGCAAGCCCGGGCGTCGCGCTGCCTCCTCGATCCAGCGTCCGAGACAGCCTCCGAGCATGGGCTCGACGAGCTCCGGGGCCACGAAGCTCACGACGCGTCCGTCGCGAGCGACGCAGTACGCGCGCTCGCGGCGCCAGCCGGGAGCCCGGCTCCCTTCCTGGTCCAGACCTCGGCAGCGCAGATTCAGCGCGAGCAGCGTCGTGAGGCTCATGTCCATTCCGGAGGATAGCCGCGAACCGGTCCGGCGGCATGGGCAATCCGGGCAATGAAACGGTCCGAGGGGCCCAGACCCGGCTCAGGCCAGCCAGCGGAACCCGACGGGAGCGCCCGCCGGAAGGCGGGCCGGCCCGATCGGGACGCGGACCAGGGCGTTCGCCTCGCGCGAGATCCCCAGCCGGTGCGCGGGGATCAGCCGCAGCCTCCACCCCGACGCGCCGGCCTCTCCGGCGGCGTAGGCGTAGAGCTGCCGGGCGCCGGCCTTGAGCAGGTCGCGGTCGATCGCGCCGGTGAGCGGATAGGCCGGCGGGGCGCCCGCGCGCCCTTGCAGCCTCTCGATCGCCGGCCGGACGAACTCCTCGAGGAAGACGAGCGCCGCGGAGGCGGGCCCCGGCAAGCCGAACACCAGCTTGCCGCGGCAGCGCCCGAAGAAGAAGGAGGACCCCGGCTCCGCGGCCACGCCCCAGAACTCCGGCTGCAGCCCGAGGGCCAGAAGCGCCGCGGACGCGCCTTCCTTGCACGACTCGGCGAGGCGAGAGACCACGATCAGCGCGTCGCAGGCCGCGAGCGCGGCGGCGAGGGCCTCGCGCGCGGCGCGCTCGCCGTCGGGCACGACGCCCCGAGGCTGTCCGAGCGCGCCCCAGGACTCGACCGCCGCTAGGACGGCGGGGCTCGCGGCGTCCGCGCCCTCGCCGGAGCAGGCGGCGACGGCCACCCGCGCGCGCCGGACCACCGGGACCCGCGACCGCCCCTGGGCCGCCAGCACCGCCACGTCGTGGGCGCGGAGCACGGCGCCCTTCTCGAACAGGAGCTCTCCGCATCGCACGTCGGAGCCTCTCGCCCGGATGCGCGCGCCGACGCGCGCCGGGGTGAATACTCGCACGCCGCCGTCGTCGACCTCGGTCTCGGCCGCCGCCACCACCGCCTGCGTGCCCTTCGGGACCGGCGCGCCGGGCTCGACGGGCACCGCGTCGCCGGACCGGACGAGGCCCGCCGCGAGCCTCAGCGGAGCCGGGAACTCCGGAGAGGCGCCCTCCACGTCGCCCGCGAACACCGCGTAGCCGTGCCCGGCCGCATGATCGAACGGAGGGAGGTCGACGCTCGCGGAGACGGGCGCGCCTAGCGCGCGGCCGGCGCAATCCTCGAGGGGCGCCTCCTCGATCTCCAGCGGCGACGCGCACGAGAGGATGCGTTCGAGAGCGAGCTCCGGATGCGTCATTGAATCCTCCACGCCGGACGCGAAGCATCCGGCGCGCAAGATCGTACCTGCGCGCCGGACATTCGCCGATAGAGCGTCCCTTGCCAAGATTTGAAGGACGTATGAAGTCAGCGCTCGGCGTCCAGGTGGCGGTTCCAGACCTCCAGCTCGTCGGAGGAGAGCGGGCCATCCGGCTTCAGCCGCGCGTCATGGAAGAGGCCGGACTCGAGATCGTGGCGGTACTCGAAGTTCGAAAGGAACGTCCCCCGGCAGACCCTTCCGTCCCGGAGGGTCTGCGGCCGTTCGGCCGCCAGCCGGGCGTAGAGCTCCTGCATCACCCAGCCGGGCACGGCGCTTCGCCGCGCCGGGTAGATGTAATGGAAGAGCGCGACGTGGCTCATGAGGACGGGCCCATGGTCGCCAAAGCGTCCCAGCAGCCGCCGCCAGTCGAGCGTCTCTCCGCGCGCCTCGATGAGGTGGGCCACGTCGGCGCCGTCGTAGCGGTGGCGCTCCATGATGTACGCCTTCGACCAGATCATCTCCTCGGGCGCGACCATGCGGACGGCCCGGTCGCCGAACCGGCCCTCCTCCGCGAACCGGAACCAGTCGTCGTCGACGGGCGCCAGGCCGTTGCCGGAGCCGAACAGGAGGTCCACGACGTCGTCGTCGCCGTCGCGGACCTTCGCGAGCCAATGGGGCGCCTCGACGGAGGTGTGGTAGCCCGCCGCACGGGCCGCGTCGAGGACCTTCCGGCAGTCCCGCGGCCGAAGGAAGAGGTCCAGGTCTTTCGTGTCGCGCTCGATGCCCGCGTAATGGCCCAGCGCGAACGCGCCGCCGATCAGCGTGGGGACGCCGGCCTGCTCGATCAGGTCGAGGACCCGGTGGTAGAAGGGGATCAGCCGCGCCGAAGACCGGTAGGCCACTAGGCGTGCGCCTCCTCCGGGTGCAGCGTGATGACGCGAAACAGCGGCTTCGTCGGGGCGCTCCGCCGCAAGAGCGGCAGCGCGACGTTGTACACGGGGACCCCTTTCGAGGTCTTGCCTTCCGGGGCTCCGTGATGCGCGTGGCCGTGCACGACGGCCTTGAGGCCGAAGAGGTTGATCGGCTCCTCCAGCCGGCTGGAGCCCAAGAACGGCATGATCTCGAGGGGCTCACCGGCCACGGTCTCGGGGATGGGCGCATAATGGAGCAAGGCCACCTTGAGCGGCGTCCGCAGGCGGGCGAGCGCGCGCTCGAGCTTCTGCGCCTCGTCGGTGGCCGTCTTCACCCAGAGCTTCGTCTCGGTCTCGCCCCAGGCCTGCAGCGCGCGCGCGCGGAACCCGCCCATGAAGCCCTTGCAGCCGGCGAAGCCGACGCCGCGCCACTCCCAGACGTCTCCGTCGAGGATGCGGAGCCCGGCGTCCGAGAGGATCTTCGCCACTTCGTCCTGGCGCCCCGACTCGAAGTCGTGGTTGCCCAGCACCGCCAGGACGGGCATGTCGGACACCGGCTTGAGGACGTCGACCAGCGCCTTCGCCTCGTCCGGCAGGCCGTAGTCCGTCAGGTCCCCGCACAACAGGAGGATGTCGGCCTGCTGCGCCGCCTGGGCGAAGAGGTGCTTCAACTCCTCGGGGGGCGTCGTGCGGCAGTGCAGATCGCCGACCGCGGCGATCCGTAGGGCATGGCCGGATCTCGGCTCCCGTTTGGCCGTCGGGCCGTTCGTGCCTGGGGTCATAGGCGTTTCTATCCTGTGCGTGCCTGGCCTCACCGTTACGCCGGTCGATCGAGGCCCGGCACGCTCTCCTATTGTAGGGCGCCCGTCCGGTCGAACCCGTGTCGGCGGCGCGACGGCGTCATGGGCCCGGGGCGGTGAGATCGTCCATCGATTACGGCTTCGTCACGCCGCCTCTACCGACATCGCCGGCCCGGCCGGGTATACTCCGTCTCGTTATGAGATCCCTACTCCTATCGTTGTGCGTCCTGACCTCGTGTCTCTCCGCCGCGCCCGCCCGCTCGGAGTGCTCTCGAGGAGCGCCGGCCGCCGCCGCGCCGCGTCCCCAGGCCACGGGCCTCGAGGGCGTGAAGATCACGCCGAACCCGTGGCGCTCCGACCGCAACGGCGGCCAGGGGGTGAGGTTCGGGGCCTCGGTGGGGCTGCAATGGGTCATGGTGTTCAGCGCCTCCGGAAAGTGGATCCGGACGCTTTACTGCCGCTGCAACGAGACCGAGAAGGACTGGGACCTCACGAACGAGCGGGGCCAGCCCGTGAGGTCGGGCTTCTACATCTACCTCATCCGCGACATCCACGGACGGCAGGCGCGGGGCACCTTGGCGGTGCTGCGGTAGCGCCCCTCGCGGACGCCGACCGTGCTACAATAGGCCCGATATGCTCGAGCGGGCGGCGCGGATACGGCGCACCTTCCGCCATCTCCAGCGCTTCCGTGACATCGTCCGGGTCTTCCTGAAGTACGGCTACCAGGACGTCGCCCAGCGGCTGCACCTGCCGACGCTCCTCGATCTCCCGCTGACCGGACAGTCGACCGAGATCGCGTCCCTGTCGGCGGCGGAGCGGTTCCGGCGCGCCTGCGAGGAGCTCGGGCCGACGTTCGTGAAGCTCGGGCAGGTCCTGTCCACGAGGCCCGACCTCGTCCCGCCGGGCTTCGCCGACGAGCTCAGCAAGCTGCAGGACTCCGCGTCTCCCCTCCCGTTCCTCGAGATCCGCCGCGTGCTCGACGCGGAGCTGAAGGGCCGCACGGACGATTTCTTCTCCACGATCGACGAGCAGCCGCTCGGCTCGGCGTCCATGGCGCAGGCGCACCGGGCCAAGCTCAAGACCGGAGAGTCGGTCGTCGTCAAGGTCCAGCGCCCCGGCATCCGCCACACGCTCTCCGTCGACATCGAGATCCTCCGCGAGGTCGCCGACCTGATGGAGGTGCACATCGAGGGGCTGAAGAAGCACCGGCCCCGCCGCGCCGTCGAGGAGCTGATCCGCAAGCTCGAGAGCGAGCTCGATTTCTCGCGGGAGGCGACCAACACCGAGCGTTTCGCGGCTCAGTTCGAGGGCGACCCGTGGATCCGCGTCCCGCGGGTCTACCGCGAGGCGACGACGTCGAAGCTGATCACGCTCGAGTTCATCGACGGCGTGAAGGCCTCCCTCGTGTCCGGAGACGGCCGGCGCGGGCTCGACCCGGTCGAGATCGCGCGGCGGCTCTCCGACCTCGTGCTGCGCCAGATCTTCGTCCACGGATTCTTCCACGCCGATCCGCACCCGGGCAACGTGATGATCCTCGAGGGCAACGTCGTCTGCTTCGTCGACTACGGGCAGATGGGGTATCTCGACGGAACGGAGCGAGAGGACTTCGCGGACATGCTGGCCGGCGTGGCCCAACGCGACGCCGCTCACGTGGCGCAGGCGCTGTCGAGGCTCGGCTCCGGCGGCGGGGGCTCGTTGCCCGGTCTCGAGGCGGACGCCGCCGAGTTCATGCACCAGCACTTCTACCGGCCGATCAAGGAGCTCGAGTTCGGCAGGCTGGTCAACCACCTCCTCGACATCACCAGCCGGCACGACCTCAAGCTCCCGCCGGACTTCTTCTCCATGCTCAAGGCGTTCAGCGTCACCGAGAGCCTGGTGCGCTCCCTCGATCCGTCGGCCAACCTCGTCGAGCAGGCCGGGCCCGTCGTGCGGCAGGTCCGGCTGCGGCGCATGAGCCCGAGCCGCCTCGTGGAGGACTTCTTCGACGCCGGCGCGCAGTTCGGATCCTTGTTCCGCGACCTCCCCTCCGAGGTCCGGCGGCTGATGTCTCAGGCTCGGTCCGGGGAGATCCGGTTCGTCTTCCGCCACGACAACCTCGAGCCGCTCATCCACGCGCTCGACCAGACGTCCAACCGCATCTCGTACGCGGTCGTCCTCGCCTCCCTCATCATCGGCTCCTCCCTCATGGTGCTGGCGGACGTTCCGCCGCGCCTGGGAGGCATCCCCATCGTCGGCCTCCTCGGCTTCCTCCTGGCCGGTCTGATGGGGTTTTGGCTCCTCATCGCGATCATTCGCCACGGCCGCTTGTAGGCCTTGAAAATCGGTTGCATCGGACTATCCTTTTGGGACCATGCTCCCCCTCGTCCCCGCATGGCGTCTCGCCGCCTTTTGCGCCCTGGCCCAGCTCGTCGTCTCGGCCGGCGCGCCCTTCGACTCCCGCCGAGAGCCCGTCGGGCCCGCGGTCCGCGCGCAGCTGGAGTACATCGACTACCGCTTCGTCGCCGCGTCGGGCCAAGTACTCGGGCCGGACGGCAAGCCGATCACGGTCGGAGACTACCGGACGCTCGTCGGACGCTTCGACCTGCGCGGGACGCCGATCTCGGAAAACGAGCGCCTCGAGCTCGCCGGCTTGGGCTTTCATTTCGACGACGAGACGGGCATCGTCCACAACCTCGAGGGGAAGCCGTCGACCGTGCTGGAGGTCCGGGCGCTGCTCAGGACCCTCGCCCTCCACCATCGCCACCAGGCCCTCGAGCGCCTCCATACGCTCTTGTCGAAGCAGGACCCCGGCAGGCCGCTGCCCCCGGCGGCGCTCGACCAAGCTCGGAAGATTCTGGAGAACCGCCCGGAGGTCGACGGCTCGATCCGGCGCCTGGTCCAGTCGGGAGCGTCGGCCGGCGCGGCGGCCAAGGACGTCGCTACGGCGTACGCGGACTCCCAGCGCTTCTTCGACGCCTCGGCCGGGCTCCGGGCGCACCTCGGCGCGGCGCTGGACCTCCCGCTCGGCCCGCGCCCCCCGCGCCCGCCGGTGTACTACAACGACGCCGAAAAGCAGTTGGGCCAGACGCTGGGCCGCGAGATGACCGAGCTCTTCTCGCGCTACCCGACGGGCCGCGAGGTCTTGGGCCGGTTCCGCGGCCTGACCGGCAGCACCAGCCTCCCCGAATTCTCGATCGTCAAGCTCGGGCCTCGCGCCATGGGCGCCTACTTCCCGGGGACCCGGTCGATGGCCATCGGCCACGACGGCGCCGTCCGTCTGATCTTGGAGCCGCTCGACGAGCCCCGGCGCGCCGAGCTCGCCCCGAAGCTCGACACCCCCCAAAAACTGGCCCGCTACCTGCTCGCTCATCCCCAGGACCGCAAGCGCCTCCTCGAAAGCATCGACGACACGATCATCCACGAGCTGACCCACGCCCATCAGGACCGCCGGACGACGGTGCTGTCCGAGGCCCAGGCGGCCGGCCGCGTGCCGGCCGCCGTGTACTTGGAGTTCGAGCGCGAGGCGTTCTTGACCGAGATGCGCTACATGCACGACAAGGTCGTCGCCGATCCCGCCAAGGTGGTGTCGAAGGACTGGTTTCATATGTACCGCCGGCTCCTGGAATCGTACCCGGACTGGAAGCGCGAGGTCGTCGGCACGCACGCCTCGCTCTTCCCGGATGCCGCCGCCGATTTCCCGACGGCGCAAGAGATCCAGAAAAAGCGGCTCGGGATCGCGGCCGAGCTCGCGAAGCGTGGCTGGCGGGACCGGGTCACGCAATGGGCTCGGATGCTGGGGCTGCGCCGCGGAACGAGCGAGCTCGAGCTGGAGGCCCTCC
>JACQPK010000445.1 GCA_016207565.1 Elusimicrobiota bacterium
AGATAGTCCCGGTTGATGCGCCGCATCTTTCCTTTGCGCAGGAAGACCACGTTGAGCTCGCCCCGCTTGCGCGCGGCGGGGCCGAGCGCCGAACGGCAGGCGGCGGCGAGCAGGGGGACGCGGCGCGCGGCGGCGGGGAGGAGCCTCGCGTTATGGACACGGATCCTCATGCCGACTTTTTGTCCCACTTGTCGTAGGCGTTGATGATCTTCCGGACGAGCTCGTGCCGTACGATGTCCTCGGAGCCGAACTCGATGAAGCCGATGTCGGCGATGTCTTTTAGGATCTGGCGGGCCAGGATGATTCCGGACTGGCTCTTGTTCGGCAGGTCGATCTGCGTCATGTCGCCGGTCACGACCACGCGCGAGCCCATCCCCATCCGGGTGAGGAACATCTTCATCTGCTCCGGCGTCGTGTTCTGCGCCTCATCGAGGATGATGAAGGCGCTCTCGAGCGTGCGGCCGCGCATGTAGGCGAGCGGCACGATCTCGACGATCTCGTCGTCGCGCCACATGCGGAACTTGTCCGGACCGAGCATCCCGTAGAACGCGTCGTAGAGCGGCTTCAGGTACGGGTGCACCTTCTCGTAGAGGTCGCCGGGCAGAAACCCGAGCTTTTCCCCGGCCTCGACGACCGGGCGCGTGAGGACGATGCGGTTGACCTCGCGGCTCTTGAGCGAGGCGAGGGCGCAGGCCACCGCCAAGAACGTCTTGCCCGTGCCCGCGGGGCCGATGCCGAAGACCATGTGCTTGGCGCGGATCAGGTCGACGTACTCGGTCTGCTTCGGCGTGCGCGGGGTGATCGCCTTCCCGAACGCGCTCATGTAGACCGCGCCCTGCGGCAGGGGAGGAGAGGAAGCGAAGTCTCCCGCCGAGAGCGGCGCCTCCGCCGGCACGGCCGGGGACTGGCCCGCGCGGATGCGGTCGAGGAGCTCCTTGAGGCGCTTTTGGGTCTTCGCCACCCGGGGCGCGGCGCCGCGGATGGAGAGGTAGAGGTCCTCGGCCGAGGGATCGTGCCGCACGTAGAGCTCGACGCCGAACTCCCGTTCCAGCTGGCGCATCCGGGAGTCCTGCTCTCCCAGGAGCAGCAGCGCCTCCTGGTCGTTATAGAGATGCAGCTTCTTGGTCACCATACGATTCGACTCCTTGGCCCGGCGAAAGGTTCAAGGCCAGGCGCAGGCTCTCGGCCGCGCGCGACGACGGCGGCTCCGTCCTCCGGCGGCGGTCCGCGGCCGCCTGGAGCTCCCAGAGATCGAGCGTCAGCCCCGCCGCCTTGGCCGACCCGAGCAGCCCTTCGAGCTCGGCGGGCTCCGGCGTCCCCGTCTCCGCGTAGGACCAGAACGCCTCGGCGATCCTCCGGCGCACGATGGAGACGTCGGGGAGCCCGTCGGCGCCGAGGTCCGCCGCCGAGGCCGCGGCGAGCTCGCGCAGCGCGTCCCTCAGCCCCTCGGGGTCGCTCATCAGCGCGCGAGCGCGGCGACGCCAACGGCGGACGAACGCCTGCTGCTCGGGCGTCCCGCCGGGCGCGAGGACCGCGATCAGCTTGCGGCGCTCATCCGCGAACACGGCGTCCAGTCCGGCGTAGGCCACGCCCGGAAAGCGCTCGACGGCGGCGCGGAACTCGTGGGCGTCCAGCGTCGCGAACGCCTCCCGCAGCGTCTTCTCGAACCCGAGGGCGGCCCGCGGGTCCGCCTCGAGCGTCCAGCAGTCGACGTCGAGGCCCAAGCGATGCCGGACCACCGCGGCGTAGGCGCGGTGGTCGAGCGTCCGGAAATGGCGGAGCTGGAGGTACGCGAACGACAGGCGGCTACCCCGCGCCTCGTAGCGCCGTACCGCGTGGCGCTTCACCTCGTAGGCGTAGTGCGGCGCCGGGGTCGGGCCGCCTTCGAAGTGGTCGAGGACGGCGAAGTGGGCGGCCGCCCGGGTCAGGTCGACCCGCAGCGGGGCGACCAGCCGGCGGAAAACGGCCCCGGCGTCGCCGTAGGCCGGGTCGTTCGACGGACAGCGAACGAGCCTCTCCTCGAAGCCGGCCGACAGGCTCGCGCCCAGCCGCTCCGCCAGCTCGATCGCGCGCGCGGCGTACTTCAGGACCTGGACCGACTCGGTGCCCGAGACCTCGGAGAAGAACCAGCCGCAGCTCGTGTACATCAGGAGGCGCTGCCGCTGCAGCTCGAGGAGCCGCAGCGCGGTCTCCGCCTCGGCGGGGCCGAGCCGGCGCGCCTGGTGCTCGGCGAGGAACCGGTGGGTGGCCGGCGCGTCGCCGCCGAGGAGGCGATGGATGTAGGCGTCGCGCGCGGCCCATGCGTCGCGCAAGAGCCCCGCCGAGCGCGTCTCGAAGAGGCGGTCGGCCTCGCCCGCGAGCCAGTCGAGCGCCTCGCGCAGCGGCTTGCGCCAGGTCTGGCGCCAGCCCTCCCGGCCGCCGGTGGAGCAGCCGCAGTCGTCGGCCCAGCGGCGGACGCCGTGGGCGCAGCTCCAGGAGCTCGGGCTGTGCAGCTCGGCCTCCTGCGGCGGCGCGAATCGCTCGAGGTGCTCGCCGTAGTTCGTCAGGCGGATGGACGTGTCCTCGCCGACGCGACGGAGCGCGAAGCTCAGGGCCATGTTGCCGAACCGGTGGTGGTGGCCGTAGGACTCGCCGTCGGTGGCGACGTGGACGAGCTGAGCCGCGTCCCCGGCGGAGAACGGCTCGCACAGGCGCTTCGCGAAGCGGGCGCCGTCGTGGAGGAGCCCGTCGAAGGCCACCGCCTGGGCCAGCCGGTGATCGTAGAAAAAAAGGTCGACGGAGCGGCCCGGCCGCGCCTTGGAGCGCCAACGGTAGGGCCGCCGGGTGTCGAGGGTGTCCGCCGTGACGCCTTTCCAGTCCCGCTCGCCGCCGCCGGCGGGCCGGACCCGAGCGGCCTGGTGGGGCGAGAGGACGGTGAACCGGACGCCCTCCTCCGCGAGGACCTCGAGGGTTTCGTCGTCGGC
>JACQPK010000439.1 GCA_016207565.1 Elusimicrobiota bacterium
CGACGAGGCTCCCGACGTGACTGAGGATTTGGGACCAAAATCACCCCTTGAAATCCGGCCGGAGACCGGCTATATTGTTCGCGCGTCGCCAAGACGCGAAGGGACCCGCCGAGAGTCCACCTCCGGCGGGTCCCCTTTTTTATTGGCGGCGCGCGAATGCGCGCGATCCTGATCGCAACCGCACTCATCGTCGCGCGGCCCGCTCTGGGGGCCGCGATCTCCGACGACGACGCCTTGGCCGTGAGCTACCGCGTCTGGCAGAACGAGGCGGGCGGCAGCTCGCGCGGCCTCACCCATTGGAACAAGGGCGAGGACTTCGCTTCGCTCGGCATCGGACACTTCATCTGGTATCCGGCCGGCAAGCGGGGGCCGTTCGAGGAGTCGTTCCCGAAGCTGCTCGCGTTCATGGAGGCCGAAGGCGTCGAGCTGCCCGCGTGGCTGCGCGGGCGCCCCGCCTGTCCGTGGCCGGACCGCCAGGCCTTTCGACGCGACATGGATGCGCCTAGGCTCGAAGAGCTCCGCAACTTCCTGACGTCCACGCTCGGCGTGCAGGCGCGGTTCATGGCGGCGCGTCTGGAGCGCTCGCTGCCGGCGATGCTAGAGGCCGCGCCGGATTCCCGCCGCGAGCTCGTCCGGGAGCGCTTCGAGCGGCTCATGTCTCAGCCCCAAGGCGTCTACGCGCTCATCGACTACGTGAACTTCAAGGGCGAAGGCGTGTCGCCGACCGAGCGCTACAACGGCAAGGGCTGGGGCCTGCTCCAGGTCCTCCTCGACATGCGCGGCGAGGGCCGCGCCGCGAACGCCGCCGAGTTCGCGCGGTCCGCGCGCCGCATCCTCACCCGCCGCGTGAAGAACTCCCCTCCGGAGCGCGGCGAGGCGACGTGGCTGGCCGTCTGGCGCCGCCGCGTCCGCACCTACGCCTAAGTTGAGTTAGTAAAGTGGGGACTGTCCCCACTTTACTTTGTTGTTGACAGGCGACACCCAACTATTAGAGACTTAGGGCCTATCCAGGGTCTAGGTCCTAGGTCCTAGGATTGTTAGGGGGTGGCATGAATCAGCGCATCAAGGCGGCGACCGGGATCGCCGTCTTAGGTACGTTGCTTGCCGTTGCCGCGGTCTCCCGGCCGCGCGTGTTGTGCGAAGGGTTCCTACCGCCGAACGACCTGCAGATCCTGGAGACGGATCCCGCTGCGGGCGGCATCACCGAAGCCCAGTTCAACGCCGTGCTCGATCGCGCCCAGGAGGTCTACGGGCCGATCGTCGCGGCCGCCGGAGGCAACCTGGTGATCAACCGCCTCTGGACGAACGGGACGGTGAACGCCTCGGCGTACCAGTCGGGCGGCACCTGGTACCTCAATATGTACGGGGGCCTCGCGCGCCATCCCACGATCACGGTGGAAGGGTTCACTTTGGTCGCCTGCCACGAGTTGGGCCACCACCTGGGCGCCTTCCCTAAATACGACGGCAACGACTGGGCGACCAACGAGGGCGGGGCCGACTACTACGCCACGCTCAAGTGCCTCCGCCGCGTGTTCCCGGCGGGCTCGCGCGCCGAAACGCTGGATCCGATCGCGGAAAAGACCTGCGCGGCGAACTTCCCCGACGAGGGCTCGCGCGCGCACTGCGGCAAAGGCACGATGGCCGGCGTCTCGGTCGCGGAGCTGTTCCGCGCCCTGCGGCGCGAGACCGCGCCCTACAAGCTCGATACCCCCGACCCGAAGCAGGTCGCGGAGATGTACGACGCGCACCCCGCCGGACAGTGCCGCCTGGACACCTATTACCAGGGCGCGCTCTGCACGAAGCCGATCACCGAGGCGCAGTCCGAGACCGAGCCCGGTCCCGGCGCCTGCACCGCGGCGCAGGGCTACACCACCGGGATCAGGCCGCGCTGCTGGTACAAGCCTCCGGAAGGCCAGGCCAAGGGCGCGTCCCTCGCGGCCGCCGCGCCGCTCGAGCTCCCCGACTCCAAGGGGCTGCAGGACAAGCTGGACTCGTACGGGGCGGCGCTCGGTGGCGGGCGCTGACCGGACGCTGAAGGCGGTCGCCGCGCTCGCGTGGTTCGCGGGCGCGGCGGCCGCCGCTCCGGACCCCGGTTTCGATCGCTTGCCCGATGCCGCGGCCGCGCTGGCCGCGGCGCGCGAAGCCGCTCAGTCCGAGCCTTCCGCGCCGGCCGAGGGAGAGGGCGCGATCTGGGTCTCGGTCGGCCGCAACGACCTGGTCCAGCCCAGCTGGACGGGCTCGCCTCTCGGCGCGCCCGTCCTCACGAGCCAGCGGGCCGCGGTGTTCCGCGTTCCCGTCGACAAGCTTCCCGAGCTGTCGCATTTCATGCACGACAAGTTCGGGCGCTGCGGCGGATTTTTCGCGCACGAGTCGCGCTCGCAGGCCGAGCAGGACCTCGCCGCGCCGCCGCCGGCGCCCAGCGAGACCTTCACGGTCGACCAAGGCGACGTCGTGCGGC
>JACQPK010000440.1 GCA_016207565.1 Elusimicrobiota bacterium
AAAGGCGCGCAAAGCGAAATATTCCCTCGATCCGTCCTTCGCGTTCCTTTCCGTCACTTCCCTTCGCGTACCTCTGCGTTACGCAGTCGCTGTAGGCATCATGTTGGAGCTGCACTAGCGGCTGTTCAGGATGCTGTCGGCCTCGGCTCGGTCGAGATCCATGATGTACGGGATCCCGCTCATCTTCGCGGCCGCCGGCGTCAGCGCCGCGATGTCGTCGCGCGTCATGTGCTCGAGCGAGAACTTCCTCGCGCCCGCCATCAACTGCCGCATGCCTTGGGCGCAGCGCGCCAGGTAGGAGTGCACGCCGATGGCGCCGACCGGCAGACGATCGAAGTCTTTGCCCAGAAGCTGGCGCAGGTGCGAGGACTCGACGAAGACCTCATCGACGCTCTTGCCGAAGCGCTCCACGAAGACCGGCGGGGCTCCCTGCTGGAGCTTGTGGCCGATCGTCTTGCCCACCATCGCGGCCGTCAGCGGCGCGCGGGCCATCTCGATGAGCTTCACGTACGGCGCGCCGAAGGCCAGGCCCTTGAACCAAGTGTCCTCGAACACGAAGCCGCTGGCGATCGCGATCGGCGGGACGTACTCGCCGCGCTGGGCGAGGATGTCGCAGTACCGGAAGAGCAGCGAGAAGGTCTCGATGGGCGGGGTGCCCCATTCGTTCATCATCTTCCAGGGGCTCATGCCGGTCCCGCCTCCCGCCGCGTCGACGGTCAGCAGGTCGAGGCGCGCCTTCGACGCGTACTTCACCGCGCGGGCGAGGTCGGCCGGCCGGTACGCGCCGGTCTTGAGCTGGACCCACTTGGCCCCCGCCTTGCGCAGCTCGTCGACGCGCTTGAGGAAGCCCTCCTCCGTGACCATGCCCACGCGGGAGTGCCGCTCGAACTCGGTGAAGGAGCCTTTCTCGAACGCCTGGATGACCGCCTTGTCGTAGGGGTCGGGCAGCACGATGTACCCCCGATCCTTGAGCAGTTGGGCCTTCTTGAGGTTCTTGATCTTCACCTCGCCGCCGATATCCTTGGCGCCCTGCCCCCACTTCAGCTCCACCGCCTTCACGCCGAGCTTGTCGATGGCGTACTCTTGGACGCCGAGGCGGCCGTCCTCGACGTTGGCCTGGATGACCACGCCGCCGTAGCCGCCGTTCTGCCACTGTTTGAAGAGCTTCACCCGACGGGCCAGCTCAGGCGACTCCACGACGCGGCCCTTCGAGATCACGGCCTCGGGGTCCATGCCCACGACGTTCTCGCCGACCGTGAGGACGACGCCGGAGATCGCCGCGCCCGCCGCAAGCCCTTCCCAGTTGTTGGCCGCGATGTTGGTGGAGCCCATGCCGCCGAAGACGATGGGAAGCTTCACCTTGATGCCGGAGCCCGCGCCGTACTTCGTCTCCAGGTTGACGTTCGGGAAGATCGCCTTGTCGGAGTCGGCCTCGATCCCCCTCGCCCCCGCGCACGAGCCCATGATGTTGAAGTGCGACCAGTCGACCGGGTAGCGCTTCTCGGCCGCGGTCGTGATCATGCCGAACGGCTGGGGGTAGATGACCTCATGGGCCCGGATCGCCGACCGGCCCACCTCGCACATCCCGATGCAGCCGTCGACGCACGTGGCGCACAGGCCGCTGATGCAGACGGAATCCTCGGTGCGGTTCTTGGTCAACGTCGCGGCGCTGGCGTTCTGCTTGATCGGACCCATGGTTACTTTCCTCCCGTAGTTTCTGCCGGCACGCAGGTGCCGCAGCGGCCGGCGGCGCCCATGAAGCACTGGGTGTCTTGGTAGACCTCGCTGCACGTCGGCGCGAACGAGCCGCAGCGCCCGCACACCGCGTTGGGCGCGTCCGCTCCCTGGCAGCGCAGGGTGCAGACCGGGCAGACGTACATGCAGCCGCCGCAGCGGCGGCATGCCTGCGCGGGCTTGCCGAACGGCGCGTCGATCTTGAGGCTTCGGCCCCGCCCGGTGAAGCCGATGGCCGAGCCCATCATCTGCTCGGCGCACATGCGCACGCACCGGCCGCAGATCAGGCAGTCGTCGTGGTTGGGCGCAAAGCGCATCGTCTCGACGCGGTACTTCGCCGCGAGATCCTGGAGCTGCTTCGAGCCCCCGCAGGCGCCCAGCATCAGCTCGATCACCATCCGGCGCGTCTTGATCACCCACCGGGAGTTGGTCCGCACCTTCAGCCCTTCCTCCACCGGATAGGTGCAGGAGGCGACCAGCCGCGAGCGGTTGCCCGTGCCGACCTCCACCAGGCAAAGGCGGCAGCCCCCCCACGGCGTCAGCCCGTCCATGTGGCAGAGGGTCGGGATCTCCACGCCGAGGAAGCGGGCCGCGTCCAGGACGGTCCACGGCTTCTTGGCGTCCAGCTCCAGGCCGTCGATCGTCACGCGGGGCATCGTTCCCTCGCTTTCACATGCTCGATGGCGTCGGAGTTGCAGGCCTCAAAGCACAGTCCGCACTTGATGCACCGCTGGGCGTCGATCACGTGGGGCTGCTTGAGCGCGCCCGCGATCGCGTCCTGGGGACACGCCTTCTTGCACAGCAGGCAGCCGACGCACTTGTCCTCGATGACGCGGTACTCGATGAGCGGCTTGCAGACCCCCGCCCGGCACCGCTTCTCCAGGATGTGCTCCTCGTACTCGTGTTTGAAGTAGCGCAACGTGCTGAGGACCGGGTTGCCGGCCGTCTGCCCCAAGCCGCAGAGCGAGGCGTCCTTGACGCACTGAGCCAGCTCCTGCAGGAGCGGCAGGTGCTGCGGCTTGCCCCGGCCCTCGCAGATCTCGTTGAGGAGCTCCCAGAGACGCTGGGTGCCGTCGCGACACGTCAGGCACTTGCCGCAGGACTCGTCCCGCAGGAAGTTCATGAAATAGCGGGCGACGTCGACCATGCAGGTCCGGTCGTCCATCACGATCATGCCGCCGGAGCCCATGATCGTCCCCACCTGGGACAGGCTCTCGTAGTCGATCGGCAGGTCCAGGTGCTCGGCCGGCACGCAGCCGCCGGAGGGCCCGCCGGTCTGGACCGCCTTGAAGGGCCGGTCGCCGGCGATGCCGCCGCCGATGTCGTAGATGATCTCGCGGAAGGTCGAGCCCATGGCGACCTCGACTAAGCCCGTGTTGCGGACCTTGCCCACCAGCGAGAAGATCTTGGTCCCTTTCGAGAACCGCGTCCCGAAGTGCGAGTACCAGCTCCCGCCGCGCGTGATGATGAGAGGAACGTTCGCCCACGTCTCGACGTTGTTGATGTTCGTCGGCTTGCCGTACAGGCCCCGGGTCGCCGGAAACGGCGGGCGCTGCCGCGGCTCTCCGCGGCGGCCCTCGATGGAGGCGATGAGCGCGGTCTCCTCGCCGCAGACGAAGGCGCCCGCCCCCCGCTCCACCCGCAAATCGAAGGCGAAGCCGGTCCCCAGGATGTCCTTGCCGAGCAGGCCGAGCTCGTAGGCCTGCTCGATCGCGAGCTTCACGTGCTGGACCGCCAGGGGATACTCGTTGCGGAGGTAGACGTAGCCCTCGGAGGCGCCGATCGCGTAGGCGCCGATGATCATCCCCTCGAGGACGCTGTGGGGATTGGACTCGATGACCGAGCGGTCCATGTACGCGCCCGGGTCGCCCTCGTCGGCGTTGCAGATCACGTACTTCGGCGCGCCGCCGGCCTTGCGGCAGAACTCCCACTTGAAGCCGGTCGGGAATCCCGCGCCTCCACGGCCCCGCAGGCCGGAGTTCTTGATCTCCAAGATGACGTCCTCGGGGCTCATGCGCGTCAGCGCCTTAATGACGGCCTCGTAGCCGTCGATGGCCAAATACGAGCGGACGTCGCAGGGATCGATCCGCTTGTTGTAGTCCATGATCAGCCGGAGCTGCCGTTTGTAGAACGGGATCTGGCTCTCGAGCTGGCACTTGCGGCCGGTCTTGGGCTCCTGATAGAGGAGGCGGTCGATGATGTTGTTCTTGAGGACCGTCTCCTCGACGATCATCTTGGCGTCGGCCGTCTTCACCTTGACGTAGCAGATGCGGTGAGGCACGAAGACGACGAGCGGGCCCTGGGCGCAGAACCCGTGGCAGCCGGAAAGCCGGACGAGGACCTTGCCGGCCAGCCCGTGGCGCGCGAGCTCGTCGCTCAAGGCCTTCTGCAGCGCCGGTCCGTCGGAGGCCGAGCAGTTCGTGCACCCGATGCTGATGCGCGTCTCGTACGCGTTGCGCTCGGCGGCGGCCTCCTTGCGGGCGAGGTCGTAATCCGTGACGTCGCGCAGCCTCTTGAGCTTGGGCATGGGGCTATCCCTTGTAGAAGGTCGAGTAGGCCCCGTAGAATGCGCGGAGTTCCGCCTCCGGGTCCTCGAACTCGAGGCAGTGCTTCTTGCACCCGCGGCGCGCGCAGATCTGCACGACTCCGCCCTCCTGCAGCGCGAGCGGGATCATCGGGGCCTCGCACTTGTCGCAGCGACGGCTCCCGGCCATCTCCTTCTTGCAGTGCGGGCAGAAGAAGCGCGCCACGACGCCCTTCTTGAGGTCGACCTCCGGCCGGATCCGGTAGCTGCCGTAGGCGCTGCTGAGCCGCAGCGCGCCCGACTTCGAGCCGGCCTTGGCGAGCACCAGGATCGACGGCCGCGAGTCGATCTCCGTCCCCTCGTCCATGAGGCTCTTGCCGCAGCGACCGCATTTGACGCGTACCCGGATCATCGGCGCTCCTCCCGGATCAGCCCGTCCAAGTTCTTCAGGGTCACCTGGCCGTGGTAACGCCCCTCCTTCACGACGACCGGCCCGATCGCGCAGCAGCCCAGGCAGTTCACCGTCTCGAGCGTGTACTCGCCGTCGGCGGTCGTCTCTCCCGGCTGCACGTGGAGCTTCTGCGAGAGTTGGGCGGCGACCTGCGCCCCGCCCCGCACGTGGCAGGCGGTCCCCTGGCAGACAGACAGGAGCTGCCGCCCCCGCGGCTTGAAACGGAACATCCGGTAGAACGTGGCGACGCCGTAGACGTCGACGAGGGTCTTGCCGGTCTTCTCGGCCACCCGGCGCAAGACCGGCTCCGGGAGGTAGCCGAACTCCTCCTGGAGGTCCTGCAAGAGCGATACGAGGTGCAGGCGCGGCCTCAGGTGGTCGTTCACCAGACGGTCGACCGTCTCCTCCTGGGGCTCCCCTTCGATGACGGCGGATTTCCTGGAAGGCATGTTGATCGTCGCGGCGCAACGGTGAGGCCGAAAGCCGACCGCCGCATCCGGTTTCGACGCCCGCAATGTTGCACCGCACGCGGGCGCCCGGTGATAGGCGCGGGATACTGTGGTAGCATGGCCGTCCATGTCCACCCTGGCCGCCTCCCGCTTGCGGGTCCTCGGCGCCGCGCTCCTGTTCTCGACCGGCGGCGTGGCGATCAAGGCCTGCGCGCTCACGGGCTGGCAGGTCGCCTGCCTGCGGTCGGCCGTCGCCGCAGTCGCGCTCGCGTGCTTCTTCCCGGGCGCGTGGCGGCCGGGAGGGCCGCGTCCGCTCATCGCCGGGATCCCCTACGCCGCGACGCTCCTCCTGTTCGTGCTCGCCAACAAGCTCACGACCGCCGCGAACGTGATCTTCCTGCAGTACACGGCGCCGCTGTACTTGGCGGCGCTGGAGCCGCTGCTGCTGAAGACCCCGCTAAAGCGATCGGACCTCGCGCTGATGCTGCCGCTCGCGGGCGGCATGGCGTTGTGCTTCGCGGGAGCCGGAGACTCCGCCGAGGGAGCCTCGACCTTGGGCGACACCTTAGCCGCCCTGGCGGGCGTCACCTGGGCGGCGACGCTGCTCGGGATGCGCTGGACGGGCCGCCTCGACGCCGGACGGAACCTCGCGGTCACCGCGGCGCTCTGGGGCAACGTCTACGCGGCGCTCGCCGCCGCGCCGTTCGCGCTACCGGTCGCGGTCACCGCCGCCGACGCGGGCTCGATCGCGTACCTGGGGATCGTCCAGATCGGCGTGTCGTACGCGCTTTTGACCGAGGCGTCCCGGAGGCTTTCGGCGCTCGAGGTGTCGCTCCTCCTGCTCATCGAGCCGGTGCTCAACCCCGTGTGGGCGTGGTGGCTGCGCAACGAGCAGCCGTCGGGCCTGGCGCTGGCCGGCGGGGCGCTGATCTTGGCGGCGACCGCGGCCCACGCGCGGCTCAGCCGCCCCACAACTCCTTCAGCCTAGCGTCCCGGCCGCATCTCCGCCGGTAGAACTTGTACCGGATGGGATTGCGCTTGTAGTAGTCCTGGTGGTACGGCTCGGCGGGATAGAACCGCGAGGCATCCGTGACCGCGACGCGGATCGGGGACGCGACCTTCAGCGACTTCGCGGCCTCCGCCTTCGAGGCCTCGGCCGCCTTGCGCTGGGCCTGAGAGGCCACGAAGATCTCCGGCCGGTACTGGCGCCCCTCGTCGCAGAACTGCCGGTCGTCGACCGTCGGGTCCACGTTGCGCCAGTACACCTCGAGGAGCCGCTCGTAGGTGATCTTCGAGGGATCGAAGCGGATCTCGACCGCCTCGGCATGGCCGGTCCCGCCCGCCGACACTTCCTCGTACGTCGGGTCGGGCTTGGTCCCGCCCGTGTACCCGGAGGCGACCGACTCCACTCCCGGGAGCGGCTCGAACGGGGCCTCCATGCACCAGAAACAGCCTCCGGCGAAGACCGCCGTCTCGAGCCTCGGCTCGGAGGCGGCGGGCGCGGCGACGGCGAAGACGGCCAGCAGCGCGATCGTTATCATGGCGAAGATGAGTGTATTAAATCGCGCGGCCGTTACAGCCGGGGGCTGAGACCCTCCAAGTTTCCCCGGTGCCCTGGGAACGGAGTAACGCAGAGGTACGCAAAGGAAAGTGACGGAAAGGCACGCAGAGGACTGAAGATCAAAGACGGTTGACGATCCGCTGTATGCCATCCCGTAGG
>JACQPK010000422.1 GCA_016207565.1 Elusimicrobiota bacterium
ATGGCGCAAGCGGTCGCGGACCTAGCCATCGGCAGCGAGAGCCGGCAGGTGCGCCGATCGGCCGTAGCCTCGCTCCTTGCCTGGGAGGCGAGCGAGCGTTCGCCCGAGGTTCGCGCCGGCCTCTCCACCGCGCTCTCGAGGATCGCGGACTTCGAGCGTGCCCGCGCGGAGTCGTTCGAGCCGAGCCCGCCCCGCGCGCAGCCGCCCCCGAAGCGCTCGTGGAGCTGGGAAGCCGTCTTCGCCCGCGCGGGGCTGGCGGCCGGGGCGCTCCTTTCGGGCGGCCTGGCGGCGCTCCTCGGCGCGACGCTGACCCTGGCGCTCGTCGGCGGATTCGCGTGGATCCTCGGCCAACTGGCAGGCCGCCTCTGGCGCTCGGAGTCGGGGGTCCCCGAGGCTGCCCCGGGAACCGGCGCCATCCTGGCCGCCTTGATTCCCTACGGCGGCGTCGCGATCGCGCTGCTCGTCTCCTCCCCGCCGAGCGATGCCCTGCGGCTGCTCCCATGGGTCGCCGGTGCGGGTGTTGGGCTCGGCGTGCTGGCGCGGACGTCGCTGCTCGACAAGCTGGACGCGGACAACCGATTCATCGAGGCGTGGCTGCTGTCATTGGTCCTGCCTCTCGCGGGCCTCGCGGTCGCCGGCTACCAGGGAGGGAAGGCGGTCGGACGCGCGCTCGACCGGACCGCAGCGGCCACCGCGACGCCGGAACCGGCTCCCACAGCTCCGCCGGTGGCAACTGGAGTCCCGGCGGCCGCCGTCAACCCGGCGGCGCCGCTGAAGGGGCTGTCCATGCTCGTCCGGAGCCTGCTCGAGCGCCCCGCATGGAAGGATCCCTGGCGCGCCGCCGGCGACTTGAGCGACGGCGCAGCCCTTGCCTTCATGGATCCGACCGTCCGGCCCGCGACCGCTGTCCTGCGCCGGGCGGTGGTCGCCTCGCCCGACGTCGATCCGGCGTTCTGGGCCAAGGTGTCGAGGTCGTTCGATGAGCCCCTGGCCGCGGCCCTACGTCGATTCGCCGACCGGGTTCGTGGCGACCCGTCCTCCGTCGGCTTCCTGGGGATGATCCAGGCGTACTCCCGGGAGGAGCACGGCCTCGTGGGACGGACCCTGCGGAGCGCGCAAGACCGGACGACGCGGCAGGCGCTCGATCGCGACGTGGTCCTACGCTTGCTCGCTTCCCTGGATGGGAGCCGTCGGAACCGCGCACGAAACCGCCGGGCTTCCAACCTTGCGACGGCCCGAGCGCTGGACCGGCTCGATAACGTGAACGTCGAATCGCTCGAGCCATCCACGCAGCGCCTGCTGCTCGCCGGACTAGCCTTGGCGTACGCCGCCGAGGACGAACCGTTCCGCGCGCGGGGGCTGAGCGCCGTACTGCTCTCCGTCTCTCGTCGCGCGCTCCTCGCCGAACGAGAGAGCGCTCTGAGGCTCATGCTGACGGCGGCGGAATCGGCCCCCCCGGGCCCGCCGGGCCTCGGACGCAAGCTGCGCGCCGCGCAGGCGGCGGCCGGCCTCGCGATCTCCGGAGAGAGCGCTGAGTTGAGGCTCGCCGCGGCGCAGGCGCTGAGCGCATGGGAGCGGCGCGAGCACTCGGAGAACGTGCGGAAGGGACTGGCCTCCGCGCTCTCGCGCATCCAGGACCTCGAGACCGCGCTCGCCGAGGCGTCGCGGCCTCGCCCGGCGCAATGAGCGCTACCACTCGGACGCCGCCTCAGCGCAGCAGAGGTACCGCTCCCCCAGAAGCGTGCGGCGCGCCGCCCGTAGGCGCGGGGCGCGAGAGGGCCAGGCTCTGCGTTACCTCCGCGAACGTCGCGGCGTCGGGAATCATCTCCTCGGGCCACCACACCGCGCCCCGCCCGGGCCCGATGTCGAAGCGCATGGTGACGAACGAGGCGACGCCGAGCGCCGCGTCGTAGTCGAAGACCAGGTCGTAGGCCAACGAGACCTGCCTCGCCCCCTCTTGGGAACTTCCGCATGCGTAGCGGAACGCCGTCTTGCCCCCGTGGTCGCGCGACACGGGAGGTTCGACGGCGACGCCGTGGCGGTTCGCGAACTTGCAGGTGCCCGGCCACGGACGGACCTTCGACCAGGTCTCGGTGCCGGCCATCACCCACAGGCTGTCCTCGACGCGCACGGTCGCGGGCCGCCCCTGCGGGTCGCGCATCGCGACGTCGCGCTCGCGCTTCCACAGGCCGCGGCCGTCCGTGGAGTCGCCGATCTGCCGGAAGCCCGGCGGGATCGACACCCGCCAGCCGGTCGTCCCGATATCGAGGCCCCGGGCCTCGGGAGCGGGCCTGCATTCGAGGGAGTCCACCACGCTCCACGCGAGCTTCTCCTTGAGCACGCGCGCGTCGAAGAGGTAGCGGTCGCCCCCGCACGACAGCCAACCCTGCAGGTGCTGAAGGCGCTCGGACGGCCGCCGCGCGTAGCGCACGCCGTGGCGGCCCGGCCGGGGCGAGGTCGCGGTCTCGGCTCCCTTGACCGCCGCCTGGTGGGCCTGCGGGGGGACCGGCGCGGCGCCGTCGCGCCATTCGCCGACGATCACGAGGGATTGCTTCTCCTTCGCGTCGAGCCAAACCGCGCGGTCGCGGACGGAGTTGTCCACGGACCACGGCGCGCCGAACTCGACCGAGAACTTGCCGTCCTCCGACGCGACCCGCTCGGCGTGAGCGGCCGCCGCGAGGAGGCCGGCGAGCAGGAGCACGAGGCTCATGCCTTCGGCGGGACGTAGCTGTCTTTCAGGGAGACGGCCCGGTTGAAGACCGGCGCCTCCGGCGTCGATTCCCGGTCGACCGAAAAGTAGCCCAGTCGCTCGAACTGGAACTTGGTCCCGGGCGCGGCGGACGCGGCGGAGGGCTCGATCCAGCCCTTCAGGATCTCCTCCGACCTGGGGTTGGCGACCGGGTTGGACGCCGGGTCGGGGTCCGAGAAGAGGTGGTCGTACAGGCGAGCCTCGACGGGCTTGGCGTGCGTGGCGGATAGCCAGTGGATCGTCGCCTTCGGCTTGCGCCCGTCGGGGGAGTCGCCGCCCTTCGTCGCGGGGTCGTAGGTGCACCGGAGCTCCACGATCCTGCCCGCGGCGTCCTTGACGACGCTCTTACAGGTGACGAAGTACGCGTAACGCAGGCGCACCTCGCGGCCGGGCGCCAGCCGGAAGAACTTCTTCGGCGGGTCCTCCATGAAGTCCTCGGCCTCGATCCACAGCTCGCGCGAGAACGGCACCTTCCGCGTGCCGGCCGCCGGATCGTTCGGATTGTTGATCGCGTCAAGCTCGTCGACCTGCCCTTCGGGATAGTTCTCGATCACCACCTTGAGCGGGCGCACGACCGCCATCACGCGCTGAGCGCGCCTGTTCAGGTCCTCACGGAGGCAGTGCTCGAGGAGCTGGAAGTCGACCGTGCTGTTGAACTTGTTGACTCCGATGCGCTTGGCGAAGTCGCGGATCGCCTCAGGCGTATAGCCCTTCCGGCGATAGCCCGAGATCGTGGGCATCCGCGGGTCGTCCCAGCCGCGCACGACCTTGCTTCCCACGAGCTCCAACAGGCGCCTCTTGGAGAGCACTGTATGGGTGAGGTTGAGGCGCGCGAACTCGATCTGCCTGGGGTGATGGATCCTCTTGCCCCAGGGGCCGGAGCCATCATCCGTGCGGCCCTCATTGACGGCATCGATGTACCAGTCGTAGAGGGGCCGGTGGATCTCGAACTCGAGCGTGCAGA
>JACQPK010000428.1 GCA_016207565.1 Elusimicrobiota bacterium
CAGCTCGAGACGGGCGGCGCGCTCGACCTGAACCGGCTGAGGCTCGAGGTCCTCTCCGGCCTCTACGCGGCCGCAGAGCTGGCGGCGCTCGATCTGCAGGAGCATCTCTTGTTCACGATCGTGGGCGCCGCGCTCTACGGCGAGCGCGGCACCGTGTTCGCCTGCGGCGACGGTGCGGTCATGGTCGACGGCGATGTGCGCCGCCTCGGCCCCTTTCCCGGCAACGCGCCGCCCTACCTCGCCTACGCCTTCGACGAGAGCTCGGTCGGCTTCGCCGTGCTCCACGACGGCCCGGCCGGCCGGGTCGTGGTGGCGACCGACGGTGCCGCCGACCTGGAGCTGGGCGCGTGCCTCGAGGACGAGCGGCTCTTCGCCAATCCCGACCTGCTGCGCCGCCGGCTCAAGCTCCTGCGTCCCCAAGACGACGCGACGGTCGCTCTCATCAGGAGGCGGCCGTGAACGAGGTGATCCTGGGCGGACGCAGGCTCAAGCTCCAGCCCGCGATGAGCGTCGGGACGGGCGGGGAGGCGGACGTCTTCGACGTCGGCTCGGGTCTCGCCCTCAAGGTCTACAAGGGGCCCGACCACCCGGACTACAAAGGCCTGCCGGAGGAGCAGCAGGCGGCGAAGGACCGGCTCCGAACCCGCTGGGAGAAGCTCCGCGACTTCCCCGCCGGCCTGCCGCCGCGGGTCGTCGCCCCGCTGCAGCTCGCGACCGACCGCTCGGGGCGCGTCGTCGGCTACGCGATGCGGCTCGTCGGGGCGGCGGAGCCGCTCTTGCGCTGGGCGGATCCCGCCTACCGCCGCGCCGTCGGGGCCGCGACGGTCGCGCCGCTCTTCCTTGACCTGCACTCGACCGTGCTCCGGCTGCACGAGCTCTGCGTGGTCGTGGGCGACTTCAACGACTTGAACGTGCTCGTGACCGGGGGCGCCGCGCACGTCATCGACGCCGACAGCTTCCAGTTCGGCCGCCATGCCTGCCTGGCGTACACGGACCGCTTCGTCGATCCGCTCGTCTGCGACCGGGGGCTCAAACTCGCGCGCCCGCACTCGACCGCGACCGACTGGTACGCGTTCGACGCGCTCCTGTTCCAGTCCCTTCTGCTGGTCCACCCCTACGGCGGCGTCCTGCCCGGCCCCGGCAAGCCGTCGGAGCGGGTCTTAGATCGCGTGACCGTGTTCGACCCGCGCGTGCGCTACCCCAAGGCCGCCGTGCCGTGGAAGGCGCTCCCGGACGAACTCCTCCATCGCTTCCATGAGACCTTCGCGGAGGACAAGCGGTCGCCGTTCCCGCGCGCGCTGCTCGACGGGCTCGCCTGGACCCCCTGCTCGGGCTGCGGCCTGACTCACGCACGGGCGGCCTGTCCGGCGTGCCAGGGCGCGGCAGTGCACGCGCGGCGACACCTCGTCGTGGTGCGCGGCCGCGTCAAGGCGACCCGGCTGCTCGACGCCGACGGCGAGGTGCTCGCCGCCTCGCCTAAAGCGTGGCTCGTCTACGGCGGCGGGGAGTACCGGCGCGAGGACGGCCGGGTCGTGCCCCTCGGCGCGCTGCGGCCGGGCATGCGCTACTTCCTCGACGGCGAACGGACCGTCGCGGTCGCCGCGCGGGAGGCCTTCGCGTGCGGCGGCGGACACAACTACTGGGAACGCGACGGCGCGCTGTGGCGCGAAGGGCGCTACGGCGACGAGCGCGTCGGAGAGGTCCTCGCGGGGCAGACCCGGCTCTGGGCCGGACCGGAGTTCGGCTTGGGTTTCTACCGCGCCGGGGGCGTGACGGTGGGCTTCGTCTTCGATCATGAACGCCACGGCCTCAACGACTCGGTGGCGCTCCCGCCGGTCCGCGGCCGGGTGCTCGACGCGGCCTGCGCGTTCGGCCAAGGGCGCGCGTGGCTGCTCCTGGAGCTCGAGGCCGGCGGCCGCGTCTTCCGGCGCTGCGTCGTGGTGCGCCGCGACGGAACGATCGCGGCCTCGATCGATGGCCCGGCCTGGCTCGAGTCGGTCCACGGCGCCTGCGCCGCCGGCCCGTTCCTCTTCGCGCCGACGGACCGCGGGATCGTCCGCGTGTCGGAGTCCCTCGCCTGCGTGACGGAGTTCGCGGAGACCGAGCCCTTTGTGGACGCTTCCTCTCGCCTGCACGCGGCGGACGACGGCATCCTCGTCGCCAATCGCCGCGAGGTGCTCAAGCTAGAGGTCGCTCAGGAGGTACCCGTATGACCGTCCAGACGCCGTTGCCCTTGCCGACGTTCTTCGACCCGGCGAACGCGGCCAAGTTCGATTACGTGCCGGACCCGCAGAAGCTGTTCGCCGCCGCCGCGGAGTACCGCCGCCAGCACGGCGTCTTGCCGGCCGCCTCCGACAAGACGGCCGTCCATCTGCTCCTCATCGACGTGCAGAAGGACTTCTGCTTCCCGAACGGGTCGCTCTACGTCGCGGGGCGCTCCGGGAAAGGCGCGATCGACGACAGCCGGAGGCTCTCGGAGTTCCTCTACCGCAACCTGCGGCACGTCACGAACATCACGACCACGATGGACACGCACTTCGCCTATCAGATCTTCTTCCCGTCCTTTTGGATCGACAAGGACGAGCGTCCGCTGACGCCCTTCCGGGAGATCACGGCCGACGAGGTCGGCCGCGGCGCGGTGAGGCCCGCTCCGATGGTGGCGAAATGGCTGTGCGGAGGCAATTACGCGTGGCTCGTGAAGCAGGCGAGGCACTACTGCGCCGAGCTCGAGCGGGCGGGCAAGTACCGGCTCTACCTCTGGCCGCCGCATTGCCTGCTCGGCTCGGACGGACACGCGCTCGTCGGGCTCCTCCACGAGGCGAGGCTCTTCCACTCGTTCGTCCGGGGCGCGCAGTCGTGGGTCGAGGTCAAGGGCGGCAACGCGCTGACCGAGAACTACTCGGTGCTCCGGCCGGAGGTGCTGACCCGCCACGACGGCGCGCCGCTCGCGCAGCGGAACACGCTGTTCCTAAAGACGCTGCTCTCGTCCGACGTCGTGGTCATCGCCGGTCAGGCCGCGAGCCACTGCGTGAAGAGCTCGATCGACGACCTGCTCGGCGAGATCCTCGCGCAGGACCCGGCGCTGGCGAAGAAGGTCTACATCCTGACCGACTGCATGTCGTCGGTCACCGTCCCGGACGGCAAGGGCGGTCTCGTGGCTGACTTCACCCCGCAGTCCGAGGCGGCCTTCCAGCGCTTCGCGGACGCGGGGATGAACCTCGTGAAATCGACGGACCCGATCGAAGGTTGGCCGGGAATCCGGCTCTAGGAGAAATCGCGATGGAAGACCCAAAAGAGTTGTTTAATGCGGCGTTGCAAGAGGGAGAGCTGTCGGACGCGGCGATGCGGGCATTGAGCATCCCCGACCTGGGGGCGCAGATCCAGGCGGGGCTCGGGGTCCACCCCGACGACGTGGCCGCCAGCGAGGTGGTCCTCGTCACGATGATGCCGGACGATTCGGGCTCGATCCGCTTCGGCGGAAACGCGCAGGCGGTGCGGGACGGGCATAACCTCGTCTTGGACGCGCTGGCGGCCTCGAAGCAGAAGGAGGGCGTGCTGGCCCATACCCGCTACCTGAACGGCCGCGTGCTCTTCCCCTACTGCGGCCTCCCGGGCGCGATCCGGATGGACTCCAAGAACTACGACCCGAACCTGGGCACGCCGCTCTACGACCAGGCGGTGGTGCTGCTCGGCACCGTCCTCGCGAAGTCGAGGCAGTTCGCGCAAGCCGGCGTGCCGTCGCGCACCGTGACGCTCCTCATCACCGACGGCGCCGACGAGGGCTCGGAGAGCTCGGACGCCAAAGACGTGGCGGCGCTCGTGCGCGACATGCTGCGCGCCGAGCGGCACATCGTGGCCGCCCACGGCGTCGACGACGGGAGCACGGACTTCCGGGCGGTGTTCCGCGAGATGGGCATCGAGGACCGCTGGATCCTCACCCCCGGCAGCTCCTCAAGCGAGATCCGTCGGGCCTTCGCGGTGTTCTCGCAGTCGGCGGTCCGCGCCAGCCAAAGCGCGGGCCATTTCTCGAAGACGGCGGTCGGAGGCTTCGGCGCTCCGTAGGGATGAAGACATGAAAATGATCGACCTGACGCGCGCGGTGCTGGTGCCCAAAGAGAGCAAGCTCGAGTGGGACATGCGCCGGCTCGGCTGGACGCGCCGGCGCCTGCTCCGCTGGTACCGCGAGCACGCCGGCACGATCCTAGCCTCTCACGAGCGCCAACTGCGGGTGCGGGAGACGGTGAAGGCGCTGCTCCCGGAGTGCCGGATCGTCACCCGGGAGATGGCGGACGCCGCGCGTCTCGACGGGGCGAGCGTGGTGATCGCGCTGGGAGGAGACAACCACTTCGTCTACCTCTCGCACTTCCTCACGCGCGCCCCGATCCTGGGCGTCAACGCCGACCGCAAGCGGAGCCACGGTGGGCTCCTGCGCTTCGATGAGCGGCATCTGGCGGGGCTGGCGCGAAGGCTTCGGGCGGGGCGCTTCACGATCTCGGAGTGGCCCCGCCTGGAGGCCTCGGTCGACGGCCGCCTGGCCGGCGTCGCCACGAGCGAGCTATTCTTAGGCGAGCGGCAGCGCAAGCACATGAGCCGCCACGTGCTCCGCGTCGGCCGGGGCCCGGCGGAGGAGCACAAGTCGTCGGGGCTGCTCGTCTGCACTCCCGCCGGCTCGACGGGCTGGTACGGGCATTACGGCCCGCGCTTCTCGGCCGCCTCGGGCCCCGCTCGCTGGGCGCTGACGGAGCCTTTCCCGCGCGGGCGGCGGCTGAGCCTCGGGAAGGGGCGTCTGCGCGCGGGCCAGGTGCTGAGGGTTCGCTCGCTCAACGACGCCGACGGCGTGCTCGACGTCGACTCGCTCAAGGACGTCCCATTCCACTTCGGCCAGGTCGCGTCGATCCGCGTGTCGGAGCATCCGCTGCGCGTGATCGGCATGGAGGGCCTATGAAGACCGGCTTCCTCGGCTCGCTCTACGGGGGTTCTCTCGCGCTCCTCACGGATCTCTACCAGCTCACGATGGCCTACGGCTACTGGAAGTCCCGGATGGCCGACCACGAGGGCGTCTTCCACCTGCACTTCCGCAAGAACCCCTTCGCCGGCGGTTACGCCCTCTCCTGCGGCCTTCAGACCGCGATGGAGTATCTCCGGGACTTCCGTTACGACCCGGGGGATCTCGACTACCTCGCGGGCCTGGCGGGCAACGACGGCAAGCCGCTCTTTGAGCGCGCGTTCCTCGACTACCTCTCGCGGCTCGAGTTCGCGTGCGACGTCGACGCGATCCCCGAGGGCCGGCTGGCCTTCCCCCATGAGCCGCTCCTGCGCCTGCAGGGGCCGATCATCCAGTGCCAGCTCCTCGAAACGCCGCTGCTCAACATCATGAACTTCTCCACGCTCGTCGCGACCAAGGCCGCGCGGATCGTCGGCGCGGCGAAGCAAGACCCCGTCGTGGAGTTCGGGCTGAGGCGCGCGCAAGGCGTCGACGGGGCGCTGACCGCCAGCCGCGCGGCGTTCGTCGGCGGCTGCGCCGCCACGTCGAACGTGCTCGCGGGGAAGCTGCTGGGCATCCCGGTGAAGGGCACGCACGCCCACTCCTGGATCATGTCGTTCGACGACGAGCTTTCGGCGTTCGACGCGTATGCCAAGGCGATGCCGAACAACTGCGTGTTCCTGGTCGACACCTACGACACGCTCGAGGGCGTCAAGAAGGCCTGCGAGGTCGGCCGCCGCCTGAAGGCGGAGGGGCGGCGCCTCGTCGGCATCCGCCTCGACTCGGGCGATCTGGCCTACCTCTCGATCGAGGCCCGGCGGATCTTAGACGAGGCCGGCTTCCCCGACGCCGGGATATTCGCGACCAACGACCTCGACGAGACGCTGATCGCGAGCCTCAAGGAGCAGGGCGCCCAAATCGCCGTCTGGGGCGTCGGCACGAAGCTCGTGACGGCCTTCGACCAGCCCGCGCTGGGAGGCGTCTACAAGCTCTCCGCCATCCGCGCGCCGGGCGGCGAATGGCGCCATCGCCTCAAGCTCTCGGAGCAGGCCGCGAAGGTCTCGATCCCCGGCATCCTGCAGGTGCGCCGCTTCACCGACGACAACGGGGCCGCGGCGGACATGATCTACGACGCGCTGCGGCCGCCGAAAGGCACGGCCGTGCTCGTCGACCCGCTCGACCCGACCCGGCGCAAGCGGTTCCCGGCCCAAGCCCCTTTCGAGGACCTGCTGGTCCCCGTCTTCCGCAAAGGCAAGGCCGTCTACGACGCTCCGCCGCTCCCGGAGGTGCGTGACGCGGCCCGCCGCGAGCTGGAGGGCTTCCACGCGGGGATCCGGCGTCTGGTGAACCCGCATCGCTACCCCGTCGGCCTCGAGGAAGGGCTGCACGAGCTCAAGACGAGGCTCGCGCTCGAGAAGCGCGGCTTCGTCGAGGCGAAACCATGAAGCCCCTGGTGTTCTCGATCGAGCGCTACGAGTATCTCGCGCGCGCGATCACGCGAGGGGCCGGGCTCGCGCTCGGCGAGGCCGAGCGCGAGCGGTTTCCGGACGGAGAGCGCTGCGTGAGGATCGCGAGCGCGGTCGCGGGGCGAGAGGCCGTCGTCGTCGGCGGGACGATCGACGACGCCGCCTGCCTCGACGTCTTCGATCTCGCCTGCGGCCTGGTGAAGGAGGGCTGCTCCCGGCTCACCTTGCTCATCCCGTATTTCGGGTACTCCACGATGGAGCGCGCCGCCAAGCGCGGCGAGATCGTGACCGCGAAGAACCGCGCGCGGCTGCTCTCGGCGATCCCCCCCGCGCCGCTCGGCAACCGCGTGGCGCTCCTCGATCTGCACTCCGACGGGATCACGCACTACTTCGAGGGGGCGGTCGTGCCGGCGCACCTGTACGCCAAGCCGGTGATCCTCGCCGCCGCCCGCGCGCACGGAGGACGGGGATTCGTGCTGGCGTGCGTGGACTCCGGCCGCGCCAAATGGGTCGAGTCGCTGGCGAACGACCTCGGCACGACGGCCGCCTTCGTGTTCAAGCGGCGCCTCGACGGGCGCCGCACGGAGATCATCGCGGTCAGCGCCGACGTGCGCGGCAAGCCGGTCGTGATCTACGACGACATGATCCGAACCGGAGGCTCGCTGATCTCGGCGGCGCGCGCCTACCGGGAGGCGGGCGCGTCGCGGATCACGGCGATCGCGACCCATGGGATCTTCTGCGAAGGGGCGCTCGAGAAGATCCGGGCCTCCCGCCTCTTCGACGGCCTCTTCGTCACGGACAGCCATCCGAACGCCCGGGCCGGAAGAGGGCTCGGGCTCCTATCGACAGCCCGCGTGTTCTCGGCTTATCTTAAAGGCAACTACCATGAAACTCATTAGAGTCGGGGCCACCGCGGTGAACCAGACGCCCCTGGACTGGGACGGGAACCTCGGGCGCGCCGTCGCGCTGCTGGAGCGGGCCCGGCGCGAGGGCGTCTCGATCGTCTGCCTGCCCGAGCTCTGCGTCACGGGCTACGGCTGCGAGGACGCCTTCCATGCCGAGTTCGTCCACGAGACGGCTTGGGAGTACCTCGAGAAGCTCGTGCCGGAGACGAAGGGCCTGATCGTAAGCGCGGGCCTGCCCGTCTTCCACGACGGAGCGCTCTTCAACTCGGCCGCGCTGATCTGCGACGGAAGGCTGATGGGCCTTGCCGCCAAGAAGTTCCTGGCGGGCGACGGCATCCACTACGAGCCGCGGTGGTTCAAGCCGTGGCCGGCCGGCGTGGCCGCGGGCCTGGCGCGAGGCGGCCGACGCGTGCCCTTCGGCGACGTGCTCTTCGACTGCGGCGGGATCCGGATCGGCTTCGAGATCTGCGAGGACGCCTGGGTCTCGAACCGGCCCGGCGCGGCGCTCGCCGCCCGCGGCGTCGACCTCATCCTCAACCCGAGCGCCTCGCACTTCGCGTTCGGCAAGCAGGAGACCCGCCGCCGCTTCGTCGCGGAGGGCTCGCGCGCGTTCGGCGCCGCCTACGTGTACTCGAACCTGCTCGGCAACGAGGCGGGCCGCGTGATCTTCGACGGCTCGACCCTGATCGCCTCCGAAGGCAGGATCGTCGCCGCCGGGCCCCGGCTCGGCTACGAGGACTCGTACCTCGCGTGGGCCGACGTGGACGTGAGCCTCAACCGCATGAACCGCTCGCGCACGGCGAGCTTCACGCCCGATCTCAAGTCCGGCGACCCGAGCCTGGTGCGCGCGGACTTCTCGTTCCCCGAGCTGCGGCCGTCTTCTGTCCGGACGTCCCCCCCGCCGCCCGCCTGGGAGACCGGCCCCGCCGTCAAGGAGGAGGAGTTCACGCGCGCGGTCGCGCTCGGGCTCTTCGACTACCTGCGGCGCAGCCGCGCCGAGGGCTTCGTGGTGTCCTTGAGCGGCGGCTCCGACTCCACCGCGGTCTCGTCGCTCGTGGCCGTGGCGCTCCGCCTTGCGCTCCGCGAGCTCGGCGCGGAAGGGCTGCGGCGCCGCCTCGGCCACATCCGGCGGCTCGCCGGGCTCGTCGAGCCGAAGGCGCTGGTGAAGGCGCTCTTGGCCTGCGCGTACCAGCCGACGGAGAACTCGGGGGAAAGCTGCCGGAACGCGGCGGCGGTCGTCGCCGGGGCGCTCGGTGCCGATTTCATGCAGTGGGACGTCGGCGGCGTCGTCCGGGACTACATCGACACCGTCCAGAAGGCGATCGGCCGGACGCTGACGTGGGAGCACGACGACCTCGCGCTCCAGAACATCCAGGCCCGCGCGCGCGGACCGGGCGTGTGGCTCCTCGCGAACCTCCGGAACTCGATCCTGCTCGCGACCAGCGACCGCTCGGAGGCGGCCGTCGGCTACGCGACGATGGACGGGGACACCTGCGGCGGCCTGAGCCCCATCGCGGGCATCGACAAGGCCTTCCTGCTCGTCTGGCTCAAGTGGCTCGAGACGGCCGGCCCGGAAGCGCTCGGCCCGATCCCGGAGCTCTCGGTCGTCACGGGGATGCGTCCGACGCCGGAGCTCCGCCCGCTCGCCGCCGGGCAGATGGCCGAGTCGGACCTCATGCCCTACGACGTGCTCGACGCCATCGAGAGGTGCTTCATCCGCGACAAGCGCTCGCCGGCCGAGACCCTCGAGCACGTGCGCATCGCGTTCCCCAAGCACTCAGAGGCGGACCGCCGGACCTGGGTGCTGCGCTTCTTCCGCCTCTGGTGCCGCAACCAGTGGAAGCGAGAGCGCTACGCCCCCTCCTTCCACCTCGACGACAACAACCTCGACCCGAAGAGCTGGTGCCGGTTCCCGATCCTATCGAGCGGGCTCGAGAAGGAGCTCGCCGAGCTGCCGAAGGACGACGTCCCCGAGCGGAGGCTCGCATGAGCGCGAGGTCGGCCCTCATCCTCGTCGACATCCAAAACGACTTCGTCCCGGGAGGACGCCTCGCGGTCAAAGACGGCGACCGGGTCGTCCCGGTCGCCAACCGCCTCTTGGCGGCGAAGGGCCGCTTCGACCGGAGGGTCGCGACGCAGGACTGGCACCCGAAGGACCACGGGAGCTTCGCGTCGAACCATGCGGGGCGCAAGCCGGGCGAGGTGATCGAGCTCGACGGTTTGAGCCAGATTCTTTGGCCGGACCACTGCGTCCAAGGCAGCCCCGGCGCGGCGTTCCACCCGGCGCTGATGACGGCCTGCGTCGATCGGGTCTTCCGGAAAGGCGACGACCCGGCGGTCGACTCCTACAGCGGCTTCTACGACACCGGGCGCCGGCGCGCGACCGGACTAAGCGACTGGCTCAAGACGGAGGGCGTGGAACGCGTCTACGTGCTCGGCCTCGCCACCGACTACTGCGTGAAGTTCACGGCGCTCGACGCCCGGAAGGAAGGCTTCGAGACCCTCCTCGTCGAAGACGGCTGCCGCGGCGTGAACCTGAAGCCTTCCGACTCCGCCGACGCGATCCGCGCGATGAAGGACGCCGGAGTGCGGACCGTATCCAGCGCCGACCTCCTGGGTTCATGAAGGGACAACCCGTCCTCGTCGCGTCGGGCGCGATCCGCATCGACCGGCAGGCGGCCCTCCAGAAGCTCAAGGACTACCAGGCCGCCGACCCCTGGACCTGCCTGCTCGAGTTCGCGCGCTCGGCCCACGCCGCCGAGGCGAGCCGCGTCGACGTCGAGCTCGTGCGCCGCCGGGCGTTGAGGATCCGCTTCGACGGCCGCGCCTTCGGCTGGAGCCGGCTCCTCGACCCTTTCGAGGCCTTGCTCCGGCCGGGCGCCACGGACGCCGGGCGGCACCTGGCCGTCGGCCTGCTCGGCGCGCTGCGGGTCTCGAAGCGGGTCATCGTCACGTCGGGCCGGCCGCCGTTTCGGTGGAAGACCCGGATTCGCTCGCTCTTCGAGCTGCGACTGGTGCGCGCCCAAGGCCGCGGCACGTTCATCGACCTCTTCGACGTGTCGCCGCCGCGAGGCTGGGAGAAGCCGCTGCTCGAGTCCTGCCGCATGGCGCGGCCGCTCGTCGTGGTCGCCGGCGTCGCCGCCGCCCAAGGGGTCGGCTCGGGCGCGCCGGGCCTCGACTTCGAGACGCCGCGCCGGCGCGGCCGCGTCGAGCGCATCCCCTTCAGGGGCGTACCGGCGCTCGAGCTCTACACGCGCGGCGTCCTCGCGGAGGTCCTTTCGCTGGGAAGCGGCTCTCCGGTCCGAGCCTGGGTCGACGACGACGGCCTGAACTTGGACGCCTCTCGCGCGAAGGTCGCCCGTAACCGCCGCTTTCGCGGGGTCCTCAACACGATCCGGGAGCAGTCTCGGGGGTTTTCGAGCTAGCGCCCCGGGGATTGCCCGGCTCCGGCCGGATTGCTAGACTAGGCCGGATGCTGGGCGCTCTCGCCGCTCTGCTGGCGCTGCCTTTCGGCCTCGCCCGTGCGGAGTGCTCCTTCACCCAGTCTTGCGGCGGAGGCCATGGCGCCCATACCCACCGGTTCGCGAGCTCGTCGGAGTGCGAGTCCAAGCTCGCGGAGACACGCCGCTGGAACGCTAGCGTGGGCGGCGGCTGCTCGTTCACGTCCTGCTCGTGCTCCGGCTCACGCGGGTCCGAGCCGGGCATCGGCCTCCCCTCCGGCATGGGCACGCGCGAGGCCTTCACGTCCGCCATGGGCCAAGCCGCCGTCAATACGCTCGCCAACGACTTCGCCCGCTGGCTCACGACCAGCGAAGTCGCGGAGGGCCGCAAGCGGCGCGAGGTCGAGCGCCTCGCGGCCCTCGAGCGCCAGCGCCTCGCCGACCTCGAGAACAAGTGCCGCAAGCGCGAGGCCGAGACCAAGTTCAAGGTCGACAAGGCCGAGCTCATGGGCGGCTTTCGCGGCGAGATTGGGGGCTCGACCGCGACCTCCGCGGGCCTGGGCTTCCGAAACCTCGACTCCATCGACCCCTCCACCCGGCGCGCCGAGACGTACACGCATCTCGAGCGCGAGCGCCGCGACGCCCTCGCCGGCAGCAAGGCCGACCCCGTCCGCCTGGACTGGTGCAAGAAGCATATCCCACTCTGCCCCACGCGCCCGGCCCAAGAAGCGTGGTCCGGGCACTACGACGCCATGATGGGGTCCTACGCGGAAAAGATGACCGCCTGGGAGGCCTACTGCCAGGGAGGCGCTCCTCCGGCCCAGTTCGCGGGAGCCGGGGCCGGCGGCGGGCTCGCGGGCTACCGGGACCTCGAGCGGGCTCCGGCGCCTCCCCCGCGCCCAAGGCCCGCGGTGGACAAGAAGGCCCTCGAGGAGAAGCAGACGGCCGCGGTCGACTGCGCGATGGCGCCCGCGCTCAAGCGCGCCGCCGGGATGGGCGCGAAGGTCGAGCGGCTTTTGTCCGACTCCCGCGACGAGCTCGACGCCTTCATGCGGGAGCTGCGGGAGAACCACGCGAGCGGCAAGTCGGAAACGTTCAAGCTGTTCTCGGAAGGCATCCGCCACACGGAGGTATCCGAAGACAAGGACTCGGAGCTCGAGTTCAAAGCGCTCGCCACGCGGCGCGAGTCCGACGGACAGCTCTCGCTGCACGTCGACTACCGCTTCACGAGCAAGCGCGGGACGAGCAAGGCCCTCCAGAACCTGCTGATCTTAGACCGCGAGGGACGCGTGCTCGCGGCCCGGCTCTCGACCGATATCGGCAATGACACGCGCGAGTGCCTGCGGCCCGCGTTCCCCGAGATGACCTGCAAGTATCTCGCACGGAGCGCCGACTGCCGCGAGCCGGGCACGGGGCCCCTGGAGTGAGACGGCTCGCGGTCGCGCTCGTCGCCGCGCTCCTGTCGGGGTGCACGCCGTCCTTGCTTCAGGACGCCGCGCGCGAGGGCCGCGCGGCTGACGTCGACGCGATGCTCGCCCGCGGAGCCGACCCGAACAAGGGCGGCGGAGGCCCCGCCAACGACTGCGCGACGCCCTTGTCGTGCGCCGTGAGGCACGGCCGCTTCGAGATCGCGGCGAGGCTCCTCGCCGCCGGCGCCGACCCCGGAAAGACCGGCGGCAAGTTCCCGCCACTTCGCTACGCTCTCCAGCAGAAGGACCCGGCGTTCACCGAGCTGCTGCTCGACTTCGGCGCCGACCCGAAGCAGCGCGGCCACGTCCTCTGGGAGACTCAGCTCGCGCTCGCGCGACAATTCCGCTCGGATCTCCTGCCGCTCTTGGAGGCCGCCGCCGCCGGAACGCGGACGCCCCGCTATCGGCGCGGAGTCGGGCTACTACTGGAGGAGCGGGAAGGAAGGATCTCGGTCGCGGGCTTCCTGACGGGCTCTCCGGCCGCGAACGCGGGCCTCCAGGCGGGCGACGTCCTCGTCGACATCGGCGGACGCCCGGCGGCCGGGATGACCGTGCCGCAGGCCGTCGAGGCGCTGAGCCGGGCGCCCGGCGCCCGCGTGAGCCTGACCCTGGACAGGGCGGGGATCACGCCGGAAGCCCGCGCGGCGCTGAACCTGAGCAGAGAGGGAGGCACGCGGATAAAGGTCACGCTGCCGTTCATGGTGATCACGCCCGCGATGCGGGAGCGCCACGAGGCGGCCGTCGCCCAGTCCGCGCGCGTCGCGTCGGCCGCCGCCGAGGCCGACGCCCACGCGGCCGCCGGACGCCGCGAGGAGGCGCTGCGGCGCTATGGCGACGCGCTCCGCGCGCTGGGCTGGGAGGCCGACCACCAGGGCGTACGGATCAAGGCGATCCGTGTGGCGCTGGCCATGGACCCGCCTCCCCCCGTCCCCGAGTCCGCGCGGGAGCACGCGCGCCGCGCCCAGGCGCATCTCAAGCTCGCGACGTCGAACGACGACTTTCTCCGCGCCCGCGACGAGCTCTTCGCCGCCCTCATGGACGCGCCCTGGTGGGCCGACGCCTACGTCAACTACTCCCTCGTCACGGAGAAGCTCGGACACCACGCCTGGGCGATCTGGGCGCTCAAGACCCATCAGCTCATCGCTCCCGATGGGCCGGATGCGGCCGACATCAAGAACAAGCTCGTCGAGCTCGAGATCGCCGCGGAGAAGGCCCGGAGAACCCCATGAGAACGCTCGCCGTCGTCCTAGCCGCCGCCGTCGTGTCGGGCTGCGGGTCCGCCATGACCAAGGCCGTGAACAAGAGCGACCCCGACGCCGTCGAGGCGGTCCTCTCCACGGGCGCAGATCCGAACCAATATTTCGCCTCCGAGTGCGAGTTCGGCGGCTGCATCAAGGGCTACACCCCGCTGATGTGGGCCACGCTTGGCGGCAAGGTGAAGGTCATGGAGGTGCTACTCCGGCGGGGAGCCGACGTCGATCTCCCGTGCCGGAACCAGCGTTGGCTCGGCTGGACCGCTCTGTGCTTCGCGGCGGAGCACTCGCGGCCGCGCAACATCCAGGCCGCGCGCCTGCTGCTTCAGCACGGCGCCAACCCCCGCGCGAGCTGCGGCGGCGACGGCACACCGCTCGAGTTCGCCCAACGGGCGGGCGGCCAGGAAATGGTGCGCCTGCTCAAGAACCCCGGCGCCCACGCCGCCCCCGAGGTCTCGCTGGATGGGCACCTGGCGGCGATCGAGGCGCATGAGAAGCGCGGCGATACGCTGCGCGAGCAGAACCGGACCGAGCAGGCGCTCGAGGCCTACACCGACGCCCTGAGCGCCGTACCTCCCGGCGGCGGCACGCAGCCGCGCATCATCGCCCTGCGCGACAAGACGGTCCGCTTCTGCGCCGGGCTGAGCTCCCGTCCGGCGGTCTCGGAGAAGGCCCGCGCGAACGGCGCCAGGGGCCAAGCGTTCATCAAGCTCGCCAAAGGGCCCGAGGATTATAACGCGGCCGCGAGCGCGCTGGCTCAAGCGATCAGCGCGGCACCCTGCTGGGCGGACGCGTACTACAACCTCGCGCTGGTCGCGGAGAAGCTGGGGCATTTCGACACGGCGATCCGCGCCCTGAATTGGAACCTCGCGCTCGAGCCCGACTCTCCGGACGCCGGAGCCGTCCGGCAGAAGCTCGCCGAGGTGGAGGTCGCCAAGGAGCAGTCCTCGCGCTCCTACGGCGGCGACGCCGACCCCGCTCCCCGGCCGAGCCGACGGCCGCGGCCCTCCTCGATCGAATCCCTGATCGGGCAGCCTTAGCCGAGGCTTACTGGTCGGGGCCGGCGACCAGCTCGCGGCAGCGGGCGGCCAGCTCCGGCTGGAGCGCGGCGCAGGAGCCGGGGCCGCCCCCGCCTTCCTTGGAGAGCTCCTTGAAGCAGCGCGCGCGCCAATGGAACCGCACGATGCCGTCGCACGCGGCTAGATCGCCGGCCGCCTTCGACCTCAAATACAGGCAGTATTGAGATGGCGCCGCCACGTCGCGGCAAAGCTCCGGCTTCTTCAGCTCCTCCGCCAAGTCCTCCAAGCAGAAGCCGCGCGTGCGTTCGTCGGAGATGGCCCGGCAAAGGCCGGGAGTCCGCCGGCTGAGAGCGAGGCTCCGGAGGCATTCGCCCCGCTGGACCGGATCGACCCGGCCGCAGGCGCGCTCCGGCTCATCGACGACGAAGACGGCGTAGCTCCGGTAATCGCTCTCCTTCACGTCGACCTGGTACTTCGCCTCGGGGCCCGCGCGCACGACCTTGCCGTCGACGGCGAGCTCGTAGACGACGGCTAGGCCGCTCCAGCCGCACTGAGCGCCCTTGGGGCAAGGGGAATTGATGAACTTCTCGATCCGCAGAAAATCCCGCCCGCCGGGAAGGCGGGCCGACTCTCCCTGCTTGAGGCGGAACTCCTTCCCGAGTTCGGCGTCGACGATCCTGCCCGGCCGTCTTTTGGCGGCGGACGCCGGGACGACGAGGCACGCGACCAGGACCCACGCCCACCTGCGCATCGTCTCCCCCTCTAGTCCGCGGCGCCCGCGGCCGCGGAGATGTCCTCTTGGCGGACCTTGCCGGGGTCGAAGCGCTCGGCCTTGCCGATCAGAATATCGAGCGACTCGTCGAAGGGCGGGACCGTCTTCATGAAGCGCAGCGGGTTGATGCGGGCCACGACGAACGCTCGCAGGTAGGGGCTCTTGAAGCCCTTGGCCTGCAGCGCCTTCACGTGGCCGGCGACCGCGTCCTCGAGGCGGCGGACCTTCGCGGCGCGGCGCTCGCGTTCCTTGAGGGCGGCGGGCAGCTTGAGATCCAGCCAGCCGTCGACCCTCTTCAGGATCGGGTTGTAGGCGCCGCCCGCGAAGCGTTTGTCGGCCTCGTAGAGGACCCCGAGCGTCGCGAAGCCCGGCTCCTCGAACTCGAGCCCGAAATCCTCCTCGACGCCCTCCGAGGCCTGCGCCATCGCCCGGTACATCCGAATGACCTCGAGCGACTTCTCCTTGAGGCTGTGCGCCTTCTCGATGTTGAGCGCCAGGATCTTGTACTGGACTTCGGGGTCGGCGAGGACGAGCGCCGTGATCGATTTCGCGCCGAGCCGCTTCATCGCCGACAGGCGATGCATCCCGTTGGGAGTGTAGAAGCCCTTGGGCGCCGGCACCGCGACGATCGGGTCGAGGTAGCGGCCGAGCTTGTCGATGGCGACGGAGAGACGCTTCTCGTGCGCGTCGGAGAGGTCGCGCTGGAACGGCGTGGGCTCGACGGAGGCGGTCGGCAGAATCGCCAAGAGCGCGGGCTTTCCGCCCCACGGATCACGGTAGGACGCGAGCGCCTTTCCCCCCGCCGCCTCGACGGCGGCCGAGATCGCCTCGACGTCCTTGGGGTCGACGGAGACGCAGTCGGCCGCGGGGAGCCCCTTCGAGCCGGCCTTCTGCTTGCGCTTCGCGCGGACCTTCTTGAGCTTCGCGGGCATGGCCGCCTCAATGTTATAACATCGGCGCCATGGCCGCGAGCTACGACGTCGCGATCATCGGCGCCGGCGTCACCGGCACCGCGCTGCTCCACGTCCTCACGCGCTACACGGACGTCGGCTCCGTCGCGGTCCTCGAGCGCTACCGCGAGGTCGCCCAGGTCAACTCGAAGAGCACGGCCAACAGCCAGACGCTGCACCTGGGCGACATTGAGACGAACTACTCGCCTCAAAAGGCGCTGAAGGTCTCTACCGCGGCCCGCCGCGTCGCGCGCTACCTCGAGCGGGCCGGACGCGACGGCATCGCGCAAACGCACTCGAAGATGGTCCTCGGTGTGGGCCAGGCCGAGGTCGAGCTCCTACGGAAGCGATACCTCGACCTCAAGCCGATCTTCCCCGGCCTGGAGGTGCTCGACCGCGACGCGCTGGCGAAGGCCGAGCCGGCGGTGGTCGCCGGCCGTCCCGAGTCCGAGGCCGTTGCCGCGCTGCGCGCCGGCGAAGGGCTGACCGTGGACTTCGGGCGGCTGTCGACCTCCTTCGTGATGGACGCGCGCGCGAGCGGCAAGAAACTCGACGAGTACTTCGGCGTCCAGGTGGCCGGCATAGCGCGGCGCCGGGAGCGCTTCCGCGTCGACGCGGGCTCCGTCAAGATCGACGCGCGGGCCGTCGTCTGCGCCGCCGGAGCGACGAGCCTGCTCTTCGCCCACGAGCTCGGCGTGGGGCTCGAGTACGCGATCCTGCCCGTCGCCGGGGACTTCTTCAGCGCGCCGCGCGTCCTCAATGGAAAGGTCTACACCGTGCAAGATGAGCGCCTGCCGTTCGCCGCCGTCCACGGCGATCCGGACTCGAACGATCCCCACATCACGCGCTTCGGGCCCACCGCGCGGGTCCTGCCGCTGCTCGAGCGCGGCGACCTGCTCAGCTTCTTCGGATTCCTGCGGAGCACCCGGCTCGACCCGAGACTCGCGCTGCGCCTCTGCGGCCTGCTCGCCGACGACGCGATCCGGGGATTTGCGTGGAAGAACGCGCTCTACACGTTGCCATGGCTGGGGCGAGCCCGCTTCGCCGAGGAGGCGCGCAAGATCGTACCCGGCCTGCGGGCGTCCGATCTCCGGCCCGCGGACCGGCCGGGCGGCATCCGGCCGCAGCTCGTCGACCGGCGCTCCGGGCGCCTGCACATGGGCGAGGCGAAGCTGGTCGGAGAAGGCATCCTCTTCGACGTCACGCCGTCGCCGGGCGCGTCGGTCTGCTTGAAGAACGCGGAAGAAGACGCGCGCCTTCTCTCATCCTGGCTCGGCTTGCGCTTCGATGAGGTTTCCTTCTCGCGCGATTTCGAAGCGACTTGACCATGCGGACCGTCCCCAGTCGTGTCCGGGGAAGCCAGCGACAGCCTCATCGCGCGATCAGCGCACTAGCCGGCCCTCCACCGCCAGCTTGTTGAACTCGGAATTGTACATCTTGACCTTCACACGGCACGGGTCCGAATACCAATCGAGAATCTTGTAGGAGCCGAATTCTCGAAGTTTCTTCCTCGCATCCGTCTCGATGTCGGGAGAGGGCCAGTAGTGTCCGACGGGTCCCATCTCGCTCCAGAATTTCGCCTCCTTCATCACGCTGTAGCTCTCTCCGTCCCTTCCAGGCCACGGGCCCGTCATGGCGATGATAGTGCCGCCCGAGTCCACGGTGGCCGAATAGACCGTGCCGTTGTCGTCGACCGTCAATCGGATCGAAGCCAACTCCATCCCACCGTCAGGGCGCCCGTCGCCTTGCAACGTAAATCTCCTGCCGTCGTTATTATAGATCTCCTCGAAAATCAATGTCCCCGACATCTTCGTTTCTCCGGCCTTCGGCGGCGGAATGCAATTTTGATTCCGCATGTACGTCGCGATCTGAATGAAGCGTCTCATCGTCCCCTCGGCTAGGCGCGCCGGAGGCGGGGGGGGCTTGGGAGCGGGCGGGGGCAGAATCACGCGAGGACGGTTCGCCTTCACCACGAGTCCGGCTTCTCCCAACGCGGAGCCAAGCTCGCCGTAGTCGCTCGCCAATGACGCGACACTGAGCGCGTTCAACGCCGAAACGACTGCCGCGACTAAGAGGAGTTCATTCATAGGATCAGGATAGCTCGGGTAGACCGCTTATCGCATGGAAAGCCGCCTTCAGGCCGAATGGCCTGGTGATTGCGACGTTTTTCGAGGTTCGCCGAAACTCATGGCGATGGGCTTGACATGCGGTTCTGGGCGCCTATGGATCGCATGCAAGCCCGATGCGGCGTGCTTGAGGGAGGCCGCGTCGAAAACACGGCCGGGAACGCTGGAAGGGTCCCTTCATCGTTGAGATTAAACGGCACCGCCATTCGGCCAGCTTCGTCTAGACCGGGTCAGAGGGCCCGCCTCAGCTCGGCCATGAGCGCCTCCCAACTGATCTGCGGCTGGTGCCCGGTCCAGTCCGCCCGAAGGACGAAGTCGCGGTCCACGACCTGCAGCCCGGGGATCAGCTCGTAGCTCCCCTGCCGCAGGAGCCCCTCGCCTCCGGAGACCACGAGGCGGCGCTTGAACCGCGTCGCCGTGAAATGTCGCTCCCACAGGCCGGCGTCGGCCGCCGTCGCGGCCTTCATCTTGAGGTTATAGAGGAGGAGCTGGACGTAGATCAGGTCCTCGGAGGCCGGGTCGATCCCGGCGTCGAGCAGCCAGTCCTCGACGGGAGGCCCGGACTCGGCGGATTGCCCCGGCATCGGTCCGACACCGGGAAGGTTCGCCCCCGCCATCGATTGGCAGGCCGGACACGTCATCCCGACCGGCTCGATGAGGAGGACCTTGCCCTTGAGCGAGGAGAGGCGCAGCAGCCGGCCGTCCCCGAAGACGACGGTGACGTCCGGATAGGGCTGGCCGACCATCGGCGGCCAGGAAAGCTCGAGGTTGCGGGAGTCCCCGGCCGACAACCGCCGCGGGTCCGGCGCCTCGGGCTTGGCGCACGCGACCAGCATGACCGCGAGGACGGCGCACGCGCTATTGCGAGCCACTCAGCGAGGGTAGCGTGTCGAGCGGCGCGAGCGCAAGGGGCCTGCTCTCGATGGCCGCAGGCCAGCGCCTCGAGCTCGGCGCCTGAACCCGCGCTGTCGGTTGCCGGGCCTTTCGCCCCACCTCCGCTTGGGATGGAAGACCGAGCCCGCGTGAGCCCTTGGGCACGCCCTCCGAACCCCGCCCAGGCGCTATCATGCGGCCATGAATTCCATCCTCCTCATCGTCGCGTTTTTCGTCGCTCCGGAGCTCCGAGCGCAGGTCGCCGTCCCGGCCGATTTCCCCGAGGCCGCCGCCTCGCCTCGAGAGGTTCTGCGGCAGCTGCAGGCCGACCCGTCGGCGGCGCCCCCCATCGAGGCGATCCGGACCGTCGAGAGCTCCCTCGAGCCCTCCGACGAGGTCCTAGACGACAAGGACCGCGCCGGCAAAGTCGTCGAAGTCTTCTCGAACGGGAAGGCCAAGGTCCAGTACTCCTTCCGCTCCCGGATCGTCCCGACGGAGTCGCTCGCCCGAAAGCTCAAGCCCGAGTATGTCCCCGCGAGCCCGGCCTGCTACGGGAAAGTCTGCGTCGGCGACAGCGTGCTCGACGCCAAGGGCTCGGTCGGGACGGTGACGAACGTCTTCTCGAACGGGCGCGCCAAGGTCCAGTACTCCGTGACCTCCAGCATCCTCCCGGTCGCCGAGCTGTCCCCGCGGACCGCGTCCGTCCGCCCGCCTGAGTTTCCGCCCGCGATCGCGACCAAGGCCCAAGATCGCGTGCTCGACGCCGCCGACGAGATCGCCACCGTCGTGGAGGTCTTCTCCAACGGTCAGGCGAAAATCCAGTATTCGTTCACGTCGAAGGTCGTCGCCCTATCCTCCCTCGCCAACGAGGTGCGCGGGCGGCCGGCCGAGACGCGGGCGGCCTGCTTGAACGGTCTCTGCGTTGGGGACCGCGTGATCGATCAGGGCGGGAGCGTCGGCACGCTCAATGCGATCTACTCGAACGGCAAGGCGGAGGTCCGGTACTCGTTCTCCTCGCCCATCGTTTCGCTCGCGTCGCTCGCGAAGGCCCGCTAGGGCAGCCGGCATTGAGCCAGGAGGTGGAAGCTCGCTTCCTTGATGCCGCCGTCCTCCAGCACGATGCTGTCGAGGAACGAGCCGCGGGTCGCGTCCGGACAGCCCTCGATGAGCGTCGGCAAGGAGAAAAGCTCACTCTTTAGGTCGAAGCCGTTCTCCGCGCTCGGGGCTTTGCTGCAGGACTTACACGGGCGGGTGCCGCAGCGATCTCTATTGCAGTAGTATCCCGGCCTCGGCTCGCATCGCTGGTACGCTCTATTGCAGAACTGATTGAAAACCCTATCCTTCACGCCGAAAAATCGCAAGACTTGCTCCAGCCGCGAATCATCCAAACACCCCTTCAGCGAATCGAACTTTCCGCTCGCCAGTTTGGCCTGCACGAAGACCAGACTGGCGAGGAACTCTCGCCTCTGAGCATCGGAGCAACCGCGGAGAAGGCTGCTTGCCCTTAGTCCATGCGGTGGACGTCTCTTGATTCTCTTCAACGATTTCGTCGTCTCGGCCGCGTCCTGAAGCGTCACGTTCGAGGCGGGTCGATCGTCCTCCTGGCAAGAGGCCGGGGAGGTCGTGGCGATTCCGATCGCAATCACGACCGATGCGAATGCTGTGGGGATTCTGATTTGCCTCTCCCGGGTGGCGATTTCTGTCCGGCCGCTTCGATTCACGGTAATCCACGATCGCGCAAGCTGTCAAGATCGCCCTGGGAGGGCGGTTTCCCCTTGTTGAGCCTCAGTCGCCGAGGCCGTGGGCCTCGCCGATGGCCTTCTTCGGACGCCATTTCTGCCAGGCGGACTCGAACGCGGCCAGGTCTTCGTACTCGTAGACCTCTTTGAGCGCGGCTTCGGCCTCCGCGCCGGAGCGCAGCTTCTCGCAGAACTCCGAGAACTTCAAGTCGATGTGCCCCCGCTTCAGGAAGCGCACCACGCTGTGCGCCTGCCGGTACCAGCTCGAGACCCACGCGCCGGGCGCGTCCCGGCCCGGACGCGCGGCGAGGAACTCCGCCATCGGCGCCACGGACCTCAGGACCGGCCCTTTCTCGCGGGAGTCCGGCGGCGCCAGCGCCGAGTCTTGCAGCAGCCCCGCCAGGCCCTCGTCGAGCCACGGGGGAGGGCGAGCGCCCTTCTCATCGAAGTACGAATGGAAATACAGGTGCGTCAGCTCGTGCGCGACGATCGCCGTGTCGATGGGCTCGAAGACGGCGAGCGCCGTCTCGCCGTCGCCCGCGGCCAAGAGCCCGCCCGACCAAGGCGGCGGACCGAACTTGCCGCCCAGGTAGCTTTCGCGGTCCTTATAGAGGTAGAGGTCGGTCCGGCGCTCGGCCATCCAGGGGACAAGGCGCCACAGGTCCGGGTGCAGCGCGGAGTAGATCCGCTCGATGAGCGAGAGGTCGCCCGGAGAGAACCCGAGGCGCTGGTGGCGGACCGTGAAATGCGCGGTGGTCTGCGTGCCCCAGTCCTTCTCCGGTTGGGCGGGGGCCGGCCGAGCGGCGAGCAGCGCGGCGCAGGCGAGCGTCAACCGTGCGTGGCGGACAGCCATTGGCCCACCTCCCTCTCCCAGTCGTCCTTGGCGACGTCGGCGGCCGAGCGCCACCCGGCCGCGCGGCGCAGGCCGCGCCAGGTCCGCCCGAGGACGCCCGGGGGATCGGCCTCGCGCTTGAGCTTCGGCCAGACCCGGTAGTGCGTCCGCCGTAGCTGAGCGTTGAATTCCGCGAACGCCGAGTCGACGGCCGCGAGGGCCGCCTTGTAGCGCTGATCGCGCACGATCTTCGCCTGCGAGATGTCGAGCGCGAACCGGTCGTCGCGGACGCACGCGTCCACGGGGAAAGGCGTCAGCTTCCGCTCGAACGCCTCCTCGATCAGCGTTCCCAGACGGTAGAAGCGGAGGCGGCTCGTGGCGTCCAGGTCGCGCCGGGGGGCGAGCCGGACCTCCATGTCCTTTCTCCGATGAACCCACCAGCCCGAAGGCCCCGGAGCGGCCGGGCCCTCGGGCTCGGCTTGCCCGTTCACGCTCCAATCCAGCTCGACCATGCCGGCGCGCCGCCGCAAAATCTCGACGGCGGCCTGGACCGCGGGCGCGCGCGCGCCCGCCCTCAGGTCGACGAACGTGCCTTCACCGGGATCTCTTACTGCCCAGGGCTCGCATCCCTTGGCGGCCACCCGGAGCACGCGCCGCGCGCCGCCCTCGCCCGAGGCGATGAAGACACGGATATCCGCGAAGCCCAGGACGCTCAGCAAGCCGCCGGCGAGCTCTCGCTCGGCGCCTCCGAGGCCCCCGGCCAGCATCGAGCTCAGCGGGTCCGAGAGCGCGGCCGCCTCCACCGGATTGCCGTCGAAGCGCAAACTGAGACGGTGGCTGACGCCGCCGGCTCCTTGGATCTCGAAGCGAGTCGCCCCCGCCGCCACCGCGCAGCGAAAGAAGCCGAGGATGAACTCGGCGGGGTCGGCGGAGCGGAATCGGGAGAGCTTCTCCAAGGCCTTCTCGGTGTCGACGCGGAAGCTGCCCGAGTCGACGAGCGTGGGGCGATCGACAGACTCCTCGTGCCGCGCTCCCGGCGCCGAGCCCGCCTCCTGGCCCTGCTTCGGACCCAGAACGCCGGGCCTGAACTCGAACCCGGAGAGCAGCGCCGGCTCCGGGGCGGCCTCCGCCGCGCGCCGCGGCGGGAGACCGGCCTTCCAGAGAAGCGCGAGGTCGTCGGACAGAGTCCCGGCCTGCGCCTTCGCACCCGCCCGCGCTCCTTCGACGAACATCGCCCCGGTCGAGAAGACGACGATCCCCGCTCCGGCGAGGCCTAGGAGGCCCATCAGGACTCCCGCCTTCGGCTCGCCGGCGGCGACGCCGACCGCGAGCCCGAGGGCCGGCCAGCACAGCGCGGCGAGCCAGAGCTGGCGCCGGCTCGCCGCCGGAAGCGCGTCGCGGTCGCCTCGAGGGCGAAGCGCGTTGAACCCGGCGGCCACCAGCAACGCGGCCGCGACGTCGAGCCACCACCACCCGGGCGCGTCGAGTGCCCGAAAGCCCTCACCCGCTACGACCTGGATGAGCGCGCCGAACCAGCAGGCGCGGTTCACCCCGAAGCCGCTGGCCGAAGGCTTCCAGGCGGCGTGGACCCAGCGGTGCCACAAGTGCCCGGCGAGCCCCCAGCCGCCGAACCACACGAGCAGTCGGTAACCCACCGCCCAGGCGCCCGTCGGCTCGTACCAGCCGCGGGTCGGGGCGAGCGTCCCGAGCAGCGCCGCGGCCGCCGCGAGCAGGGCCGGCAGGCCGTGGCCGAAGCGGCCGGACAGCGCGCTCACCGCCGGACCCGCCTCCGGTCCGGCCCCCATCGCCAGTCCACGATCTCGGGCATGTCCGTCCCGTAGCGCGCGATGTAGTGCTTGTGCGCGAGCAGCTTGTCGCGCATCGCCTGCTGGATGTAGGCCGCGCGCGCGCCGAGCGCGGGCAGCCGGTCCACGAGGTCGCATACGAGGTGGAAGCGGTCGATCTCGTTGAGCACCGTCATGTCGAACGGCGTCGTGGTGGTCCCTTCTTCCTTATAACCCCGAACATGGAGGTTCGCGTGGTTCGTCCGCCGGTAGGCGAGCCGGTGGATGAGCCAGGGGTAGCCGTGGAACGCGAAGATAATCGGCTTGCCGGTCGTGAACAGCGCGTCGAACTCCTTGTCGGTGAGGCCCTCGGGGTGCTCGCTCTTCGGCTGGAGCGTCATGAGGTCGACGACGTTGATAACGCGCACCTTGAGCTCCGGCAGGAGCTCGCGCAAGAGCTCCACCGCGGCCAGCGTCTCGATTGTCGGCACGTCGCCGCAGCACGCGAGCACCGCGTCCGGCTCCGCGCCGCGATCGTTGGACGCCCACTCCCAGATACCGATGCCGGCCTCGACGTGGCGCACGGCGGCGTCCATGTCGAGCCATTGGGGCGACGGCTGCTTGCCCGCGACGACGACATTCACCTGGTTGCGGCTGCGCAGCACGCGGTCGGTCACGGCCAAGAGCGTGTTCGCGTCCGGCGGCAAATACACCCGGATGATCTCGGCCTTCTTGTTGACGACGTGATCGATGAAGCCCGGGTCCTGGTGGCTGAAGCCGTTGTGGTCTTGCCTCCAGACGTGCGAGGTGAGCAGGTAGTTGAGCGACGCGATGGGGCGGCGCCACGGGATGTGCCGCGTCACCTTGAGCCACTTCGCGTGCTGGTTGAACATCGAGTCGATGATATGAATGAAGGCCTCGTAGCAGTTGAAGAAGCCGTGGCGGCCCGTCAGCAGGTAGCCCTCGAGCCAGCCCTGGCACAGGTGCTCGCTCAGCACCTCCATCACGCGCCCGTCGTGGGAGACCTTCTCGTCGGTCGGCTCGAGCCGCGCGACCAGGCAGCGCTTGTCCACCTCGAACACCGCGCCCCAGCGGTTCGAGGCGGTCTCGTCGGGACCGAAGACGCGGAAGTGCTCGCGGTTGAGACGGAGCACGTCCCGGAGATAGGCGCCCTGGACGCGCGTCGACTCCCCTTCCGTCTCGCCCGGAGCGGAGACCTTCAGCGCGTAGCTCCGGAAGTCGGGGAGCCGGAGATCGCGCAGGAGCGCTCCGCCGTTGGCGTGCGGGTTCGCTCCCATGCGCAGCTCGCCTTTCGGCGCGAGCTCCGCCAGCTCGGACTTCAGCTGTCCGTTCTTGTCGAAGAGCTCCTGCGGCTTGTAGCGCTTCATCCACTTCTCGAGCTCCGGCACGTGTCCGGGCTTGTCCATCTCGCCGAGGGGCACCTGGTGCGAGCGCCACGAGCCCTCGACCTTCTTGCCGTCGATCACCTTCGGCCCCGTCCAGCCCTTCGGCGTGCGAAGGACGATCATGGGCCAGCGCGGACGCTCGCCGAGCCCCTTCCCCCGCGCCGCTTTCTGGATGGCCCGGATGCGCGCGTACGCCTCGTCGAGCGTGCCGGCGAGCCGCTGGTGGACGCGCAGCGGCTCGTCTCCCTCCACGAGGAACGGCTCGTAGCCGTAGCCGCGAAAGAGCGCGTCGAGCTCCGAATCGGGCACGCGGGCGAGCACCGTGGGATTGGCGATCTTGTAGCCGTTGAGGTGGAGGATCGGAAGCACCGCGCCGTCGCGTTTGGCGTTGAGGAACTTGTTCGAGTGCCAGCTCGCCGCGAGCGGACCCGTCTCCGCCTCGCCGTCGCCCACGACGCACGCCGCCAAGAGAGACGGGTTGTCGAAGACCGCGCCGAAGGCGTGCGCGAGGGCGTAGCCGAGCTCGCCGCCCTCGTGGATCGAGCCGGGCGTCTCAGGCGCGACGTGGCTCGGCACGCCGCCCGGGAACGAGAACTGGGTGAACAGCTTCTTCATCCCCTCCTCGTCCTGCGACACCTCCGGGTACACCTCGCTGTAGGTGCCTTCGAGATACGTGTGCGCCACGAGCGACGGCCCCCCGTGTCCCGGCCCCGTAATGAAGATCGTGCTCTGCCCGTGCTCGCGGATGAGCCGGTTCAGGTGCACGTAGAGGAGGTTGAGCCCGGGGGACGTGCCCCAGTGTCCGAGCAGCCGAGGCTTCACGTGCGCGCGCGTGAGCCGTCGCTTCAGCAGGGGGTTGTCGTAGAGGTAGATCTGCCCGACGGCGAGGTAATTGGACGCGCGAAAGTAGGCGTCCATGCGCTTGAGCAGCTCCGGGCTCAGCGGCTTGCGATCGATCTGCAGCATGCGTCCTCCCGGGGACTGCCGGCGAGTATAGGCCCTTGGGCCCAGCTTGTCTAGGCCCTTCGGGCAGCCCAAACGTAGGACTCTTGGCTCATGATCCTTAGGCCCTCTGGGACCAAACTCGAAACCGCGGTGGGGGGTGTGGAAATGGACCGAACTCTCGTCTGTCTTGTCGTCGCCGGGCTGCTCGGCGCGGAGGCGGCGTCTGCGGCGCCGACCAACGACTGCCGGAACTTCGATCGGGGGACCGAGATCGTCGGGAATATCGCCAAGCGCTACTACCAGCCGACGACGGAGGACACGTCGCTCTTGTTCAAGATCCTGAAGGGGATGCAGGCGGACGCCGAGCAGGCGAAGGCGCTCGAGGACGGGGCGCTCTTGGAGCTTGAGCCGGGAGGAGCGCCCGCGCCGGGCCAGACGCCGCCCGCGACCTCCGCCCCCGACGAGACGGAGGAGCCCGCGATCGACGAAGGCGAGCGCGTCCGCCCGCGTCCCGGCACGAGACGGAACAACACTCGGACGAACTCGTCGGCTCCGCCGTCCAGCGGCACGACCGACGGCTGCGGCGCCCGCAAGACCAAGCTCCGGAACCTGATCAGCTCGCTCGACCAGGAGCTCCAAGCCAACAAGGACGCGCAGGAGAAGTGCCAGATCGGCATCGGGACGGAGAACTTCGGCGACCGGGCCCAGGAGTGCTACGAGGCCGCGGTGAAGGTCATGGACCTCGACTACAAGATCGGCCTCGACGAGGACGGCCCGACGGTCGCGGCGCGCGACGGCGAGCTGATCCGCTTCATGGCGAGCATCGCCACCGACGGCTGCGACGCCCCCGGCACCTGGCCCGTGCAGGAGCAGGTCCACAAGCTGATCGCGCCCCGGCCGTGCGCCCGCGACGGGTCCTACTGCTACATGACCCGCATCGGCAAGCTCCGCGAGGCGCGCGGGCACCTCGGCCAGGTCGGCGAGGATCCGCTCCAAGGGATCGTGGGAGGCGTCAACGGGCCGCTCTTAAAAGAGGCCGAGCACAAGTTCTGGTTCCTGCGCGATCACCCCGAGACCGATAATCGGGAGATCTTCCTGGGGATCTACAAGCTGTCCCGAGGGTACGAGGAGCTGGCGAAGGGACTTCAGCACTGCAGTGAGTAGACGTTAGGCGGGGGATTCGGGCGCGGGGCCCTGTTCGTCGGGTTACGGGGCCCCGCGCTGACGTCTTGAGTGGATTCGTCTTCTTGACACGCTCCGGGGGCGGGGCTACGCTATCGGCGCCTGCCCTATGCCCGGCCCCGAGACGGAGCGAAAGCCGTGGAAGATCGCCCTCGCGTTCCTCTCGCTGGGACTCATCCTCGGAATCCTCGCCCTCTTCTTCTGGCCCGAGTCGCTCGATCCCACCCGTCCGGAGGGGCTCCCGATGCCCGGAGCAGGCTCGAGCTCGTCGATGGCGGCGCGCGCGAAGAAGACGACTCTTTTCGAGTCCCATGAGGGGATCACGCCGTATAGCGAGGCCTGGACCCGAGATTTCTTCCGCAAGGTCGCCGAGGCCCTCGATCCCGAGCTTGCCTCCTCCGAGCGCTCCCGGCTGATGGAGCTGCTGATGGCGGACCCCGAGGTCCGGAGCCGCTATCAGGAATACTTGAAATCGGGACGCATCCCGAATGCGGAGGAGCTGGCCCAGGCGCTCAAGGACTCCGGCGCGGCCGAGCGGCTGCTCGCCGAGCTCCGCCGCCTGGGCCCCGGCGCGGAGCGCATGCTCGTTCGCGCCGATGGCCGCGCGGCGAAGCCCGAGCCCTCCCCCTCGCCCAAGCCTTCCGCGTCGCTGAAATCGCTCAATGCCTCGTCTTCCATCAGCCCGAAGCTCTTCAACCACATCTTCTCGATGGTGACGCCGCCGCAGCGCCAAAGCATCCTCGACCGGATGGAGAGCGGCCGGGGCGTGTGGGACGCCTGCAGCGCGGCCGGACTCACGGCCGACTGCAACGCGGCCGTGCAGAAATGCAAGGCGGACGAGGGCTGCCTGAATTGGCTGCAAGCGACCGGCCAGAAGCTCCCGGGAGAGGACGCGCTCCTGACGAAGACCGCGGATAGGAAGTCGGTCGCGCGCGGCAAAACCGCCGACGACAAGAAGAAAGACGAGCCCGACGGCCCGGCCGACACCGGCGGCACGACCGGCGACGCGACGGGCGGCAGCACCGGAGGGACCGGAGGAGGAGGCGGCGATGACGGGGGTGACGGCGGGGGCGGCGGGAGCGGCGGGGGCGGCGGCACGGGCACGACCGCCCAGACGCGCGAGGAGATCTGCGCCGCGAAGCCCTGGAAATCGTTCTGCCCCGGCCACGAGGCCTACGAGGACCCGCCCCCGACCACCACCGGTTCCGACCCGACCACGACCACCACGACCGGCGGCGGCAGCACCGGAGGTTCCGGAGGAGGAGGCGGAGGCGGCGACTCGGGCGGCGGTCCGCAGTGCTTCATCGCGGGAACTCGGGTCCTCACGCCGAACGGCGCGGTGCCCATCGAGGACATCCGCGTGGGCGACCTCGTGGTCGCGTTCGACGTGGACCGCCGGCGCCCAGTCGAGGTCCCGGTCGAGGCGCTGATTCGGGGCACGGCGACGAGCTTCGTCCGCGTCCGGCTGAAAGGAGGCCTCGCGCTCCAGGTGACGCCGCGGCATCGGTTCTACGATCCCGCCGGGCGGGCCTGGGTCGCCGCCGAGAACCTGCTTCGGGGCGCCCCCGTCTACGGCGTCTCCCCCATCCCGCTCGCGGCGGATTCGGAGCTCCCGCTCGAGAACGTCGCGATCGAGGACGTCGAGCGGCTCGAGACGCGCCCTCGCGCGGTTTTCAACCTCACCGTCGCCGCGCCCCACCATAACTACTTCGCCGAAGGCGTGCTCGTCCACAACCGCAAACGCATCAACGAGCCCTGACGCCCGATGCTGGTGAAGTCCGAAAAGGCCTCGCCGACGGGCGCCGCCGCCCCCGCCGCCGCTGGAGGATTAGTACGGCGTCACGGGCGTCATCCGGCGGAGGGTCGGAACAGGAAAGCGCGTCGTGGATCAGTAGCCCGGCATCTGGCAGTGCTTCGCCAGCTTCGCGTACTCGAGGTCCAGCCCGTTCATGACCTGCGCGGCCTTATCCTCGGCGTTCACGCCTTCGAAGACCGCCTTCCCCCAGTCCGCCGACGTGTTCTTGTGGTAGCGGATCGCCGTCCTGACGTGCCCCGCCGCCTCGGCGAGCCGGCTAGAGTAGCCTGAGCCCGACCCGAGGAACCCCTCAAAGTCCCTCGCGGACTTCTGTAGGTTCGCCAGCGCCGTCTGAGCCACGCCGAGCTGGCCCCAGCGCACCGGCGTGCACTTCTCGATCGCGCGCGGATCGCTGCACCAGCCCGTGCTCAGGTACTCCTGCATCGGCTTGAAGAACTGCTCGACGTCCTTCTTCGCCCAGGCCTCCCAGCGCGCGTTGGCGTCCGCCGCACCGACGTTGGGCTTGCCATCGGCCTTCAGCGCCGGCGCCGTGCATTCCCTGCCTCCGACGCCCTTGTTCGCGACGACCGCGGCGATGTGCGTGTCGATCGCGGTCTTCGTCTTCTGGTCCATCGCGATCATCTCGAGGCCCAGCTCGTAGCACTCGGAAGCCGCCCCCGGATTCTCATAGCCGTGCGGGCCGCAGAGCCCCATCCCCTTCTGTCCGGCCCGCACCATGTCTTGGATGTTCCGCGCCGCGCTGTCGAGGCCGCCCATGCCGGTCCCGATCGTTCGCTGCGCGAGCTGTCGGCACTCCTCCAACGGCTCGCATTCCTGGCAGGAGAGGTTCAGCGTGTTGAGCTCGGTGAGGATCTCGCCGACCTTCTTGTCGAACTCGCCGAACTTCTTGGCGGTCAGTTCCATCAGAGGAACGAGGAGGTCCTTGTCCTGTTCGCCCGTCGTGTGGTAGCGCTTGTTCACGTTCTGAATCTTGTCGAACGCCGACCAGAAATCCGCCTCCGCCGCCTTCACCGCCGCGCACTGCAGATCTTTGGGTTTCTGCGCCGGATTGACGGCCTTCGGCGACGGGACCGGCGGCGGCGGCACGAGCTTGGTGCTCGGGACGTTGTGCCCGCCGGACTTGTCGTCGCGGCCGCTGCCAAGGTCGCCGATCGTGCCCCCCGCCACCGCCGCCGAGCCCTCCGCGCCCCCGCTGGCGGTCGCGAAGGTCGCGCTGCCCGCCGCCCCGGCAGCGTAGCCCTTCGGCCCCAGCCCGAACGCGTGCTTCACTCCGGCGAAAAGCCCGCTCGCTCCGCGCGAGATCCGGCGCACCATCGCCCTGAGCCGGCGCTGCGCGCGCGCCACGGGCCCTCGCGCCTCGGCGCCCGGCCGGCCGGCCGAGGGGCCGGCCTGCGCGATCGTCTGGGTGGCCGACGACCCGCCGCCGCGGCGTCCGC
>JACQPK010000464.1 GCA_016207565.1 Elusimicrobiota bacterium
ACACCAAGGAGGGCGTCATCCTCCTCGGCGCGACGAACCGGCCCGACGTGCTCGACCCGGCGCTGCGTCGCCCCGGGCGGTTCGACCGTCACATCAACGTCCCGAGCCCCGACCTCAAGGGCCGCACGCAGGTGCTCAACGTCCATGCGAAGGGCGTGAAGCTCGCCGAGGGCGTCGATCTCGAGGTCATCGCGCGGCGCACGCCCGGCTTCGTCGGGGCGGATCTCGCGAATCTCGTCAACGAGGCCGCGCTCCTCGCCGCCCGGCGCAACAAGGACTCCGTCACGATGCTGGAGCTGGAGGAGGCGATCGACCGCGTGATCGCCGGCCCGCAGCGCAAGAGCCGGATGATCCAGGACCGCGAGAAGAAGGTCATCGCCTACCATGAGTCCGGCCACACGCTCGTGGCGAAGCTCCTGCCGAACACGGACCCCGTCCACAAGGTCACGATCATCCCGCGCGGCCCCGCGCTCGGCTACACGATGCAGCTGCCGACCGAGGACCGCTACCTGACCTCCAAGACCGAGATCTTCAACAGGCTCTGCGTGCTGCTCGGCGGCCGGTGCGCCGAGGAGCTGATCTTCAACGAGATCACCACCGGCGCCGCCGACGACCTCTCCAAGGCCACCGCGTACGCGCAGAAGATGGTCATGGAGTTCGGCATGTCGGAGAAGCTGGGGCCGATCACCTACCGCAAGCCGGACGAGGAGGTGTTCCTCGGGCGCGACATCTCGCGCGGGCAGGGCTACTCCGCGGACACGGCTCGCATCATCGACGAAGAGGTCAAGCGCATCATCATGGAGTGCCAGCAGAAGGCGCGCGACCTCCTCAGCAAGAACCGCGAGCTGCTCGACAAGCTCGCCCAGCGCCTCGTCGAGAAAGAGATCGTCGACGCCGACGAGCTCAACGCGCTGTTCGCCGGCACCGCCCCCGCCCCCGCCTAGGTTCGCGTCCTTTACCAACCCGCGGGTCTCGACGGATCACGCGTCCCCGCCTATAATCCCGGGACCATGTCTCGCCTCAAGAAGACGCTCGCCGTCGTCCTCTGCGTCGCGACCCTTCACGCGCTCGGGCCGAGGCCCTCCGGGGCGTACATCTCCACTGTGGGCGCGCCCGCACAGCCGGGCATGCCGACCGTCTGGACGCTGTGCGCCGCCAACCCCGTCGCGTGCGGTGTCGCGGCGGCCGTCATCGCCGGACTCGTCGTCGTGTCGAGGATCGGGGGCGGACGCGAGGCCGCCGACGACTTCGTCCAAGAGGTCCAGAACCCGTTCGGTCACGTGCTGGCGCTCGTTCTGGATGCCTTCAACGCCGGCGTCGAATCCGGACGAATGACGCGCGAGCAGGCCATGCAGGCGAAGCAGGCGGTCGAGCTGCTGTGGGCTTCGTTCGACGGGGAGGCGAACGAGTTCGCGTCTCGGGGAGGGAACCAGCGGCGTGTGGTCGAGCAGGCGCACCGAACGCTCGACCCCTTGATCGCCCGCATTCTGGCAGACATGGACGGTGCGATCGCGAGCCTGCCGTCGGCCGCGCTCGAGGCTTGCGCGAGGCGGGAGACGAGCGCCTTCGTGCTGGGGATCGGCTCCGCGATCGAGGAGTGGATCAGGGCCGCGGGCGGCTTCGATAGGCACGGACGGCTGGTGGACCGGTTCGTCCACGAGCTGCAGAACCCGTTCGGTGCCGTCCTCGCCAAGGTCGTCGGCGACTTCAACGCGGCCGTGGCTGCCGGGACCGTCTCACGCGAGGACGCGCAGCTCAGCCGGAGCATGGTCGACATCTTGTGGAGGGACTTCGATCGCGAGGCGAGCCGCTTCGCGTCGGAGTCCCGAGACCGCGAGCGCCGCCGACAGATCGTCCGCCAGGCGCGGCAGACGCTCGACCCGCTCATCGCCCGCATCCGCGCCGATATGGACGCCGCCCTTGCGTCCCTCAAGCTTGCGTCGCTCCAGGTGGAGTTCGTGCGGCCCGAGGCGGATGCGACCCTCTCTCGCCGCGCCCCGCTCGAGGCGACGGTGGCGTGCGGAGAGGCCGAGAGGGTCGAGTTCTTCCTCGACGGGCAGTCCATCGGCGTCAACGCGCGCGACGGCCTGACGCGCTGGGGGCTGGAGTGGGACACTCGCCGCGTGCCCAACGGCCCGCATGAGCTCGTGGCCCGGGCGACCGCCGGCGAGCGCATGGGAGAGAGGCGGATCCGGGTCGTCGTCGCCAACGAGGCCAGCCCGAACGGCAAGGCGCCGCGGCATCGGTTCACGGGCATCCGCTCGGGCGGGCGGCGCGAAGGCTCGGGCTGGCGCGTCCAGGACTTCGGCATCGCGATCGTGAACCCGAGCGACCGGCCGCTCACGGTCACGTGGACGATGACCGCCGACGATCCGGGCTACCGCTTCACCGACGGCCGCGCGGGCTCGTGGTCGAGGACGGCCACGCTCCCGCCGGTCTCCGGTCTCGTCGACAACATCTACTCGGGCTACAACACCGGCTCGACGTACCCCGTCGCGTACCAGACCTGGTTCACCGGCACGATCGAATACTCCGCCGACCGGCCCTTCTACGTCTACTCGCCGCTCGCGTTCACGACGCCTGCCGCCGCTGACGCCGACCACAAGGCGGCCTACAAGAAGGCGTGGGCGGCGTGGCGAGGGTCGATCCCGCTCGTCGACGACGACGAGACCGGGACCCTCCTCGGGCTCTACACCAACTACTGGCGCAACCACGACGAGTGGCACTCGGGCTGGCACACCGCGCTGACGGCGTCGAACTCGACCGGGGAGGCCCGGCGCGTGCGGCTGCGGCACCGGCCCAACTACTTCGCCATCTACGGCGCCGGCTGCGCGCGCGAGGACCGCAAGCGCGAGGATGAGGCGACGCTGGAGGTCCCGGCGAACGGCCGCGTCTCGAGGCCGCTCGAGCGGATATTCGACTGGAACGAGGCGACGCGCAGCGAGATGGAAGGCATCCTGCTGGCCGAGCCCCCGGCCGGCGTCGAGCTGGAGCTCGAGGTCCGTCCCGGTCCGCCGGGCTCGCCGGTCTGCCATCGCGCGCCGGCGGTGCGGCTCGTGAGCCCGCAGGACGGAGCGCGCGTGCGCGGGGCCGTCGAGCTGCGGGCCGCGGTGACGAACGGGAGCTCTCCCGTAGACGAGGTCGAGTTCCTGGTCGACGGCGCGTCCGTGGCGAGGTCCTCGGCGCCGTTCTCCGCTTCTTGGGACTCGAGCTCCGCGTCGGAAGGGCGCCACCGCGTCGTCGCGCGCGCGATCGACGTCGGCGGCGAGGCGGTCGAGGCCGCGGCGACGGTGACGGTCGTCGGCGGCAGCACGTCGACGCTCCGGATCCCCGACGTGCCGGCGGTCCGTCCCCCGGCCACGATCGACCCCGGGCTGCGCGCGTGGCTGGAAGGCTGGGCGAAATACATCGGCGGCAGGGGCGACGCGAGCCGGGGCGAGCCCAACGCCAACCCCTGCGGGGTCCGCTGGGGCGACGAGCCCCAGTGCCGGATCCAAGCGGACGGCCGGTGGTACACGTACCCGATCGCCCCGTTCTATCCTTTCGTCGAGAATGTCTTCTGGCAGCTCGCGGCCCGCGGAGAGGTGCGGGGCTCGAGCCGTCCGGACTTCGTCCAGACCGAAGGCCCGACGGTCTACGCCTACGGCGTCGCGGTGGCGACGCTGCTGAAAGCCAATAATCTGCCCGTCGCGGGCGCGATCGGGCCGCTCACGAGCCATCTGCGGGCGTGGCCGGCGACGACCGATTTCGATCCGGCCGCGTCCCAGGACGAGATCCTGCGCAGCCGCGCGTTCCAGCAGGCGCTGGACCGCCAGTTCTTCCACCAGCACCCGCAGTACGCGTCGCTGCGGGAGCTTCCCCTCATGCGCTGGCCGGCCTCGGCCCTGCGCGCGCGCGAGCACGTCCTCGTCGATCTCTACCGGATGCTCGCGTCGAGGAATTTCGACGAGCCGCGATACCTCGCGATGGTCGCCGAAGACGTCGGCGCCGGCCGGCTGCCGGCGGGATTTTCCTCGTTTCTCGCCTCGGCCCCCGCGACGAAGCACGGCCCCTGCGACCCGGCCGGGGCCTGCACCTACCGCAGCTTCCCGTTCGGAACCGAGCTCTTGTGCATGGACGTGGGCAACACCGGGCGCTTCAGCCTCCAGCCGATCGATCAACAGCCCGCGTGCGGAACGTCGAACCTCGGCCAGGTCGCGGTGTTCCCGCGCGCGTGCGGCTGGAACCCGGCGGTCTGCACGGGAGCGGCCGGCGCGTGGAAATATCTCCACGAGGTCAACGGGGCTCTCGCGGGGCAGCCGGAAGTCCTTCGCCGCGTGAGCGAGGCCCTCGACCGGCAAGGCTTCGCGCTGGAGCGCTACACGCCGGAGACCCGGGGAGACCCCGGCTCCATCCCGCTGGCGGTGCGCGTGACCCGGCCGCCGAGCGGCGCTAGGCTCTCCGGCGTCGTCGCCTTCGAGATCTCGGTCGTGGGCGGCGCCCGGCTGCGCCGCGTGCAGCTCCTGGCGAACGGCCGCCTCGTGGGAGGAGTCGAGACTCCCCCAAGCTCGACCTTCGTCCGCGAGGTCGACACGCGCTCGGTGCCCGACGGCGAGTACCCGATCGTCGTGCGGGCGACCGACATGGCCGGCTCGACCGCGCAGGCCGAGCTCCGCGCGATGATCTCCAACGGCCGCGAACGCGGCGAGGACGAGCTCGCGCTGGCGGCGAAGCTCCTCGAGGTACTGGGCGGGACGGCCGGCGCGCCCGCCGAGACCGCGGCGCAGGCCGGGGGCTCCTGCGCCGAGGACGGTCCCTGCTTCGCCGAGGGCAGTCCCCGCCTGGTGTGCATGAAGGACTGGGACGGCGATTGGAAATGGCAGCCCGAGACCGAGCAGCCGCCCTGCGCCCCGGACCCGGGCTCCCGCTGCCGGATCGCGCGCTTCGCTTCGGCCTGTCCCGCCCCGTGGGGACCGGCTCGCTGCTATCCCGGTCCCGATCCGCGCAATCGCGCGGATAACCGGGTCGGCCACTGGCGCTTTCTGGCCGAGGATCCCCCATCCCCCGACCCCTGCGCGGACGAGCCTGGCGTCGCTTCTCCGCGGTGACAGGCCCTAATCCTCAATCAAGGGCCGTCCTCTGCGGCCTCTTCGTTACTTCCCTCTGCGTCATGGCTCCTAAGTTAATTCAACGGAGTGACGCAGAGG
>JACQPK010000465.1 GCA_016207565.1 Elusimicrobiota bacterium
GCTGCGAACGAAGGGCATCCCGACCGTGACGCGAGGCCCCGTCCCGGCGCTCGATCCCGTGCAGGTCCGCGAGGCGCTCGCGGCCTACCCGGCGGCGACGGGGCCGGGAGCCGCCGCCGGAACGTCCGCCCCGGGGACGCCCGCGACCCGCGCGGTCACGGCGGAGCCCGCGCTCTTCTTCGACGTGCCGGCGGGCGGGCCGCGCTGGTACACGCCGCCCTTCCGCTTCCTCGGCCAGATCGAGCAGGCCTATCTGGTGTTCGACGCCGCGGGCGGGCTGCTCGTCGTCGACCAGCACGCCGCGCAGGAGCGCATCCTCTTCGAACGCTACAGCGCCGAGCTCGAAAACGGCCGCGTGAAGACGCAGGCGCTCATGCTCCCGCTGCCGGTCGAGCTGCCGGCGTCCCAGGTCCAGCGCGTGCTGTCGCAAGCCGACCGCCTCAAGCGCGCCGGCTTCGAGGTGGCCTCCTTCGGCAAGACGATCCTCCACGTGACCGGCGCCCCGGCGATCTTCCAGAAGGCGGCGGACCTCAAGGAGCTCGTGCAGCGGGTGATCGACGACGCGCAGTCCCCGGGCGCCGCGGCGGCGGACGTGAAGCGCCACGCGCTCGCGGCGGTGGCGTGCAAGGCCGCGGTCAAGGCGCACGACCGGCTCGGCGCGGCGGAGGCGCTCAAGCTGCTGGAGGACCTGAAGGCCTGCAAGGACGGCACCTGCTGCCCGCACGGCCGCCCGTCCATGATCTCGCTGAACCGCGAAGAGCTGGCCCGCCGCTTCCGCCGCCCCGGCGCCCCCCCGCAGTAAGTAAATTGGGGACAGTCCCCACTTTACTAACTCTACTTACTGGCGCGATTTCTGTTTGCCTTCGAGTTTGTCCTCGATGGGCTCGAGGTCGGACTTGGTCTGCACCCACGCGTTGAGGAGGGAGGCCTCCTTCTTCGCGATCTCCCGCTCCTTCTCGTAGGCCTCGAGGAAGCGCAGCATCGCGGCGTTCTCCTCTTTGGTGTGCGTGCCCTTCTTGAACGCGCGGAAGTAGGACTGGCCCTGCTCGAGGAACGCGACGACCTCGGTGAGGTCCCGGGCGAGGTCGGAGGCGCTGTCGACCATCCGGCGCTCGTGCCGCGGCGTAGGCGGCGGCATGAGCACCGGCGCGGTGTCGCCGAGCGCCGTCGACGCCAAAAGCGGGGAGAAGACGAGCAGGAAGAGCGGGCAGGTGGGGCTCACGGGACCTCCGGAAGGAACGGCAATTTTCCAGTATACACGCGCACGTCTCGCCTGCAAGACCCAAGTTTCTCGCCGGGATTTTGGGCCTTGACGTTTTCTGCCTCAGGAGTATACTAGAAGTGTCGGTCGCAGAGACGAGTCCTTGAAAGCGGGCCGACAGAGTTTAGGGGCGCAAAAACCGGTCGCTATGCCGACGTCAGGTTTTCGCGCCCCTCTTCTTTTCTACGCAGGTCCTACCGCAGCCCGCCGTAATCGGCGTTCGCGAAGGCCTCTTTCAGGGCGTCCACGAACCGCTCCCAGCGGCCGGTGCGGCGGTTCCGGGTCAGGCCCTCGTCCAAGAGCTCCCGGAACGTCTTGAACACCTCGAAATAGACCCCGTCGCCGGGCATGAACCGCGCCTTCGTCATGATCGGCTGGACTTCGAGCTGAGCCCGTAGCTCGGGCGCCGGAGTCCCCGCCGGTACGTCGAGGACGCGGCCGCCGTCGATCAGGTAGGCCCTCCGCACGGGGTCGAGCACGGTGGCCCCGAGCATGATGTTGCGGGGGTGCATGTCGTCCACCTTGATCCCCGCGGCCGCCATCCGGTCGAGCATGGCCAAGACGAGCTTCTCCTCCTCGGGGCCGAAGGCCCGGTCCGAGATCACCCGGTCCAGCGACCGGCCGTAGACCTGCTCGCGGACGGAGACCTGGTTGCCCCCCACCGTTCCCGTGCCGAAGAAACGCGGCCCGACCCCCGCGTCGGCCAGGCGCCGGGCGGTGGGCTCCTCGGCGGCGAGCATCGACTGGAGCTGGGCGGGGTCGGCGAACAGGGCGTTCTCGAAGGCGATCGCGGCGGTCTTGACGACGGCCCCCGTCACGCGCGGGTGCTCGTCGACCACGCCGAAGCCGCCTTGCCCCAGCCGGGCCGCGCGGACGCCGCCGTCGCGAAGGCGTCCGCGCCGGTACTCGAGCCCGTCCAAGGAGAGACCGGGATCCGCTCCGTCGAAGAAGGCCGCCACGGAGGCGTCGCCGCGCGCGGCCGCGGCC
>JACQPK010000435.1 GCA_016207565.1 Elusimicrobiota bacterium
CTAGGATTCGAACCTAGAATAAGTGGTTCAGAGCCACCCGTGATACCATTTCACCATCCGGCAATGGTAACGTGATTTTACCAAATTACCGGACGCTCGTGATCTCCTTCGTCTCGCGGTCGTACTCGATGCGCACGACCGAGGGCACGTCGCGGCAGCTCGAGACGAGCCGCTGGAGCCCGGTGACGCCCGCGCAGCGATGCACGCGGAGCAGGCGCTCGAGCGCCGCCGCGTCGGTCGTCGCGGAGAATATCCCCGCCGTAGTGAAGAAGCGGTAGCCGAGCGCGCCGTCGGAGCGCCCGAGGATGCTCTCGGCGCGGGTGATATCGCGCGCGTCGAGCCAGAGCTCGACCGCGCGGGCGACGGCGCCGGTCTCGCGGTCGGCGAAGATCCGGCTCTCGATGCGGACCTTCGCCCCCGCGCGGACCGCCTCCCGCGGGAGCTCGACCGTCCTTCCGACGGCCGGGACGGTGCCGCCTCCGTGATCCAGGAAGCGCTTCACCGCGTCGAGCGCCGAGTCGGCGGCCGCGGGGTGCGTGAACAGCGAGAGGAAGAGAAACGGGATGAGCATGCCGCCCCAGCATACGTCGGGCCGAAATGCCGCGCCTGAGGCCCGCGTACTAGGCGGGGGAGGCACGGGAGCCCCGGGACCGGCGAACCCATCGGCACCGCTGACGCGATCTGACATCCGCGGTCTAGCGTCTTGCAAGGTCCGCCCCTATACTCTCCTTTAGATATGGCGACTAAGATCCTGGTGGTCGAAGACGATCCGGAGTTCCTCCATCTCATTCAAGTCATCCTGGAGCAGGCCGGCTATCTCCCCGCCCTCGCGACCTCGGCCACGACGGCCCTGCGCTGGCTGGAGGACCCGGCCTCCCGGCCCGATATCGTCCTCCTGGATATCGGGCTCCCGGACAAGAACATGGACGGCCTGGACCTGTGCCGAGCGCTCAAACGCAACCCGGCGACCCACCGCCTGCCGATCGTCATCTTGACCGCTCATGCCGAGAACGCCATGCGGGTGAAGGCCGCGCTCAGCTCCGCGGACCTCGTGCTGAGCAAGCCGATCAAGGCCGACGAGCTGCTCAACGCCCTCGATGCCATGATGAAGGTCCAGCGCGCGGAGCGTCGCGGCGTGCTCCACCGCGCCGGGCTCGAGCTCGACCCGGCCAAGTCGACGGTGTTCTGGAACGGCAACACCGTCCGCGACCTCGGCCCCCGGCTCTTCGACGTGCTCTATCTCCTGGTCGAGCACTCGCCGCACCCGATCACGTGCCGCCGGATCATGTCGAGCCTCCGGCTCGAGACCCGGGACTCCGAGGTCTACGTGCTCGTCAGCCGGCTCCGGGCGCGGATGCGCCGCGAGTTCGGCGTCGATTTCGTCCAGACGGTGCCGAACAAGGGTTATCGACTCGAGGTTCCCGTGCCGGAGCCGACCCGGCCCCCCTGATTGCGGGGCCTTGCTTTGCCCTCGGAGCTCCTTGCCTGAGGCAAGGAGTCTTGCGTTTGCCTTCCCGCCGCCCGGCGGGAGGCCGAATTCCGGCGTTCATAAATCGTTTACTTCATTGCCATCGGCAAGCGATGGTCCCGTTGCCCGGATCGGGTACACTGGGGTACATGGGAAACCGGCTCGCCGTTTCCGTCGGAGTGTCGGCCGCGTTGCTCTGCGCCGGACCGGGGGATCTGTCCACCTCCGTCGTGCGTCCCGCGGGCCTGTCGCCCCGTTGGGAGGCGGAGCCGCTGGGGTGGGTGCGCGTGACGAACTACACGCATGTCGAGACGAACTCCCGCCTCACCTCGTCCGGCTACGTCCTGAAGGATGAGGACGAAGGCCTGGTCTGCGCGATCTCGCGCGACTGGTGGCGCTCGAAGGTGAAGCCGGGGGACCTGATCTGGGTCACGGGCTTCGCGCAGCCCTGCGTCGCGCTTGACACCATGGCCCTATTCAACCCCAAGGGCCTCGCTCAGACCCGCTGGGTCGACATCTACGTGAAGGACCCGGTGCGCGGGCTCGCCTTCGGCATCCAGAAGTCGAGCGCCTACATCCTGCGCCCGAAGGCGGGCGCGGTCCGCCGCTGGCGCGACGCCCGCGCGGCCCGCGAGCTGAAGGCGGATTGTATCATGACGGGACATGCCCGAGCGGCCGGGGCCATATAGGGGAAGGCGGGTTCAAGGCGCTCCTGCGGCATGCGGCCTTCCGCGGGCTGCCGTTCGTCCTGGAGACCCCCAAGGACACCGACTCCGCCGACCGGCGGAACATGAAACTCCTGCGCGAGCTTGCGGCCTAGACACGTCTTAGGTCCTCCGGCCCTTTCCAGGATAGGTGTTCTCCCTTATCCTGCGAGTGCCCGGCAGGAGATAGCATGAAGACCCTGTCGGCCCCTGCCGTCGCACTCGCCCTCGTCGCCGGACTCGCTCCGGTCGCTCGGGCCCAGCACGACATCATCAAAGCTTCGGGCCTCGCCGGCGCCCTCGCCGCGCCGCAGCCGGGGACCTCTCCCGCGCCGGCCGGCGGCGCCCGAGCGACGATCATAGGCGGCGAGGACGAGATCATGCTGACGCTTCACGGCGAGACCCTGATCTCCGCCGGCCGGTCCGACGGCCGGACGGCGATCCAGCACGGGACCCAAGGGAAGGTCGCCCTGAGCATCTTCCAGACCTGGGGGCCGGAAGGCCTCTTCGTCGGCGGTGCGTATCAAGGCGACTTCGACGGCGTCGGCGCCGATGCGGCCCGCCGGGCATCGGGGGTGAACATGGGCGTGGCCGAGGCGGGCATGTACTTCCCCGCCGGCGAGAACGAGGTCGTCGTCAGCGGCCATGCCGGGGTCGCGCGCGCGAGCGCGACGAACGGCCTTGCCAAGAAGCACGTGCGAGTCACGCCGGCCTACGGCGGCAGCGCCGCCGCGAGGCTCGGAGCGCCCGCCAAGCGCGGCACCGCCACCATCCTCGGTTCAGCGACCGTGCTCCAGGGCGCCGGCGTGCGCTCGAGCGGCAGCGTGGACATCAACGTCTCGAAGAACTGGCAGGTCGGCGGCGGCGTGCGGCAGGGGCATCTGGACGCTCCGGTCGGCCCGGTGAGCGTCATTCAGCCCTTCGTCCGGGTCACGTGGGGCAGCAGCGACGCGGAGTAGGACTTAGAGGACGCTGTAGCAGTCGTCGGCGGCGTAGTAGACGACGATCGGGGTCTGCGGGGCGGGGAGCGTCTCGCCCGGCAGGCCCACGCCGCTGAAGCGCTCGACCGACTCGATCGCTCGGCCGTCGGGGGCGCGGAAGCGGTACTTCATGTGGACCACCAGGTCGCCGGAGCCGTCGCGCACTCGCGCGCAGAAGATCACCTCGCCGCGCAGCGCCTGTCCGCGCCGCGCGAGCTTGAGCGCCTTCAGGAACGGGAAATGCTCGAAGAGGGGCTTCTTCTTGCCCTGGAGGATGTCGCGATTCCTCGGGTCGATGAGGAACGCGCTCTCCGCGTAGTCCTGCATCAAGGCACCCAGTAGTAGTCCGCCGACAGGGCTAGGTCCTGGGGATCCAACTGCGCGGGGCACGCGTCGCGCTCGAGCAGGACGACGGAAAGCTGCCGGACCCCGGGGACGCGCCGGGCGACTCCCGCCGGCACCCCGGCCGCGTAGGTGTGGTAGGCGCCCGCGACGACGAGCACCGGCGCCCCGGGACGGCTCGCGACGAAGCGCGCGAGCGCCGCGGCCATGCCTTCGTTCCACAGGGTCTGCGCGTCGATGAACTGGCCGAGCAAGACGGCGTCGTTGGGCGGGTAGCCGTGCGCCTGGTACCACTCCTTGAGCATCTCCAGGTAGGCGGGGTCCGACGGGAGCTGAAATCCCTCGGGGACGAAGGCCCGCTCCTCCGGCGTCAAGGACGCCAGGCCGAGCTTGCGGACCTTCGTGATGATCTCCTTCGGGACGTTCAACGCCGCGCCGCTTCGGCTCGTCTGCCGCAGCGTCTCGAAGAGCGGCTCGTAGAGCCGGAACGGGAAGCCCCAGGTCTTCGGCCAGTCCACGGCCGCCTGGAAGCCCGGCGCGTCGAGCGCTCCCGACAGATAGGCGTTCAGGGCCGGCTGCTGGGTGGTGTAGAGCATCTCGAAGGCGGCCGCGGCGCGAGGGTCGGCGCCGAGCATCGTCTCGAGGAGCTGCCGTTGCGCCCGGTGGTGCGCCGGCGAGTCGTGCCTTTCCCCGGCGTAGACGACCTGCGAAGCCAGGAGATCGGAGACCAGGGCGCCCGGCGAGGCCGGGAGCCCCGAGCGGCCGTCGAAAAGGCACGAGCGTCCGATCGGCGTCGCGGGGACGGCGGGACCGACGGGGGGGACGGAGACGCCGGGGTTTCCGAGCTGGATCAGGAGGGCGAGCGCGGCGGGCGCCATGCCTCCGATTCTAGAATAATCAGCGGATCAGCGCGAGGAGGCCGGCCAGAGGCGACATCGACATGAACGTCGCCGCCAGGCTGATCAGTAGCGTCTCCCGCGTCATCGAGTGCTCGTGAAACATTTTCGTAATGGGCGGTTAATACCCGCGTAACTGATATCCAGTATATGCACCGTCGGAGGCGCACACATGGGCCGAAGGGCGGAGCCGAGGACGCGAAGAGGCCTAGTTGAAGATAGGTCTTTCGGGCATTTCCTCTCTCCCCAGTCGACCCAGGTAGCTGCCTTCCGCACCGGGTATTCTCTCCCGAGGAGAACGCCATGAAGCTCGGACTGATCAGTGTCCTGCTCGCCTCCGCCGTCACCGCCTCCGCCGACGAGCGCTACGTCGTTAACGACGAGGGGCTCTTCGCCCCGACCGGGCGTCACGTCGAGTTCCCCGACCGCTTCGGCTGGAGGGGCTACGAGGCCAAGCTGGATTTCAAATTCGAACCCGAGGCGCGCCGGATGTCGCCGGACTCGGAGCTCAAGCTCCGCATCCATCGCAAGGAGGGCGGCGACTGGACGCACCGCTGTCGGGCCCGCGACACCAAGGAGATGTTCGCCAACATCAACAACATCTACGGCCGGGGGATCCTCGTGGTCGTCCAGTGCCGGATCCCGGCGGAAGACTTCGCGGACTCGGTGGGCCTCGACTCCGACTCGGTCGGCGAGCCCACGCTCGTCTTCAGCGTCTGGATCCGCGACGGCAAGGCGGTCGCGGGGTCCCAGAAGGGCATCTATTTCCTCGAGGGCGGCCAGATCCGCTCGAGCGTCATGGCTCAGTACGCCTCCCCCAACGACGATCCGACCGACCTCTCGGTCCTCTTCGCGAGCGCCGAGACCCAAGACGGCATGAAGCCCTGGCAGGCAGGCCTGCACCGCTACCAGCCGCTCCCCAGGTTCGTTCCGTAACGCAACCCGATAACGCAACGTGGTGCCGGCTTGCGGCGGCGCAACGACCACGGATGCGCCTGGTCCCGTAAGCACCGTGTTGCGTTATTGCGTTATAATGCCCGGGTCCGGCTCAACGGGGCGTAGCTCAATTGGCTAGAGCGCCTGGTTTGGGACCAGGAGGTTCCCGGTTCGAGACCGGGCGCCCCGAAGCCGGCGGCTATGATCCAACCTCTGCTTCTCGCAGCCCTCCTCGCGCACGCCGAAGCCGTCCGTAACCCGGGGACCTTCTTCTTCGCCGCCATCGGCGAGGTCGTGAGCCTCGACCCGGTCCAGCCCTACGACGCGATGAGCCAGGGGCTCATCTTCAACGTCTACGACACTTTGCTCGCCTTCGAAGGGGAGACCAACGACAAGATCGTCCCCCGGATCGCGACGAAGGTCCCGACCGTCGCCAACGGGCTCGTGTCGAAGGACGGCCGGACCTACACCTTCCCGATCCGCAAGGGCGTGAAGTTCCACGACGGGCGCGCGCTGACGCCCGAGGACGTCCGCTACTCGATTTTGCGCTTCATGCTCACCGACCCCGCCGGCGGGCCGGCGTGGCTCCTGCTCGAGCCGATCCTCGGGCTGCAGAGCACGCGCGACGACAAGGGGCAGCACGTCGCGCGCTTCGAGGACGCCGAGCAGGCGGTCCGCGTCGAAGGCGACAACGTCGTGATCCGCCTCAAGGACCCGTTCGGGCCGTTCTTGTCCATCCTGGCGCGCTGGTCGTACGTGATGAGCCAGGAGTGGGCGATCGCCAACGGCGAGTGGGACGGCAAGGCGGAGAGCTGGAAGCGCTACAACGACCCCCCGCGCGAGAAGTCGTACTTCTTCGGCCACATGAACGGGACGGGCCCCTTCGAGCTCGAGCGCTGGGACCGCCCGGGCAAGAAGGTCGTGCTCAAGCGCGCGGCGGGCTACTGGGGGAAGCCCGCGCAGCTCACTCGCGTCGTCGCCGCGACGGTCCCCGAGTTCTCGACGCGCAAGCTGATGCTCCAGGTGGGCGACGCGGACCTCATCGAGGTGCCTAGATCGTTCGTGCCGCAGCTCGAGAACCTGCCGGGCGTGCGGGTGGCCGACCGCCTGCCGCGCCTACAGGCCGATCCCGCGCTCTTTTTCACGTTCGCCATCAACCCGGTCGCGAATCCCGATATCGGCTCCGGCAAGCTCGACGGCGAC